>DATDHE010000213.1:0-7783 GCA_036521695.1 Candidatus Acidiferrum sp. | reverse complement strand
TGGAAGTTCCTGGGGTACTGCCGCTGATCGTCACCGGCGACGTGCCGAAGGAGCAACTGGGAGCCGGAGTGCCCCCGCTGATCATGCTGCACGAAAGGCTGACGCTGCCCGTATAGCCGTTTGTCGGAGTCACCGTCATAGCGGAAGTAGATGTATTTCCGGCGGTGACGGACTCTGGGTTAAACGGTGTGGCGCTAAGCGCGTAGCTTGGCTGGCCCGTTGACCCCGTGGACGAGCCGGAGTTGCAACCGCTGAGGCCGAAGAGTACCGCGCTCAGGCCAAGGAATGCACCGGAGACGAAGAGGTGGCGAAGAGGACTCATGGGAAGATCTCCTTGCGATTGGAGGATTGTGCTTCGTCAAATATCAACACGGCTAGCGACGAATCGACTCGGACAAAGCGAAGTTTTCCTGAGTCCCATCTCGTCGAATCAGAGAGCCGGGTCTTGGGCCTGCCTACTGGCTAGTTTCCGGGTACCGCAGCGTTAATCAGGATCTACTGAATTTGCGGCGACGCACGAAGTAGGCCTACCAGCTGCCAAAGAATAACCTTGAAATGGGAAATTGATGGCGAGATACTCCCCTAAGAACCATATGGGTAAGGACCCCTAAAAATGACCCTGAAAAAGACCGAAACGGGCGATCTGTTGCGCGACACACTCGACATGCTGATCCTGAAAACGCTGAGCCACGGAGAGATGCACGGCTACGACATCGCAGAGTACATCCATGAGAGGAGCGACCAGGTCCTGGGCGTCGAAGAAGGCGCTCTGTATCCGGCACTGCATCGCCTGGAAGTTCGCGGACTGCTCGCGGCAGAGTGGGGCGCCTCCGACAACAATCGCCGGGCGAAGTTTTACCGGCTGACGGCGGCAGGACGGAAACAACTCGCGGAAGAAACGGCACACTGGAAGCGCATGGCGAACGCGATTGCGAGAATTCTGGAGCCTGCCTGAGGAGGAACTATGGCGCGGGAGTGGATGACAAATGCGTGGCTGCGGGTGAAGGCCCTGGTGAACCGCAGGAGGTTGGAGCGCGATCTCGAGGAGGAGCTGGAGTTTCATCTGGCGAAGCGCGCGGAGAAGAATCGCCGATTGGGGCTTGCGGCGGATGAAGCGCAGGCCGCGGCGCGGCGGCGATTTGGGAACGTTCCGCTGGTGAAAGAAGATTGCCGTGAAATGTGGATTTTTACCTGGTTGGAGACGCTATGGCGGGACTTTTGCTACGCGGCCCGAATCCTGGCAAAAAGCCCGGGCTTTGCCGCCGTGGTGATTTTCTCTCTCGCGCTCGGCATCGGAGCAAATACCGCGGTCTTTAGCGTGATGAACGCCGTGTTGCTGCATGGTTTGCCTTACCAGCATCCAGAGGAGCTGGCGACGATATTCTCTACACACAAATGGGATCCTAGCTCAGGAATAGATGTCGTGCCGATTGCCGATGTAGAGACCTGGAAAAAGGCAAATCACGTTTTTGCCGACATGGGTGCGGTGGGATTTATCGGCTTGTCTACCGTAGCCTGGCTCGGCGAGCCGGTGCAGGTGCCCGTCCAATCCGTGACTTCTAACTTCTTCACTCTGGTTGGAGTGCAACCCGTCTTAGGGAGAGTCTTTCGCGTTGAGGAGGCTCACGAAGACTCTCAGACGGTGGTTATCAGTGACGAGCTATGGAAAACAAAGTTCCATAGCGACGCGGCAGTACTTGGGAAGACATTCCGCATTGACGACGTTGTCTCAACGGTCGTTGGAGTGATGCCGGCGGGCTTCAAAACATTCGGGCCGTGGTTCACGAGAAACCGGGCAGACGTATGGGAGCCCGTCAATCCAGAAGACGCGAGATACGCAAGCGGTGGGGGCGTCTGGATTGTGCCGCTGGTGCGGCTGAAACGCGGAGTAACCCTGCCGCAAGCGCAGCTGGAGATGGACGTGTTAGCGCAAGCGCTGGAGAAGGCTTATCCCGAACGAAACAAGGGAGTCGGGGCAAAAGTCGCTCCGCTGTATGAAGCACTCTACGAAAGCTCGCAGAATAGCTTGTATCCTCTCGCGGGGGCCGTGGGATTTATTCTGCTCATCGGATGCGTCAATGTAGCAAACCTCATGCTTTCGCGGACCGAGAGCCGGCGAAAGGAATATTCGGTGCGGGCGTCGCTGGGCGCGGGCCGGCGGCGGCTCATGCAGCAGTCGCTTGTGGAGAGCGCGTTGTTGACACTGCTGGGCGGCTTGCTGGGCGTCCTGCTCTCTTTCTGGGGAATACATCTGCTGGGCGAAATATCGAAGGTAGGCGCCTTGTGGACTCACAACTCACAAGGATTGCAGGATCTACCAGACGCGGAGAACATTCGCATCAACGGCCGGGTTTTGCTCTTCGCCGGCGGGCTCAGCCTCTTAACCGCGCTGCTGTTCGGGATGGCTCCAGCTTTCCGAGCTTCGCGCGCGGATCTGCAGGACGCACTCCGGGAGGGAGAAAGCAGAACGGCGACCGGGAAACATAGAGGGACGCGGTATTTGCTGGTGGTTGCCGAAGTGGCCCTGGCGATGGTGCTCCTGGTGGGCGCCGGGCTGATGATCAACAGCCTGCTTCGCATGTTGCTCCCGTCTCCAGGCTTCGATCCGGCAAACGTCTTGACGATGACCGTGCTTTTCCCCCCCACGGGAGGGAAGTACCTGGAGAGGAGTCCAGGGAAGCCGATGGAGAGAATATCTCCCAAAGTAACCGTCTATCACCAACAATTGATTGAAGGAGCTTCGGCGCTGCCCGGTGTCGAGTCCGTAGGCATGATCACCATGCTTCCGCCGTTGGGATCCGGGGGCAGGACTTTTTCGATCGTAGGGCATCCCGCACCGGACAAGAGGCTTTTCCTAGGCTTCAACGAAGTGAGCCCCAGCTACTTTCGCACCATGAAGATCCCGCTCAAGAGAGGCCGCTACTTTGATGAACGCGACACGACGAATGCGCCATGGGTTGTAATCATTAGCGAGACAACGGCAAACCGCTATTTCGCGAACGAAGATCCCATTGGGCAACAGATTCTGCTCCGCTATTCGAGCAACGAAGTAGACGAAGAGCGGCCCCGCCAGATCGTAGGTGTTGTGGGCGAGGTCAAGCAAGCCGGGATGGGCGGGCTCCACCCAGAGGTTTATGAATCATACCTTCAGCAGCCGGAAGTGTATCCGGGCGGCAGTGATGGCTTCCATTTGGCTGGAACGCTGGTAATCCGGACCACCTCCGACGTACGAGCCCATACAGCAGATATCACCACGTCGGTGAAGCAAATGGTGAAGGAGATGGACCCGAATCAGCCCGTGACGGACATCAGCACCATGGAGGATATGCTGGGGGAATACATGAGCCGGGATAAGACCTATGTCCTCGTGCTCGCGGTTTTCGCCGGGATAGCCGTGGTCCTGGCCGCGATCGGCGTATATGGCGTCCTTTCCTATTTCGTCAACCAGCGCACGCGCGAATTGGGCATCCGTTTTGCTCTCGGGGCTCAACCCCGTGACGTGTTCGTGTTGGTCGGCAAGCTGGGCCTGCTGCTTGTGAGTGCCGGATTGGCTGTTGGCGTTGCGTTAGCGCTCGGACTCAATCGGTTCATGAAGGAGCACTTCTGGCTTTTTCACTTAAAGGCGACCGATCCCGCGACCTATGCCGCCGTCGGAATCCTGCTGATGTGCATCGCCTTGCTCGCATGCTATATCCCTGCTCGCCGCGCTACAAATGTGGATCCTATGACGGCGCTGCGGCACGAGTAACTCGGCGAATCCCCTTACGTTGGAGCGCCCATGGGTCGACGCTCAAATTCCACTTGACGGTTAGTTAGGCGGGTAACCGGACATGGGATCAGGGCCGATTTCAATTTTCCGATTACCGAATAATTAGGCACTAACTAAAGCTGAGGTTCGTCGCTCGGGGGAAAGGCCGAGTCTCAGTTTGGCCGTTTTGCGTTCCATCTTTGCCATATCGCGAGGCATCATACGAAGGCCGGACGCAGCGATGGGAATTCCATTGTTATCTCTAAGCCAAGCAAACTCTGTGGATGCCGCGTCAGTTTTCGATTTGGCGTTAGGCAGATGGCTGGAGAGGGAAACCTAAAGCCTTCGAGTCAGGACAAGAGTCCCGCACATCGGGATATAATGACTCTTCAATGGACATGCAATTGAATCGATGAACGGAGCTCGACTGCCTTGCGACCGCCAGAGCCTACGCCCCAAGAGCTGCCTGCATTAATTGCTGAGGGGGTTTTCTGGCTAAAACAGCAGCGAGAGATCTTTCTTCCTTACGCCATTCCCCTCAGCAGTACTGAAAAAATGCAGCTGCAGCCGTTCTTCACTGCGGAAATCCTCGAACTCTTTAGAATCGTAAGACTGTGGCAGACAGGTAAGACCGTTTCGTATCCGTCTTTCTATGAGAAATTGCGGGCCGGCGGCACACGTCTGCTCCCCGATCCGCTGCACTCAAATGCGATGCCAATCGTCGATGTTGGAATCTTTAACAGCGAACCAACGCTGCGAACCATTTTTCATACGCTGGTCCATGTTGCGCAAGTCCAAATCGTGGGGTTGGAAAGATACGCGGCAGGCTATATAAGAACAATAAGTGAGTTGGGTTCGTGGATGGTCGTTCCGTTTGAAGAGCAGGCCTACCAGATGGACGCGCGATACACCGGAGATCCCACCGCCATCTTCTCGGTGGAAGAGGAAGTCAGGGAATGGGTCCGCGCCGGACGGTTTTAGAAACACAAAACAATAGAAGCTGTCATCACCTGTCTGGTCAGCGCTTGATTAGCACTGGTAATCGGAATAGTGAATTCAAATTTCCGCACCACTAACGGGACTTGACCATCCTGGGTCATCCCGATTTATCATTGCATCCAATTTGCCAATGGATCTGCCACATGAATAGTCCGTCGTATTTTGAAATCCAAGCCGCCGACCCTGAACGAGCTATTGGTTTTTACACAGCCGTCTTCGGATGGAGTTTTACGAAAGTGACCGACCTGCCGATCGACTACTGGCGGATTCAGGCTGAAGACATGCGCGGAGGACTCCTGAAGCGTCCCACAATTGCGCCGCCCCCCCGAAGCGGCACGAACGCATACGTGGGCTCAATGCCAGTGACAAACTTCGATGGAACGGCAATAGCAATCTTGAAAAACGGCGGCCAAGTCGCACTCGAGAAGTTCGCCGTTCCTGGCAGCTGCTGGCAGGGCTACTTCCTTGATCCCGAGGGCAATACGTTTGGACTATTTCAGGTCGACGAAAATCCGAAATAGAAACCCCTGAGATTCAGTGAAGAACCACGGCACGATAAAATCAAGACCAGTAAACAAGTTAGCGGTAACCCGACTATACGGCCAAGTCGGCGCGCGACAATTCCACCTTGGGCATCCGAAAGAGGAAGTAAAAGGCAGTGACCCACAAGAACGCGGCCGTGAGCCACATCACCAACGAAACGCTGAGCGCAAAGGGATTCACTGGGTTCACGTTGGCCGAAGGGACAATGCCCACAGTCTGGTTCACGGCCGAGTGCATCAGCATGGTGAGCAGCAGGCTTCCATTCGTGTGCGCGTAGAGCCATGTGATGGCGACGGAAAGCGCGACCACTTGAAGGGTCCAGACGGGGAAAGATTGGCCATACTTGTCGGCTCCCGGAAGAAAAAAGATGGGCAGATGCCAGCAGGACCAGATCAACCCGAGCAGTAGGCTCGCACGCGAGAATCCGAAGCGACCCGCTAGACGGGGAAGAGCATAGCCGCGCCATCCGATTTCTTCCCCGGCCTGAACCGGTGTGGAGATGGCGATCGCTACCACAATGATGTACCAGGATTCACTGCCGAAGCGCGGCCATGAGCCGGTCATGACGCGATGCACGACCGCAACGGCGAGCTTGATCGCTGGCAGATAGCAGATGGCGAACAGATACCATCGCGCACCGACCTGCCACTGAACTACGCGACGAAGCAGGTCCCTTACGCCTGGGCGTCCTTCGGTACGAGCCGTGATCCACAGTGCCACCAAGGAAGGAGCGAACGTGCCGAGAAGCAACAAGAACCCAGAAACTAGCGCAAGCGCAGGAGAGCTCGGCGCTTGCCCGTGGGAGATCCTCACTGCGGTGATGAAGCAGGCCCAAGTCACGGCGTAAGTGAGAAGAAAGAATTTGAGGAGAGCACCCACAGATGGGCCTTTCTAAGGGTCGAATACCTGGCTGACTGGGCTTAGTTTCGTCAAACAACAGCGGTTGTCGAGAAATGCCCTCGGGGCTGGTCAATCACGGCCTAGTCAGAAACAATCCAGATGCCTGATAGTCTCTGCTACCGGAAGAGTCGATTTCAAGTTTCCAATTACGCGACACAGGCAAGTGGACCCAGACTCGTGACTTCCCACAACCGGACTGGCCAAAGGTTTGGAACTGTGGAGCACGATCTCAGGAAAAATCCCGGCGCGCAACCTAATGAAAATGAAAGACAACGCCAGCGGAGTAGCCGAGAGAGTCGACCCTCTGCGGGGGCAAAGCGCTCGACCCCACGAAAGCCTTGCTGTAATCGAGGGACACGCGGAAACTCACTCTCTGTAAAATGCGGACCTGGAGCCCTCCGCCGTAGGTCATCGCGAATCCTGTATCGTCGTCGCCCTTCGAGACGCTGCCGGCTGGGCCGGCGGTACTGAACGTGGCTGTGGTGTGAGCCACGCCGAACAGCGCGTGGGCAAATGGAGTGAAGCGCGTGTGGTTGCGCCATTTGAACTCCGGCCCCCCGAGGAAATTGAACAATCTTGGGTTGAGTTCCGCGCTTTGTGTTACGGGAGGGCATGGCGGCTGGGCGCAGGGTGGTGCGAGCGCGATCGGGCCTTGGTCATAGCTAAAATGCGCGGAGAAGTCGCCCATAATGCCGAAGTAGCGGTTCAGATTGCGGATAACCGCAGCTTCAAAGGCTTTGCCGCCTTCGTCGAAGTCGGTATCAGTGGCGTTGAATCCGCGGGAAGCTGGGCCAAAATGAAAGTCATGGTTGTTGGTTTCAATGGAAGAATATCCGCCAAAGATCTCGATTTTACTCGATTTTGGGGAATTGGTCATTGCCTGGGCTTTGTGCCTTGGACAAAGGGGCGCAGACAAATACGAGCAGTACGCATGCAGCCAGCGGATGCCTTTTGGTGTTCGCGCTCAAGATGATCGCCTTTTAGTCATTACGATGGCTTTTAGCACGACGTCATGGGCATATCCTCTGGACAACCCCGTCTTCGGGAATTGGTTCTGACTTGCGTGTTGCGCTGACAACATCGAGGTAGACAGAAGCACCAGCGGTGCGGAGTGGCCAAATCGTTGCATCCCGAGTTCTCCTTGCACCACAATGCGTAACCGACCGTCTGCCGCGAATATAGGCGGCGGACGGGTGCATGTCTTGACGGAAGGCTTCTCTTTTCTGGCGATTTCCTGACGGTTTTATGACGACTGAGGCATCCAAGGTCTTTTCCTTCGACGACGTCAAGGTTGAGCCTCGCACGGGCGAGGTGCTCAAGGCCGGGGCTGCCGTTGCACTTGAACCTAAGGCCTTCAAGCTCCTAGTTTTCCTCATCGAAAACAGGGACCGGCTCGTCAAAAAGGAAGAAATCCTCGACGTGCTTTGGAAAAACATCAACGTCACCGAGAACGCTCTGGCAAGTGCCATCGCCAAGTTGCGCCGGACGCTGGGCGATGACTCCAAAACCGCAAAGTACATTCAGACCGTGCATACGCGCGGCTATCGCTTCGTCGCAAACGTAGAGGTAAAGAATGGGTCTGCTCCAGACGGC
>DATDHE010000212.1:0-2354 GCA_036521695.1 Candidatus Acidiferrum sp. | reverse complement strand
AATAAGGTTTCTTTCGGGAAACGCCGTCCCGTCCGCCAGCGTTTCGGGCAGTGAAAGTGCCGCTGCCAGCGCAAGCACCCCGCGCATTCCTGTCCAGCCGACCACAAAAATCTGCCGGGCCGACGGAAGTTTTACCTGCTGATGCAGGATTCGCCTGCGGATCAAGTTCGCCAGGTAAGCGCCGGGGTACATCCAAATCATGCGAAGCAAAATCAGAATTCCGCTGAACAACGCACCATACTGCAACAGCTCTCGGAAGGTATACTCGCGGATCCCTGCAAGCACGAACGGCAATTGCAAGCCGATGAGCATGAACACCAGGCCGTTCAGTACAAACGTCAACGAGTCCCACACGGCCCACGCTTGAATCCGCACGCTCGCGGAAAAAAAGTGCGAGCTGTGGCGGCTCATGTACAAACCGCACGCCACCACCGCAAGCACTCCGGAAGAGTGGATGGCCTCCGCCGCAAGATAAACGGCATAGGGAACTAGGATGCTCATCGTGATTTCGATGGGCCCGTCATCGATGCGCTGATGAATCATTTCCACGAGGCGGCCCACCACCAGCCCAAGCACCACCGCCGCGGCCGTCAGGTAACTCACCCGCAGGAGGCCGGCGCCCACCGTGGGGGTCTCGCCGGTAACGACGATTGCCACGCCGAATTCCAGCGCCAACAGACCTGTCGCGTCGTTCAGAAGACTTTCGCCTTCCAAAATATCGACGATGCCCTGCGGCAAACCCACCCGCTTCGCAATCGAGGTCGCCGCAATCGTGTCCGTAGTCGCCGCCACCGCTCCCAGGACGAACCCGAGCCTCCAATCAAATCCCGCAAAGACCCACTTTGCCGTTCCGGCCACGCCTGCAACGGTAAATCCCACCAGCCCAAAAGCCAGCAGGAAGATACTCACAAAGTTAAATTTGAATTCTCGCCACGGTGTAAGCCACGCCCCGCTGTAAAGAAGCGGCGGCAATACAAGGAGAAAAATCACATCCGGGTTCAGCGTGATCTTCGGAATCCCGGGAACGAAACTGAGGAGCAGCCCCACGATGACAAGGACGATCGGATACGGCGTCTGTAATTTTCGCGCGAGCGCTGCAAACAGCACCACGAACACCAGCAGCACCAGGAACACCAACTCAATCGCGTGTATGCTACCCCCTTCCATGCCCCCCTCCGCTGGCGCCTCTCGACCTCAAGATACCGCACCGCCCATTCGGTTTCCTAACGCGTTCTGCTCATTCGGCGCGCTCGTAATTCGCCGCCTGAACTGCGCAACCTTCTGGACGGGAAGCAACCCCAGCGCTATTCTAAAACTCATAACTCTTAGGCTGCCGCACACAGCGAAAGGAACTGGGAAGGCATGCAACACATCATTGGCACACAAATAAAGAGAATCTTGACCCCAGGGGCGTTGACTATCGCCGTGTTCTCAACCGCGCTGTTTCTGTCGCTGCCCTTGGCCGCACAACAAACAGGCCCGTTGCCCCCGCCTCCCACCTACTCCGCGCCCACGCCGCTGCCGCAACCTAGTGCTGCGCCTGCTAGCGCACCCCATCAGACGACCACGGAGTCGCCACTCACGACCGAGCCGCCCAAGCTCCCTCCCGAGCAGATCGTGCAGAAATTTGCCGAGCGCGAGCTCGAATTCAAAAAAGAACGCGACAACTACACCTATACGCAAACCTTCGTAATTCAAACTATTGACGAATATTCCGGCCGACCCGACGGCGAATATCGCATGACCAGCGATATTCTCTTCACTCCGGCCGGCAAGCGCTATGAACACGTGACCGATGCACCTGCTCCGTCGCTCCAGCGCATCTCGATGTCGCAACAGGATTTCGACGACCTCGAACACGTCCAGCCGTTCGTGCTCACCACTGACGAAGTGCAGAAGTACGACGTCAAATACGCCGGCCAGCAGCAACTCGACGAGATCAACGCATACGTCTTCGACGTTGCGCCAAAAAAAATCGAAAAGAACCAGCGCTACTTTCAAGGCCGCATTTGGGTTGACCAAAAGGACTTCGGGATCGTCAAGACTGATGGCAAAGCCGTTCCCGACATCAAGAAGCACGGACAGGAAAACGTCTTCCCGCGCTTTGAGACGTTCCGCGAAAACATCGAAGGTCACTTCTGGTTCCCGACCTACACGCACTCCGAAGACACTCTGCAATTCAGCGGCGGCGGCGTCCGCATTCGCATGACGGTGCGCTACGAGAATTACAAGCGGTTCGGATCGACGATCAAGATCGGCCAGGCCACCGAGGTCCCGAAGGAAAAGCCGTAGCGCTTTGCTAAAATGGAGTGACGAAAGCCCTCGGCCGTTGTCTACTAACCGAGAGGAATCCT
>DATDHE010000211.1:0-22418 GCA_036521695.1 Candidatus Acidiferrum sp. | reverse complement strand
AGTAGTAGGGCTACAACCAAGGGGCTTGGGACTTGCAGAGCTGGAATTCTTCTGGGTGGGGCTGGCGGCTTCTCCTCTGCATCGCGCTAGCACTGTTTCTTCTTCACGCCGTGGTCCTGACTGCGGATCTGTCGAAGTCCGCCACTTCGCTGCTTTCCGACTCCATTCAGGTAGCCTTTGGCCTTCTGGCATGGGCGTCGACGGTCTATGCCTCCCGCCGGATGAATCGCTTCTGGAAACATTTCTGGCTGCTGATTTCCGCATGCTTTCTGTTGTGGACAGCGGCGCAGTTAATGGCCACGTACTACAACAATATCGCTCATCTTCCGCTGCAGACTCCGTGGCCAAGCGACGTGGTTTTCTTCGTGAGCATGACGCCAGCGTTCATGGCGCTGTTCCTGAATACAGAGCGAGGACTGGAGTGGAAGAACTGGCCTCGTTTCCTAGATCTGGCGCAGGTTCTGATCCTGACCGCCGTCGCTCACCAGCTTTTGTACGCGCTACCGGCACACTGGAAGATCGACGGAGGTGCGCTGGCACGGCTGGCATGGCTGCCGGACACCGGACGAGACATATTCCTTGTGGGTGCGTTCGCGCTGCGCGCGTTGATGTCGCGACAGAAACTTGCGCGGGACCTCTATGGCCGGATGGCGATCTTTTTCACGATTTATTTGTGCTGTGAAGTGCCCTACCTGTATCTGCAGTCCACGAAAAATTTGCAGCCCGCCACGCGGTGGGATTTGGCTTGGAGCTTTCCTTTCCTGGCGATGACGATTCTGGCGGCAACGTCATGGCCACTGGAGGAATCTGCCGCGGATGAAGACAAATCGACTGGCAAAATAGAAAGTCCGGGCCGGTGGGGACTGATCCATATCGTTCCGATGATCTTTCCGCTGGTTGTGCTGCTGATGGTTGCGGGGATCGCGGAAAAACAGCTGGCAGTTGCGGCCGTGATGGTCGTCACGTCTTTCGCATGCTCGAGTGCGCGCATTATTTTCAGCGAGAGGCTGCGTCGGCAAGCAGATATCGCCCTGGAAGAGAAGAACGCACTGCTGAAATCCATCTTTGAAGGCACCGGCGACGCCGTATGCATAAAAGATCTAGAGGGACGGTACGTCATCGTAAACCCGGCGTTTGCACGGTACTTCGAAAAACCCGTCGAGCAGATCGTGGGAAAAACCGCGGCGCAACTGTTCGATTTCGCGACCGCGCGGCGGCTTTCGGAAACCGATCGATTGGTGATCGAAATCGGCCAGGCACGAACGTTCGAATACGACCTGCCTCTGGTCAATGGGAAGCGCGCATTTTTGGTGATGAAGAGTCCGTATCAAGATGGCCAAGGTAAAACGATCGGAGTCATCGTGGTGTCGCGTGACATCACGGAATACAGAGCGATGGAAGAGCGGTTGCGCCAATCGCAAAAAATGGAAGCCATCGGCACGCTGGCAGGCGGCGTGGCGCACGACTTCAACAACCTTTTGATGGTCATCGCAGGCTATGGGTCCGTATTGAATGAGGCGCTGGCGGGAGAACCGAAGCTCCGCGGTCACGTCGAACAAATACAAAAAGCCAGCGAACGGGCGGCATCGCTCACGAGACAACTGCTGGCGTTCAGCCGCAAGCAGACCATTCAGCCTGTGCTATTAAGTCTTAACAGCGCAGTCAGCGGGGTGGAAAAACTCTTGCGGCGGCTCATCGGCGAAAATATTTCGATAGTTGCGCGTTTGGAGCCCGAGCTCAGTTCGGTGAGGGCCGATGCGGGGCAGATCGAACAAGTGATTGTGAACTTGGCCGTAAATGCCCGCGACGCAATGCCGAATGGAGGCAAACTAACTTTGGAAACGAGACACCGGGAGATCGGCGCGGGCCGCAACGGCCAGGCCGAGGCCATCAAGCCGGGACGCTATGTTGAATTAAGTGTGAGCGATACGGGAATCGGTATGGATTCCCAGATGCAAGCGCACATATTCGAACCCTACTTCACTACAAAACCCTCTGGAAAAGGAACCGGGCTGGGCCTCTCGACGGTGTACGGGATCGTGCAGCAAGCCGGAGGTTACATTAGCTTTTCGAGCAAACCACGAGAAGGCACAACCTTTCGCATTCTTCTTCCTCGGATCGACTCCGTGCAAAGCCCACGGTCCTCGTCAGATTTTTCGGACGAGTCCTATTCAGGCGAAGAAACCGTGCTTTTGGCGGAGGACGAACCAGCGGTGTGCGATCTCGTGCGCGCGATTTTAACCTCGCGCGGATATACCGTGCTCTCCGCACGCCTGCCTCATGAAGCGGAGAGAATTGCCGAGACGCACCAAGGAAAAATCGATCTGCTGTTGACCGACGTCATTATGCCTGGGATGAGCGGTGCGGAACTCTCCAAGCGGATTGCAATGCGCGTTCCCGGCGTCAAGGTGCTGTTTATGTCCGGCTACATCGACGATTCAGTCGTGCGCCAGGGGATCAGCGAAAACGAGACGGCCTTTCTGCAGAAGCCTTTCACTCCCCCTAGTCTGGCAAAAAAAGTGAGGGAAGTGCTCGACGGCGCTACCGTCCGCTGAAACTTCTCAGGGCACTGCTGCCGCCGAGGCTGCAGGACGATAGTGGCCGGGGACGGCTCGCAAAGCGATGGCCACGCGATTCCAAGCGTTGATCGTCGTCACCACGAACGTGAGATCCACAATTTCCTTTTCGTCGAAATACTTGCGAACTTCTTCATAAACGGAGTCCGAGACGTGCGTCTCGGAAACCAATGTGATGGCTTCGGTCCAAGCCAGCGCGGCTCGCTCCTTATCGGAATAGAAAGGCGTTTCGCGCCAGGCGTCGAGCTCGTAGAGCCGCTGCTCCGTTTCGCCGAGAGCCCGAGCATCTTTCGAGTGCATGTCAAGGCAATAGGCGCAGCCATTGATTTGGGACGCACGCATTTTCATGAGGTGAATGAGGCCGTGATCGAGGCCGCATTCCGCAAGGTATTTTTCGAGCGCGTACATGGCCTTCTGGGCTTCCTGAGCGTGTCTTCTGCTATCAATTCTGGGTTCCATAAGAGGTCTCCTCTCTCACCGTAGAATCCGGCTACGAGCGTGGCGGCGCGGATGACCAACCGTAATGCCCGCCGATCGGTTCCAGGTGAATGGATGCTCCGAGACAACGCCTGGGTATACCAATGCAGAAAATATTGTGTGTCTTGCTGCTAATTTGTCGATGTCAGCGGCGAGCGCGATCTTTGCGGACGGCCTCATCGATGAGGGCATCGAGTTCATTGCGCGTGAGAGAGACGTGAGAGCTGGAGGATTCGCCGGTGTCGTTGGTTTCGGGAAGTTCGGCGCCTCCGCCCGGCGGCGGGGTGACGAAATATCTCGCGCGCGCAGCCATCAATTTCGCGACTTCGCGACTCGTGAGAAGGACCGGGCCTCCCGCCAACTCCGCGGAAAGCACGATTTTTGCGAAATGTTCGATAGTTTCCATGCGAAAGAAGGCGGTTAGAAGATCCGGACCGCAAGTGACCGCGCCATGATTCGCCAGGAGTAAAGCGTCGTAGTGCGGGACGAACGGTTCGATCGCGTCGCTGAGCTCCGGCGTTCCGGGAGTGGCATAGCGCACGAGCGGAATCTGCCCGAGGCCGATAATCACTTCCGGCAAAAGAGCTTGATTCAGTGAACGCCCGGCCGCAGCAAACCCCGTGGCCGTCGGCGGATGCGCGTGACAGATGGCATTCACGTCGGGCCGCATACGATAAAACAGCAGATGCATGGCAATCTCGGATGAGAACTTGCGTTCGCCGGCAAGCTGGCGGCCTTCCAGATTCGTGATGACGAGGTCTTGCGGCTCGAGCATGCCTTTGTTCATGCAAGTAGGAGTCGTGAGGACACGGTTTTCGTCGAGACGAACGGAGATATTGCCTTCGCAGGCTACGATGAAACCGCGGTCGTACATCCACTTCCCCGCTGTACAAATTTCGCGGCGGTGTTGTTCTTCGCTTTTCTCGTGGGTGGGCCAGAGGGAATTGGTAGTCATCGCACGCACTTCTTCCTTGCCCGGCGTTTCCTCCAGGCCTTTGCTCCGCCCCCCAGCAAAGTAAACTTTTGGACCCCGAACGGACGGAATCCAGAGGCGCACTCTATCACACTAGGCGTAGATTCCGCGCAACTTTAGCGCGCTGCCCACGCGGTTAATCGCGAGCATATAAGCAGCGATGCGGTTATTCACTTTGTGCGTCTCCGCATAGCGGACGACTTCGTCGAAAGCGTTTTCCATGACGTCGAGAAGGCGCTCGTTGACCTCGCTCTCACGCCAGAAGAAACCCTGACGGTCCTGAACCCATTCGAAATAGCTGACGGTGACGCCGCCGGCGTTGCCAAGAATATCAGGCACGGTGAAGATGCCTTTGGCGTCGACAATAGCGTCGGCTTGCCAGGTGGTGGGGCCGTTGGCGCCTTCGCAGAGAATGCGTGCCTTGACCTGATGAGCGTTTTGTTCAGTGATTTGGTTTTCGATAGCCGCAGGAATGGCGATTTCACAAGGTTGGAAGAGAACATCGCGCGCAGACATTTTCGTGCCGCCGCCGGGAAAGTCTTGAAGCGGTTTTTTCTTTGCATAGACCCAATCAATCATTTTCGTAATGTCGAAGCCATTTTCGTTGTAAAGGCCGCCGCCGATGTCAGCTAGTCCAACGATTTTGTAGCCCGCTTTCTGCATGAGCTGCGCGGCCAGGGAACCTACGTTACCAAAGCCTTGCACTACGACTCGGCAGCCTTCCTTCTTGATACCGAGTTTGTCGAGGGCTTTGTCACAGCAAATCATTACGCCGCGGCCGGTGGCCTCTCGCCTTCCGCGCGAACCTCCGAGTTCGATGGGCTTGCCGGTGACGACGGCAGTTGTAGCTTCGCCGACGTGCATCGCGTAGGTATCCATTACCCACGCCATGGTCTGCTCGTTGGAGCCGATGTCCGGCGCGGGAACATCGCGCTCCGGGCCGAGCCAGTCAGCGAGTTCCGCCGTGTAACGGCGAGTCAGGCGTTCCAATTCTCCCCGCGAAAGTTTACGAGGATCGCAGATTATGCCACCTTTGGCGCCACCGAAAGGAATATTCACCACCGCGCACTTCCACGTCATCCACGTGGCCAGCGCACGCACTTCGTCGAGAGAAACATCGTGAGCTAAGCGAATACCGCCTTTACCCGGGCCGCGCACCGTGGAATGGAGAACGCGGTAACCAACGAAGACCTCGAGCTGGCCGTTGTCCATGCCAACGGGAATGTAGAGCGTGATTTCTTTTTTGGGATATTTGAGATAATGGTAGAGCCCTTGCTCCAGTCCCAGTTTTTGCGCGGCTACCTCGAAGCGCGCTTCCGCGTTCTGGTAGACATTCATTTCTTCCGGTACTGGGGCTTGCGGCATGCGGGACTCTCCTTTGAGGCGGCAACGGCAGCAAAACAGTCCACAATTCGCAGTTCGGCCGCGAAAAGAAATCAAGACCGACTTGCAAGGCCAAGAGAGAGGGCTGGCGGTCTACCCCGTGCAACTGACTTGCACGGTTCGCCAGACTCGCTTTTGGCCGGGTCGCCAGTATACGAACCTGCTCCTTTGGCTGCAAGGCAGAGGGGCTTCGAACGCTCCTTTGGAATAATTCGGGTCGGCTGTCGAGTTTTTTAGTTTCAAGTCAAGAATTTGAGAGTTTCCTCGATCAGCTCGGATGTTCCCTCGTAAGGATCGCCGGGGCTGTCGAACTCCATAGAGCAATAGCCCTTGTAATTGCTGTTTTTGAGAATGCCGAAGGTCTTCGCCATATCTACGCGAACGAGTTGCCCTTTTTCATCGGCTTCCATGGCCTTCACGTGGCAAATGCTATAGGCGTGTTTGAACATTGCCTCGATGCCTTTGTAGGCATATTCCGTTTTGCCGGTGGTCAGGGTATTCGCGAAATCCGGATTCGCGTGCAACCAGGGGCTGTTCACTCTTTCAATGATGCTGACGATGAAGAAGGGATCTTCGCTGATAGGATTGTCGTTCTCGAGATTTACGAGGATGTTTTTCGCAGCGCCGTACTCCGCCACACGCAGGAGAGTGTTGGCAGCGCGATCTAGATCGGGCTTCGAATCCTTGGCAGGCGGCATGTTCGTGCGGACGCTCGGTGAGCCGACGGTTGCGGCAATGTCGATCCATTGCTCGCTGAAGGCGACGGCTTTTTCGCGCTCGGCTTTATCTGCCGCGTAAGGGCTGTGCTCGCCGTCGACGGCAATATTGACAATGGCGCAGTCGTTTTTTCCGACAATCGAACGAAGATCGTTCAGATATTTTGCATCGAGCGAACGGAAATGCTCGCTCCACGGTTCGATCTTATTGATGTTGAATTTCGTTTTGACGAAAACCACGAAATTTCTCAAATCCATCTTGGGGACTGTAGTGGGGTAGGGCTTATCGTGGGCACCTACGATAGTTTCGCGGAAAGGATAGGAAGCGATGGCGATGCGATCGCGGGGCGAAGAAGGAAACTGCAAGTTGAGGCTGGAACTCAGGGCCATGGCGGTCTCTAAGCGCGGCCAAAGCATGGCCGTTGCTGCGATAGCAGCGGACTTGGCAAGAAGATGTCTCCGAGTGGTGGGCGCCAAAGCGGCGCCAGTCTAGCAGAATGAACTCGGACGCGCCATGGAGAGAGTGATATGAAATTGGGCAAGTCTTGGCGTTTGGGGACGTGAATCACAACCGCAAGTTGCCATAGCGGCTCTGGTATAATCCGCCCGATTTTTGCGTGAAGCGGGGTTTCCGGAGGCGAAAAATGAAACGCACGCTGACTGTTCTACTCGGCTTCTTTCTATTGGTTGTGCCAGGAGCGGCCTTCGGACAGGTGCCCACTGATCTGCTCTCCGAACTGACAAAGCCGCATGACTACGTCTTAAAACGAATCTCCAGTTACGACAGAACGGGCGGCAACGATGACTACCGGCCGCTTGCGCCAGGAGAGACACTCACATTGCTGGACGAAGCCGGGCCTGGCGAAATCTCCCACGTGTGGATCACCATCGCGAGCGAGGAGAGATTCCATTTGAAGAAGATGGTGCTGCGCATGTACTGGGACAATGAAAGTTCACCCAGCGTGGAAGCTCCCGTTGGCGACTTTTTTGGGCTTGGCCTTGGAGAATATTTTCTTTATCAGTCCGCGCCGCTTTCGGTGGGAGGCGACAAAGCTCTGAACTGTTTTTTCCGGATGCCGTTTCAAAAGCAGGCGCGCATCACGCTTACGAATGAAGGCCGGCAGCGAGCCGAGGCAGTTTACTGGAACATTGATCTGCGCGCTTTTAAAGCGCCCCTGCCTGCCGAAACTCTGTACTTTCACGCCCAGTATCGCCAAGCAACTCCGAACAAGGCTTTCCCCGAAAACAAAATCAATTTAGACGGCAAAGAAAACTACGTTTGGATGGAAACGACGGGACGCGGGCACTTTGCCGGCGTGACTATGTCCGTGCTCGAAAATCAGGATGGCTGGTGGGGGGAGGGCGACGACATGTTCTTTGTGGACGGCGAGAAGCTGCCGTCCATCAACGGAACAGGTTCGGAGGATTATTTTCTGGGCGCTTGGGATTTTGGAGGCAAGCCTTTTGCTTACGCCCTATTCGGAGCGCCCATAGTTGGCGGGGAATTCCAGGGCGGCCGATGGTCCCTTTATCGCTTCCATCTCGACTCACCGATCCCGTTTACGAAATCTTTGCGCGCCACGATCGAACATGGGCATGCGAACGATCGCGGAGACAACTTCTATTCAGTCGCCTACTGGTATCAGAGCGAACCTCACGGAATTTTCCCAGTGCTGCCAGCCGTGGAAATTCGACTGCCGCGCGTTTTTCCTGTATCAAGCGCTCAAAAATGACGTGGGCGCAGAACAATGAACTATTGCGGACGGAACTGCAGTGTGACCGACAGGTGCATCGACACTGGTTTGCCATCGAGGGATGCCGGCTGATACTTCCACTGGCGCACGGCGGCCATTGCCGCTTGATGGAGTAGCGCGGGGCCGGAAATGACTTTCACCGTCGTGACGTGTCCGGTCTCGTCGATCAACGCATCGATGACTACATTGCCAGACACGTGCTGGTTTTTCGCCAAGATCGGATAGACCGGAGCTATGGAACTTATCAACTTTGCAGCCTTTACATTTCCGCCGACGGGAAGCGGTGCTTCAGGAGCGGTAGGCTGCTTTCCGTTACCCGCCGCGAGTCCGGAGTCCAGTCCGCCCGCATTCTCATCCGCGTTGCTTGAAGGAATTGCGGGAGCCTCGGCTTCATCATCTTGAGCAGTTGCGGCTCGCTTCATCGTGGGACTGGCCAAGTGGACTTCGCCGAGAGCGGGCTTCTTGGGTTCCGGTTCAGCGGGAGGCCGCAAAATGCGCTCGGTAGCGGCTGCGGGAATCGTTGTGCCCGCGCCGCGAGTGCTGTCTCGGGTCGCAGGAACAGGTTGCGGATTCTGTGGAGCTCGGATGAAAGGCCCGCTGGCGGGCGCGCTCGAAACCGGCGTGGCGTTTGAGCTGGAGTTTGGTTGAGGCGTGCTCGTGGGAATCTGCGATGCGGGTTGTGACCCGGGCGGCGCTACGGCAGGGGCTGGAGAGCTAGCTTGAGAGCTCGGCCCTGACGTGAAAGGCGCGCTGGTGCCTTGAGCAGCCTTCGTCGGTTGCAAGAAGTACCATCCGCCCCCAGCGGCGAGCAAAACAGCCGCGGCAATCGCACCGTACAAGACTCCTCTGCCCGAGCCGCTTGACGAACGCTCGTGTGTGATAACCGGTTCATCGAGCGGGAGCAGGCTGCCGAAGGCTGGCAGCGCAGACTCGGGAACACTTTCCACCGCGGTTGTGGGCAAAGGCTCTGCGGAATGCTCTTCTCGTGCGGCAATCTCGGAGACTTGTTTAGCTTTTTCCCGTTCGGCGAGATCTGGCGGTGCAGGAGTGGCGGCGTTACGGGCCAAAGGCTCAAGCCAGGACGGAATTTTGACCTCTTCCGTATCCAAGGATGATTTGATAGGAGGAGGAGTTTTTGCGGGTGGGGCGGCTTTGACTGGAACCGGCTCGGACTTGGCAATTTCGAACACCGGAGCAGCCACGCTCGAAACGGCCTTTGGTTCAAGAGCGGGCACAGTGGGCGCGGGAGTTGCTGGCGTTGTAGCCGGCGTCGCACTGAAGAGCATAGAAGAAAGCTGCTCCTGAAGCCGCGCAGCTTGGAGTTTCAGCTCTTCGGTCGAATCCTGGCGGCGGACGACACTAGGCGGCGGCTGTTTGTTTTCGGACGGGGGAGCGGGCGATGGCGGTTTAGATGCTGCCACAGCTGGCGGCACTTCGGGCGAACTCAGAAGACTTGCAAGGGAAGACGCAAGTGAAGAAGTGATGGTGGGAGCTGGCGCAACCGGCACATCAGTTTTATTCGCAACCGGAGTTACGGGCCCCGCGGTATTTTGGACGGACGGCGCTAGTGGTTTCGGGGCCGCGGGAGCAACCACACTTATCTCGGCAGGGCGGGGCTGAGGTGCAGGCTTCAGTTCCGCATGAATTTGGGACGCCTGAACTTGGGCAGGCTTGATCTCAGCAATTTTTTGCGCGGCGCTGACGACCGGGCTCACAGGCTTTGGTGCGGACGAGATGGCAGCAACCAAATTGCTTTTGCTTGCGGTCGGAAGCGTCGCAACAGACGTAGCCGCAGGAGCTGGCGCGCCGATACGATCCGAGGGGAAACGCATCCCCCAGAAGCCAACGACCGACTCCGTGAATTCGAGTTCGACATAGCCGCTGACGCTCTTGTAATTCTTCGATTTGACAACCTGACAGACCACTTCCTTCTTTGTTTTTTCGTTCGTGAGGAAGAGCAATTGGCCTGTGGACACCGGCGAACCCAGCCGAATGACGGCGCCGTTGCCGAAAACAAGGACGGTCCTTGTGGTTTCAGAAAATGGCTCGCGCTTATCGCTGCCTTCAACCGTTCGAGCACCGTTGACGGTTACCGGGACTTCCAGAGCGACAGGCTGCGGTCTGCTCCCCGTAGCCGTGTCTTCATGATGGCGCGGGCCGGCGGCGATCGAAACACCGGAGCCTGTCTCTGGAGCGGCGGTTAGGATTTCATTTTCTTTGCTGCTAGGCGCCATTTGGGTGCTCACTTCGTGCGTAAATTTTAGCTCGGATACTGCATGGACAGGGCTTTCCCGGAACTTCTATATGTTCTTCTTCGCCCATGCTCTGCAGCCATAGTACGGGCGTACCAACAAGGAAACACCTGTCCCGAAGGACAGTCGTGCTGTGGGTGGAAACTGCTCTAGCGATTCAGCGGCGGGCGGAATTGCTCGTCGATTTCAACCTGGTACCCGGTGACGAGCTTGTTGGTCTCGTTGGCCATGCCGATGACGGCCTGTAACTCGGCAAACATGGCATCGGTCATGCCTTTTTTGAACGCGGAGGCGGTGTGCGAGGCAATGCAATAGTGACAATTGTTGGTGACGCTGACCGCGACGTAAATAAGTTCCTTGGTTAGCGGATCGAGTGCGCCGGGGCCCATAATTTGTTTGATGCTTTCCCAGGTGCGTTTCAGAGTGCCGGGGTCGTGTGCGATGGCCTTCCAGAAATTGTTGATCCAATCAGTCTTCCGCGTGGCCATGATGTCGTCATAGATGGCACGAACTTCCGGGCTTGCGCCTGCATATTCAATGAAGCCAAAGGTCGCCATGCGATTCTCCCTAAACGAGGTTCTCCAAGTTCGGAGGAACAGTGATCGCGAAACGTTAGCAAGAACCAGCGGTCTTGGCCAGAAAATCGGCGAGGCATTCATTGCTCTTACGTCCCTTTCCGGTTGAGCGAAAACTGTCCGGCCTCGCGACACTTCGTCCCATAAGCGGACAGCCGAGAGCAGACTTGGGCTCGCGTAGACAGGTAAACCTTCTGAAACCCGCAAGTTGCAGATTTCTTCGCTTGGCACGGAACCTGCAAACGAACTATAACGTATCACGATATAGTCTTTCTTCAGTCGATAGAGGCGCGCAATCCGCGTTTGCAGATGGCCGCCAGGTGAAAACGTGACGAAAAAGCGAGAAACCGAATCGTTCTTGCCGCTTACCCCGGCGATGTTTCATATCCTGCTGGCGCTGGCCGACGGCGAGAAGCACGGATATGCCATTTTGAAAGAAGTGGCGCGGCGCACCGACGATAAGGTGCGGCTGAGCGCGGGGACGCTCTATGGAAATTTGGCGCGGCTGGAAAGCGCAGGGCTGATCGCGGAATCCGACCACCGGCCCGAAGTGGTGCTCGACGACGAGCGGCGTCGCTATTACCTCCTCACGGAATTTGGACGGGAAGTGGCAGTTGCCGAAGCGGAGCGCATGGAAGAGGCGCTTGGCCAGGCACGCGCCAAAAAGCTCTTCCGAAAACCAAAACTTGCTTAGCGAGGTATGACTGTCATGGGAAAAGAGACCCCGCCGTTTTCGCAAAGGCTGTTTCGAGCACTGGTTCGCGTGTTGCCGTTCGACTTCCGTACAAATTATGAAGGCGAGATGGAAGGCGTCTTTCGAGAGCAGCAGCGCGAGGTGGAAGAGCGCGGCGGCCTCCTGGGGGCGCTCAAGCTCTGGAAAGAAACAATCACCGGGCTATTCACCACGGCTCCGCGAGAGCACTGGCAAATCCTGACCAGCGACTGCAGTTATGCATTCCGCATGATGGGAAAAAATCGCGGGTTCACCGCGGTTGCCATTCTCACGCTCGCATTGGGAATCGGGGCGAACACCGCCATCTTCAGTGTAGTGCACTCTGTCCTACTGAGGCCGCTTCCCTATCCCCAGGGACAGCAACTGATCTTCATCCGTCAGCAGGAAACAAAGCTGGGCATCCCCGATCTGTCGTTTTCGGTGAAGGAGATCGAGGACTATCGCGCGCAAAACCGCACGCTCTCGGGGCTGGTGGAATACCACGCCATGTCCTTCACGCTCTTCGGGCACGGTGACCCGGAGCGAGTGCGCACCGGCGTCGTTTCCGCCAACTATTTTGACCTGTTCGGCGTCCAGCCGCTCCTCGGGCGCACATTTTTGCCGGATGATGACAAGCTAGGCGCGCCGCCTGTGCTTCTTCTCAGCTACGAATACTGGAGAAATAATTTCGGTTCCGACCCCGAGATCGTCGGCAAGACATTCGAAATGAACGACAAAGTGCACACCGTTGTGGGTGTTCTTCCGCCCGTGCCGCAATATCCCAATGAAAACGATGTTTACATGGCGACTTCGGCGTGCCCTTATCGCTCCAATAAAATGCATCTCGAAGACCGCGATATGCGCATGATGGAAGTGTTTGGGCGATTGAAACCTGGCGTGACCGTATCGCAAGCGAACGCGGACGTTTCTACCATTGCCGCTGGATTGAAAGCGGCTTATCCAAAATCGTATCCGGAAAATGTGGGCTTCACTTCCGCAGTTTCCCCTTTACAGGAGGAGTTGACACACGGAGCGCGGCCGACGCTTCTTCTGCTTCTCGGCGCGGCCGCCTTTGTGCTGCTGATCGCGTGCGCGAATGTCGCGAACCTGACGCTGGCGCGCATGGCCCGGCGCGAACGCGAGCTCGCCGTGCGCAGCGCACTCGGCGCGGGTCGAAGCCGGATCCTGCGGCAGCTTTTAACGGAAAGCTTTCTCCTGGCAATTGTGGGCGGCATTCTGGGTTTGATGTTGGCCTACGGGAGCTTAGAGCTTTTGACGGATTTTGTGGGACGGCTCACTCCACGCGCACGCGAAATTCACATTGACTCCGGAGTTTTGCTGTTTACGCTGGTAGCCGCGCTGGGCACGAGCATTGTTTTTGGGACGCTGTCGGCGCTTTTCTCGCGGGCAAACCTTACTTCCAGCCTGAAAGAAGGGAGCAGCGGCGCGGGCTCTGGGTACCAGCAGAGTCGCATGCGCAGCGCGCTGATCGTTTGCCAGATCGCCTTTTCGTTCATGCTGCTCATCGTCGCAGGCCTGATGATGCGCAGCCTTTTCAAAATGCAGCAGGTGGATGCCGGCATCGTCCCGCAACGTGTTCTCGCTATGAGGATCGCTTTCAATTGGTCGAAATACAACGCAGCCGATAAAACGCGCGTGGTCATTCAAAAACTTCTCGATCGCGTGAAATCGGAACCAGGCGTTCTTTCGGCGGCCATCTCGAGCAGGTACCCGTTCGAACCGGAGACGATAACCGGCGGTCCCGAATCTGTGTCCTTCTCATTCCAAATCGAGGGACAACATTTAGAGCCCGGCCAGGCTCCGCCAGTCAGTACGTACGCGGCTGTTTCTCCCGACTACTTCAAAACCCTGGGCATTCCGCTAAAGGCCGGTAGGATGCTGGCCGAAACTGATTCAGACGATCTCAAAGCGCCTCAAGTGGTGCTCCTGAATGAAGAGGCGAAGCGCCGATTCTGGCCCAACGATGATCCGCTCGGGAAGCGGGTGTCCGGCGATGGCGGGGAACACTGGGCGACGATCGTTGGAATCGTCGGGGACGTTCGGGAATTTGGATTGGACCATGCCCCGTCGCCGGAGTTCTATGGTACGCAGGCGCAAGGTCCGCAGCCCGGAAACCTGATTGTTCGCACGGCGGTGCAACCGCAAAGCATGGCACAAGCGTTGACGCGCGCGATACATGAAGTCGACTCGCAAACGGCGGTGACGCACATCCTGACTTTGGAACAAGCGCGCTATGAATCGATGGCCTCGCCGCGAGTGACCGCCAGCCTCCTGGGAATTTTCGCGGCGCTGGCTCTGCTGATCGCAACTGCAGGCATCGGCGGTATCATGGCGCTGATGGTCAGCCAGCGAGTGCGGGAAATTGGAATTCGCATTGCACTCGGCGCTCGTCCATCAAGCATTCTTCAAATGGTGCTCGGGCAAGGCATGTTGCTGGCTGTTGTGGGAGTAGGAATTGGAATCGCCGGCGCCGTCGCTTTGACGGGGCTTGTGAAATCGCTCTTGTTTGAAGTGCCGCCAACCGATGTGCTGACATTTAGTGGCGTTGGCCTGACACTGCTGACAGCCGCAGCGCTCGCGAGCTACTTACCGGCGCGCCGCGCTGCCGCGGTCGATCCAAACGTGGCGCTTCGCGCGGACTAACTCCTAAACTTCTTCAAAAACACAACGGCGCCAAAACTCAAATTGATTTTAGGGGGAGAGAAACTCCTCGAGGAGAAGACGCGCGAGACGCGGAGGATTGTGCCGGATGACGCCGTGCTCTTCGAGCAGATTGTCGAGAACGACGCGATAGCCGAGTTTCTGAAGCTCGGGCAGGTCAACGACAACCTGCTCCGCTCCCTGACTCCGATAGCGCTTGGCGACTTCCAGCGAAACCGGCCGGCGGTTGGCCACTACCCAGTCCACGACGGAGCGCGGCGTGTGGTGACGGATGGCGCGCAAATGATCGGCCAAAGAGTACGCGGCGGTCTCGCCCGGCTGCGTCATAAGATTCGCAATGTAAACGCGCGGAGCCCTGGACTTGGCGATTGCGGCGGCGATTTCCGGGATAAGTAGATTAGGAAGGATGCTGGTGTAGAGCGAGCCGGGACCGAGAAGAATCAAGTCGGCTTCGCGAATAGCATCGATAACCGCGGGAAAGGGCGGAACGCACCGGGGAGAAAGCGAAATTTTTTCTATCGGCGTTTTGCTGGCGGAAATGCGCGTTTCCCCGTGAACGATGCGGCCACTGGTGAGTTTGGCGACGAGTTGGACGTTGGACAGCGTCGAAGGAAAGATGCGTCCGCGAATGGCGAGGACTTTGCTACTCACGCGAATCGCTTCAGCAAAATCTCCAGTAACATGCGTGAGCGCCGCGAGGAAGAGATTTCCGAAATTGTGACCGATGAGCCCGCGTCCAGCATGAAAGCGGTATTGAAACAAGCGGCCGAGAAGAGCTTCATCTTTCGAAAGCGCAACCATGCAGTTGCGGATGTCGCCTGGTGGAAGAACTCGATTCTCACGGCGAAGACGGCCAGAACTGCCGCCATCATCGGTAACGGTAACAATCGCCGTCAGTTCTGTTATGGGCCGCAGGGAATTGGGATGCTCGTCGCTGCGGCGGACGACATACTCCTTGAGCCCGCGGAGAAGAGTGGAAAGTCCGGTTCCTCCGCCGAGAGCTACGACGCGGAATCCGCGAGAGAGGGGTTTCGCTTTGAGCGCTTTTTTCTTCACCGGATGACGTAGTGAAACCTGGCGACGAATCGTTTCGTTCGAGGCGTGTTTCTCCGACCCTACACTAGCCAACGACTATAGTACTGCGGTTGAGACTCTTTCCTATCAGGCCGGAATTTGCAATTGGGATTTTACTTTAGGCGCGTTCCGGTCACGGGCAAGAAAGCACATGCAGAAAGTTCAACCGGCAGTGCCATCTTTCTCCGGATAGAGAAGCTCGGTGAAGCGAGGATCTTCCTGGAGGAAAGCGAAGTCTTCATCGTTGCGTGCGTGATAGCGATTTTCGGGCCGGAGCTCGATAGCGACTTTAAGATTCGCCATCGCCGAATCCGCTTCGCCGGTAAGGCAATCGAGCGCAGCCAGCGCGTAGTGAATGTAATCTGATTTTGGTGAAGCTTTTCGCGCTTTAATCAGACTTTCGCGGGCATCGTCCCAGCGGCCGATGTTCATCATGCCCACGCCTCGCTGGTAATGCTCATCGGCGGTGCGCGGATTCTGTTCCGCGCTCGGCTTCATGCGCTGCTCGGCAATGCGCAGATGCATGCGCGCACGGTCGGCAAGGCCTTTACTGGGTCCTTCGAGTACTTTTTCCAACTCTTGCTTGGCCTTGGCAAATTTCTGCTGGTGGAAGAGGGCAAGCGCCTCGTCGTAGACTTTAAGCTGCGCCTGAACCAGTGGATCGACTAGCTCCACTCCGCCCCGCTGCGCGGGTGGCGGTGGTGGTAAGTTCTTCTTTTTCTGTGAGTTAGAATGACCATGCGCCGCGCCCTTGCCATGCCCGGATGAGCCCGAAGAGGCTTTGCGCGCTTTTGCCATGCCGCGAATCGTAGCAGAGGAAAATGACGGCGTCAACGAGTGCTAGTGGGATTGCGAGGACACCCATGAGTTACCTCCCGGCGGCATGGAGCGCAAAAAGGACATCGAAGTGGGAGCCTTTTCGCGGAAACTGTAAGGAAGTTACCCGACAGGGGACAGGCTCAGCCGGAATGCTGGCCTGCCAGCACCGCGTATGCTATAAATTTTGTTGCCGATCTCTGGTTAGGAACAAGTGCCTTTCATCAATTTTCCTGCTCGCGAAATTAATTGCAAGCTCGTGTACTACGGTCCAGGTCTGGGCGGAAAAACCGCGAACCTTCAGTGGGTCTACGACCACACGGGGCAGAACCAGAAAGGCAAAATGGTGTCTCTGGCCACAGAGACGGACCGCACGCTCTTCTTCGATTTTCTTCCGTTGGATCTGGGAACTGTGCGCGGCTTCAAGACGCGCTTCCATCTTTATACCGTCCCCGGGCAGGTGTTCTACGAGGCCAGCCGCAAGCTCATCCTGAAGGGCGCTGATGGCGTCGTGTTCGTGGCCGATTCGCAGGAAGAGCGGCTCGACGCGAATTTCGAAACCATGGAAAACCTGCAGGAACACCTGAAAGAACACAACCTGAATTTCGGCACGATTCCGTACGTCCTGCAGTTGAACAAACGCGATCTGCCCAACGCCATGCCTTTGCCCGAGCTCACGAAGCAGCTCCAGAAAAAAGGCGAGCCGGTCCTCGAAGGAGTTGCCATTCAAGGCATCGGCGTCTTCGAAACGCTGAAAGAAGTGGCCAAGCTGGTCCTCGCGGAATTAAAAAAGGGCGGCTGAAACTTCCTCATTCTCAATAAAGCTGAAACTCGATATCTACAGGCACGCGGACTGGAACAGACTGTCCATGAAACTTGGCGGGCTTAAACTTCCATTTTTGAACGGCGTCGATCGCTTTTTGCGTTAGCGAAAAAGGCGCACCCTTCAGAACCAGGACGGAGTTAACAACGCCATCCTTTGTAACAATCAGTGAAAGTTCCACCGTACCGCGGTATTTCGCGGTGCGCGCGAGATCCGTATAATCCGGACTCGGGCAAAACACGCAGACGGGCAGCGTTGCTCCGTCCACTCCCGGCTGAAAAATGCCCGGTTCGGCGGGTATGGCGCCGGGAGAACGTTCGTAGGAAATGGCCGGTTGTTTCAAAAGTTGCTGAAGCGCCCCATTCAATGGAAACTCTGCGTCCCCCGACCAGGTCGTTCCTAGTCCGTCGATATTCACCTTAATTCGCAACTGCTGATTGGCATCGGTGTCGATGGTACCGCGCACGACTCCAGCTCCTCCCATGGAGCGGGCGAGCGTCAGGCAGACCGCCTCGCTTTGAAGCTCCTCGAGCCCCATCCAGTTTTCTTTCAAGTAGGCCGTAAAGGCCTTGCGGTCCTGCACTTGAAAACCGGACGCGTATCCTGTAAGGGACTGCGCCAAGTCGTCTGCGAGGAAGGTGCCCAGCTTGGAAAATTGCTTGTCTCCGGCGTTGGAAAAATCGATCACAAAAATCTTTGGAAACGCGGGATCGATCTTGGACTGGCGAATTTGTTCTGCTACGCGCAATGCGAGCGAATCCATCTGCTCTTGAGCAGCAGGCGGCAGGGCCGGCGCATCATCTCGGGCCGCCGTCGAGGCGCTGGACCAGGACCACATCATCACGGCAATCAGTAGAACGCCAAGCGGTCCCAAAACGCTGGAGAAGCTGCTGAGACACACTACAGAAAAGGTCTTTTTCAGCAAAGAGGCCCACATGTTCCGACTTCAAATCGACGTCATTTGGATGAATTCGAGGTACACCCACGCTAAAAGACGCGCAGCGGAGGATAAACGTTGCTTGGACTAGGCGAAGTTAGCGAGGGCGGCGGATTCGGTATCGAATGTCGGGATGGCCTCGACGAGGCGCGTGACGGTGAGGGCATCGCGCACGCGGCCGGGGCCGCAGATTAGGCGCAGCGCGCCGCCTTCGCGAGTCAGCTTGATGGAAATGCGAACGAGAGCAGAGATGCCGGAGCTATCGATTTGCGGAACGCCATGGAGATCAACGATGACCTTGTGAACGCCAGCCTTGGCAACCGCCTCAAGAGCATCGTGAAGCTGCTCGCTGGGGTCGCCAATCGTCAAGCGGCCGCGCACCTCAAGAATCGGGATAGTCCCGGATTCTCGAACGGTGATTTCCATGGGCGGATGCTCGGTCATAGTACTTTGCTCGAAAACCTCGTTCTTGCTAATACCGCATCGCTCCGCTTCGCCAAAACTATACCAGCAGCGAGATTACGGACGCGATGCATTATACGATGGCAGCGCCTTGAGGCAAGAAGGCCTCTCAAAGAATTGCCGGGGTGAGGTTCCCGTCGCTGGAGGAAGGAGTGAAGGGAACACCGGGCTTGCCTTGAGGTCTGCCCGGCAACGAATCTGAAAAATGAATCCGACGAATCCAAATTTCTAAACGTGACGCCGAGTCGCTGCGCGTATAATCCGAGTCGCAAAAGTGGTGGGTCACCGTCAGTTTCTTTTTCAGCGTAGCCTCGGCCAAGCCGGGAGCGGCCCAAACGCAGCGGAGCGGACATATTCTATGAAGCACCTGGGATGGAAGTGTTGTTTTCTGATGACCATGGTGCTCGCCGCTTTGCCCCTCTTTGCGCAGCAAACTCCCGCCCCCGCTGCCAGCAGCTCCTCCGCACCAACTTCCGGCGCACCGCCAGCCACAACTCCTCAAATTTCGAAGGCCGTGAGCGAGCAACTGAAACAGCTTGACCAGCGCGTGACGGCAGCGCAATCGGCCGGAGATAACGCCTGGATGCTGGTCAGCGCTGCGCTGGTTTTGATGATGACAGGCCCGGGACTGGCGCTCTTTTACGGCGGACTCGTGCGGCGAAAAAACACGCTCGCGATCATGGTGCAGAGCTTTCTGCTAATGGCTTTGATTAGCGTGTTATGGGCGCTGGTAGGCTACAGCTTGTGCTTTGGCGGAAATGGTCCGGTCATTGGCGGTTTCGAACACGCCTTTTTGCGGGGCGTCGGCGCCGACCCAAATCCCGATTACGCCGGAACAATTCCTCAATCGACCTTCATGATTTACCAGCTCATGTTTGCGATCATCACGCCCGCGCTGATCACCGGTGCAACCGCCGAGCGTATGAAGTTCAGCGGTACGGTACTTTTCCTAACGCTCTGGTTTTTGGTTGTGTACGCTCCGCTCGCGCACATGGTCTGGGGCAAAGGCGGCCTGCTGAACGCATCTCTCGGCGGAAAGTTTCCCACGCTGGATTTTGCCGGCGGAACGGTCGTGCACATCAGCTCCGGAGTTTCAGCACTGGTGTGCGCACTCTACCTCGGCAAGCGCGCTGGCTATCCAAAGCAGCCCATGCCGCCGCACTCTCTGGTCTTAAGCTTTATCGGCGCGTGTCTCTTGTGGGTCGGCTGGTTCGGCTTTAACGCAGGTAGCGCATTGGCAGCAAGTGCCCTGGCGACGAGCGCATTTGTGGCCACCCATATGGCCACCGCTGCAGCGGCGATGAGCTGGAGCATCGCGGAATGGATCAAGAACGGGAGGCCGAGCGCTCTCGGCGCAATCTCCGGAGCAGTTGCCGGGTTGGTCGCAATCACTCCAGCCGCGGGATTCGTAGGACCGATGCCTGCTCTGGGGATTGGCTTTATCGCGGGTCTGGTCTGTTACTACATGGTGACGAAAGTAAAATCGATCTTCGGCTATGATGATGCTCTCGATGCTTTCGGCGTTCACGGCGCGGGCGGCACCATCGGCGCGCTCCTCACCGGCGTCTTCGCGCAACAGGTGATCAATCCCATCTTCGGTGCAGGCAAAGCCGTCGGCGGCATGGACGGTCACTGGGGACAGCTCGGCAACCAGCTGGTAGGCGTATTGGTTGCCTGGGGCTTTGCGCTCGTCGGGACCATTGTGCTCCTGAAAATAACGGATATGATTACCGGCGTGCGCGTGAGCGAGACGGAAGAGGTCGAAGGCCTGGACATCACGCAACACGGCGAAGAAGCGTACAACCTCGAATCCTGAGAGGGTCCTGGGAATGATCAGCACGGCGGCATCGTGCCTTGGGCGGAGCAGAAACCTTCATGATGAAAATTGAGGCAATCATTCAGCCCTCGCGGTTCGAATCCGTCAAAGACGCCTTGCGCGAAATTGGCATCGAGGGAATGACGGTCACCGAAGTCCGCGGCCACGGCCGCCAAAAGGGCCACACCGAAGTCTACCGGGGCCGCGAATACACCGTGGACCTTCTGCCCAAACTCAAACTCGAGATGGTGCTGCCGGATCCGCTGGTACAACGCGCGGTGGACACAATTTTAAAGACGGCCAAGACAGGAAAGATTGGCGACGGTAAAATATTTCTATCACGGGTTGATGAAGCCATCCGGATCCGGAACGAGGAGCGCGGCGAAAACGCGCTCTAATTCAAGTGACCACCGCAGCTCGCCCAGGTCTTAATCCGGCCAGCCGACCCGTAAAAACCATGCATGGTTCTCTAACTCCGTTGTCCGTCCTCGGACCATTGGCCGAGGACGAACGACAACGTATCCGGCGCCATTTTGAAGCCGGCGGAAGCGCGCAAGACACGCTGCGCGCGCTTTGTGAGCTTGCCGACCGCACTGCCCAGCAAATCTTTGGAGAAGTCCTGCGCGTCAACAACGCCGAGCCTCAGGGGCTCACCCTCGTGGCCCTCGGCGGATACGGTCGCCGCTTGCTTTTTCCATATTCGGATTTGGATATTCTCTTTCTGTTCGGCAACGAAAAAGCCGAGGCTGAATTTCGTCCCCTGATTGCGGACTTTTCACGAACCTTGTGGGATCTCGGCTTTCGCGTAAGCTCCGCCGGCCGCACCCTCGAGGAATGCAAACGCATCGAAGAAGATAATGCGGAGTTTCATCTCGCGCTTTTGGACCGCAGATTTCTCGCAGGCGATGAAGAACTTTTCGACCGCCTCACCAAAAAAATCCTCGCCGGACCGGAAAAACAGGCACGGCCATTTATGCTCGCGGAACTTACCAAACTCACCAAAGAACGTCACGCCCGCTACGGCAACACGATCTATCATCTCGAACCGAACGTAAAAGACGCGCCGGGAGGCCTTCGCGATTATCAAGCGGCAGCGTGGCTGCGGCAAATCGCCAACGGTCAGAAAGACGGTTGGAAGAATAGCGCGGGCGAGGAAGAATTAGCCGCCAAAGCCGTCGATTTTTTGAGCGCCATCCGCTGCTTCTTGCATTACAGCAACGGCCGCAACGACAATACTCTGACCTACGAGTTGCAAACCGCTGCGGCAGAGCGCTCTCTTGGAGTTGCAGACGGCGCGGCACGCGATGCGAAACGCGGCCCGGAAGAGTGGATGCGCCTTTATTTCCGCCAGGCTCGCATTCTCAACCGCCTGCTACTGCGCTACATCGAGCAAAAGCCCGCGGCGCAGCCGACCTTTCGGGAACGATTTTTTAGCGCGGCACGCAGCGCACGCGCTGAGATCGACAATGGAAAACCGTTCGCCGTCCGGGACGGCTTGCTCGAAGTGGTCGACGAGCCAGCGCTTTCCGATCGCGCTGTGACCTTCGCGCTCTTTGCCGAGGCCGCGCGAACCGGCATCCCGCTGAGCCGCGAAGCGGAACGCGCCATCTTTTACATTCTGAAGCATCCCGAGCTTCCACAGAAAAACACGCAAGTACATTGGCCCCTGCTTCGCGAAATTCTCGCCGCCGATTTTCCCAGCATGGCGCTCCGGCCCATGCAGCGTCTCTCTCTTCTTATGGAAGTTTTGCCGGAGTTCAAAGCCATCGACTCCCTCGTCGTTAGAGACTTTTATCACCGCTACACCGTCGACGAACACTCGCTCCGTACCATCGAGCATCTTCAGGAACTCGCCGAGCCGCCCGATGAGCGCGCCGCTCATTTCCGCCAGCTCTGGAAAACAGTTGACCGCCGCGACTTGCTGATTCTCTCTCTTCTCCTCCACGACGTGGGCAAGGGCATGTCCGTTGAGAATCACGTCACGGGAAGTCTCGAAGCGCTGCAAAGCGCCGCCGCGCGTCTCCCGCTGTCCGCCTACGAAATAGACGAAGTTCATTTTCTGATCGAGCATCACCTGGACATGTCCGCGACCGTCCAGCGCCGCGACATTTTCGATCCTGGTACCGTTTCTTCCTTTGCCGAAACAGTGACAACGCAAGAGCGCCTTCAGCGTTTGTGCTTGATGACCTACGCCGACATTCACGCCGTGAATCCCGAGGCCCTCACCCCGTGGAAAGCCGAAATGCTATGGCAGCTTTTCGTCGTCACCTCGAATCATTTCAGCCGCACTCTGGACCGCGATCGCCTGCACGCCTCCGACGAAGTTTCTCTGCTCGAACAAGTCAGCAGCCAGGCTGGCGGCGCGAGGAAATCAGAAGTTGAGCGGTTCC
>DATDHE010000210.1:0-3683 GCA_036521695.1 Candidatus Acidiferrum sp. | reverse complement strand
GCTTATTCCTCACCAGCGCAACAGCGATCGTGCCTGGATCACGGGCTACCCTTCCATAATCCGAGTAAGGGAAGGGTTGCCGACCATTCGGACACTACGGGCATCCGCTAGTAGAAAACTCGCGGCTTCGTTCTAGGTTTAGATTGTGAGTGGTAACGCGATTTTTCGCCAGCTAGCCGTCAACACGTCGGTAAACGCTTATCCCGCCAGCATAGGTGAGGCGCAATCTGCCATCTTCAGTGGTTGAATAGTGCGAGTTTTCTTCACGCGGCTTGGACGGCTGCTGAGTAGTAATTACATCGCCGTTGGTCTACGTCCCTCCTAGCGCATCACGAAGCCGCCATCCACCGAGATCGACTGACCGGTGATGTAGCTCGCCGCGTCACTGCATAGGAACAGAACGGTGTTCGCAATCTCTTCGGGGCGGCCTTCGCGCTGCATGGGAACAAACATCTCGCGCATGATTCTCAATGCCTCTCTTTGGCCGCCAGCCTCCATCTTGTCGACCATCGGAGTACGAATGAGACCGGGGCATACAGCGTTCACACGAATGCCTCGAGTTGCGTACTCAAGAGCTGCACTCTTGGTGAAGCCGATCACGCCATGCTTCGCCGCGTGATACGTCCCGCGCTGATTGCCCCCGATGAGACCTCCCAGAGAGGAACAGTTGACGATGGCGCCACTCCCTTGTTCGCGCATTACCTGCAGCTCGAACTTCATGCAACTCCACACGCCCCGTAGATTGACAGCCATGACGCGGTCGTAGTCATCGCGAGTTGAATCGGCTGTCTCGGCAAGGAAATTCTGAACGCCCGAGTTGTTGAAAGCCATATCGAGGCGGCCGAACTTCGCAACCGTATGCTTGACCATTGCCTCCACTTCATCGTCCTTCGAGACGTCGCAGCGGATCGCCAGAGTTTTGAGGCCTTGGCCAGCCAGCTCCTTTGCCGCCGCGTGAACTTCCTTCTCGTTCACATCCGCCAAAGCGACGGAAGCTCCCGATTGTACAAAAGCCTTTGCTGTTGCAAACCCGAGTCCTGACGCTGCCCCAGTGACGAGCGCTACCTTGCCTTCAAATGAAATGTTCATCTTCTTCTCTCATGTCCGATTTCTCTGATTCCGGCACAGTCCGCCGTCTTCGGAGACATCTTCAACACTAGTGAAAGAGGTGGCACTTTGCTTACCTAATTCTGCCGATTGTTTGCCTGATTCTGTTCGAGTGAGAAATTTTCGGCAAAAGGGACTAAGCTGAAATGGGAGCTTTTGGATGTCTGCCAAGACGAAAAGCATCGTCACTAATGAAACAGCCGTACTTGAGGCGCGGCGCGAACTTGCCCGCCGTATCGCATCGATCACGGACGGTGCAGGGGAGCACGTAACGGATGTTCCCGGACTAGTTCTTTACAACCGCGACGAGCCAACGCCGTGCTATCGAGCGTCGTATGAACCCAGTCTCAGCATGTTCGTGCAAGGGCGGAAGCATGTCATTCTGGGAGAAACTGAGTACGTCTGCGACTCGTCGTCATTTCTCCTGTCCTCGATCGACGTGCCAGCGAAGAGTCAAATCGTAGAAGCTTCGGAGAAGACGCCGCTGCTGGTCATGTTTCTGCGTTTTGATATGCCAATCGTTCGAGAGATGCTTTCTCAAGAAGACCTGCCCGAAGCCAAAGGCGTCCCTCATCGACAAGGTCTGGCCGTCGGCGAGACTTCATTGGGACTGCTCAACGCTTGCATTCGGCTGCTCGATCTCCTGAATACTCCCGAAGACATTCCTTTCCTTAGCCCGTTGATCCAGCGCGAGATCATTTACCGTCTGCTCCAGACTCCGCAGGCCAGCCGCCTGCGGGCTATTGCGACCAGCGGAGACCTTGTGCAGCGAACTGCAAGGGCCATCTCATGGTTGCGTGCCAATTTCACCAAACCTCTCCATATCGAAGAACTTGCCAATACAGCGCGAATGGGCGTTTCCACGCTCCATCACCAATTCCGCGCATTGACTTCCATGAGTCCATTGCAATACCAGAAGATGCTCAGGCTTCAGACTGCGCGAGAGCGGATGTTGATGGACGGCTTGGATGCAACAACTGCGGCCTACGAGGTTGGATACGAAAGCATCAGCCAGTTCAGTCGTGAGTACAGCCGTTGCTTCGGCCTTCCGCCGATTCGGGACATTCGGGCCCTGAAATCGGATGGCGTGACAGGCAAGGCAAGTGTCGGGTGAATGCGCTTGGGAGTTCACGGCGCCGGGCGTTTACTCTCCGGATGACGGGCAAACCTGAAGTAATCCCAAGGTAAGAGTTGCCGACCATCCACCCAGAATCTCGTTTTTCGTTTCCAAAAGGAGCCTCTGGCTGCACACATCGCTCGGTGATGATGAGGAGTTGCTATCGAAAAGCTATCCGGGATCACCTACGGACCTTGTCTCCTTAATGCTCATTCGTAAGGTTTCAAGTTCTCCGTCTGCTCGACTCCAGCTTTCTTCAATTCCGCCATAAATATAATCGGGTCTACCGCCTCAGCCAGAAAGTGCACACCAGGCCGAACGGATTTGCCTTCTGAAATCATGCGGCCAACAATCGCCGGCACAAGTCCGTTCATCCAGTAGTCTCGCCGGTCCCTGTAAACAATCTGAGCGGTCAGCGCGAACCTACGTCCTTGGTGCCGCCCGAGTACCCGTGCCACTGCAAATCCGTCCACCGGCAGACGGTTTCTCCGAAATATATTCCGGAAGAGTCGAACCGTGAATTGTTCGGGTAAAGCCAGCAGAGCAATCAGCATTGCGGCAGCAGCAGTCCGAAACCCGGACAAGTAGGAATAGATGAAGACGTCACAGTCAGCGAGTCGGCGGCCTATTTCGTCTAGCTCTGGAAGGGAGACCAGAGTGAAGCGGCCGCGGCCGATCGGATGGCCCAAATCTATGTTGCGTGAGGTAGCCGACATCTTGGCGCGGCTCCGCTCACCTCGGTGAAAATACGCCGGGCTGCGAAGCCCTGCCTGATGGACATACCAGGCGGCGTCTCGCAAAGCGTTGTCAGACCACTCGCCACTGTCGCCAAAGAAGACCGTCAAGGACTCGACCGTATCCATTTGAGCCCTCGCCTGAGCATTAGCGTAGACGGGCACGAGTTCAGTTATGCCAGGCATCCACCCGGCCGAGACAACAAACGACAGTCCTAAGTCTGCGATCTCTCGGTTGTGGGGAAGCATGCGTTCCTTTACAAAGGTTAAGCCTGCGACATCGATGTAGTGACAGTTTCTTCGAAAAGCCGCTTGGGCGACGCGATCCTGCAACACCATGACAGGTCCGGCGCAATTCACAATGATCGAACAGTGGCTGCAGAACTCGTCTAGCGAGCGGCCATCAAGAACATCAAGATGCGCCGCCGACACTCTGTTGCCGAGTTCCTTCGCTAAAGCGGTCCCCTTAGCCAAGTCGCGTCCACCGATTAGGATCTTTCCCTCGCAGGACTTCCAGAGCTCAGACACAACGACTCTTCCAGTTGCACCGTAGCCACCAACTATTCCGAAAGTGAAGGTTCGATTCATTGTTCAACCTCGCAGAATCCCATCGGCCAGGGGTGGGAAGTGTTCAGCTTGGTTCTTCATTGTGTCCACGCGAGCTCAACCGCCATGATAGCCCGGCGTGGCGAATTGCGGTTCTGTAAAACCCTCTCCATGCACGG
>DATDHE010000209.1:0-6491 GCA_036521695.1 Candidatus Acidiferrum sp. | reverse complement strand
CCTGTTTACGCTTCGCCGTAGGCTTCGCAGCCAACAACGCAAAACTCGGGGCCAGGATGGATCGCTTGCTCCTTTCCTGTGAGACTTTTTCATTCTCTACTTCATGCCGGTTTAATCCGGCGCACCCATGATTTATTCGTAACGCAACGCAATAATCGGATCAACGCGCATCGCGCGTCGAGCCGGAATGTAGCACGCGAGGAACGCCACGCCCGTCAGCAAAATCGCCACTCCGCCGAACGTGACCGGATCCGTCGCCCCGACGCCATAAATCATTTTCGTAATCAGCCGCGTCAATCCCAGCGCCGCCCCGACGCCTATGCCCACGCCAACGAGCGTAATCCTCATTCCTTCGCCCAGCACCAAACGAAGCACATCCCCGCTGGTCGCACCTAGGGCCATGCGCACGCCGATCTCCTTCGTCCTCTGCCCGGCCAAATAAGAAATCACGCCATAAATTCCGATCGCCGAAAGCACCAGTGCCAGCACGGAAAACACGCTCAACAACATCATCGCCAGCCGTTGCGTGGCAATCGACCGCGCCACGATATCCCGCATGGGCCTCACTTCGTACACCACCGCGCTCTGATCGACCCTCTCCGCGGCTTCGCGAATCCCGTTCACCACTCCAAGCGGAGTGCCCGCCGTCCGCACAACGTATCCACCACCGTTCGCCAACAGCGGCCAAAACTTATCCGGCACTTGCCAAACGGAAAGATAAATCTGTGCCTGCAGATTCTCGTGTTCCCTTGATCCGAGGCCCCAACTCTCCACGTGTCCCACCACACCCACGATTTGCGCCTGCAAGTCCATCAATCCCAGGTTCAGGCGTTTTCCAATCGGATCTTCCTTCGGGAAAAAGGTGCGCGCGAACGTAGCGTCTATCAAGACGACCGCCGGCGCGTGCTCGTCATCCCGCTCCGTAAACCCCCGGCCGCGCTGAACGGGAATGCGCATTACCTCCTGGTAATGCCGCGAAACCATAGTGAACATCGCAAATGGCATCTCTTGCTCCGTTGCCGGCTTGGACCGCCCTTCTACCCAGAATGGCAGCTCCGAATCGCCGGACATCGGCAGAGTGCCTTCAATCAAGGAAACCGCTTCCACCCCAGGCACATTTTCCAGTCCGCGAATCGTCTCGCGATACTTTGTACGCAGTTGTCCCGCAGTCGGATTCGGTCCGGATGTCGAAGAGATGTTGAAGGACAACGTGTAGCGCGGATCAAATCCCGGATCGATACTCCAGAGCGCCGCCAGGCTGCGGATCATCAACCCCGCTCCGATCAGCAGCACCACCGCCATCGCCATCTCCACCACAACGAAGACACTCTGCGTGCGATGCCGCGCTCCACTCGAGCCACGGCCCCCTTCTTTCAATGTTTCGTGCATATCCGGCCGCATCGTCTTCAGCGCCGGAACAAGTCCAAACACGATTCCCGTCAAAACAGAAACCCCTAGCGTAAAAATTAAGACGTGCCCATCGATCCCAATCTCTTCGGTTCGCGGCAGAGTTTCCGGCAGCGCTGCAAGAATTGCTCGCGTGCCCCACTTCGCCAGCAGCAGCCCTATGCCGCCGCCCACGATGCCCAGCATCACGCTCTCTGTCAAAAGCTGTCGAATCACCCGCCCTGGGCTAGCGCCCAGCGCTGACCGTATAGCGAATTCCCGCGAACGTCCCGTCGACCGTGCCAGCAACAGGTTCGCCACATTCGCGCAAGCGATCAGCAACACAAAGCTCACCGCACCTAGCAGCACCAATAAAATCCCCCGCACCGAGCCAACCACGTCCGTTTTCAGAGGCACCATCGCAATTCCTGAACCTTTATTCGAATCCGGATACGCCGCAGCCAAGTTCTTCGCCACCGAATCCATATCCGCTTTTGCCTGCTCAAATGTGACTCCCGGCTTCAGTCGCCCAATCGCGGTTGTCCCCATGCCAATATGCCGGTCGCGAAACGACGTATCCGTCCACTGTCCAATCGGCAGATACACGTCTGTCGGGCTCAACCCGGTAATCCTCGAAGTTGCAACCCCGACCACCGTATACTGCTTTCCATTCAGCGTAAGACTCTTGCCCAGAACGTCCTGCGACAATCCAAACTTCCGCTTCCAAAGCCCATCGCCAAGCACCACTACCGGTGCCCCGCCAGCCCGGTCCTCTTCGCCCAAAATATTCCGCCCAAGAATGGGGTTGATGCCCAGCGCCGAAAGAAAATCCGCCGAAACCATGTGTCCGTGCAGCCGTTCGGGCTCTCCAGCGCCGGTCAGGTTATATTCCTCAGTTCGGAATGCGCCCAGGGCAGAAAACGAATGGTTGTCTCGCTGCCAATCTTCAAAATTCGGGTAGCTTATTGAGCCCATCCCGGACGAATCGGAGTTCGAATACACCGCCACTAACCGCTCCGGGTCTGGATACGGCAGCGGATTGAGCAAGACGCCGTTCACCACAGAAAATAGCGCCGTATTCGCCCCAATCCCCAGAGCTAGCGTCAACACCGCGATTGCCGTGAATCCCGGATTCTTCAGCAATACTCGCAACCCGTATCGCACGTCTTGCCAAAAATTCGTCATGAGCCACCCCATGCCACACTCGTCGCAGTTCTGTCTTGCGCCAAGAGATACGTCCCCCGCCTGCCTTTTGTTCCCCCAAGGTGGGACAGACATTCCTCTCTGTCTCCTTGCATCTCCCAACTTGGTCGCCCTTCCGCGGGCCCCTCATCAAAATGACGCCACCCGAAAGCAATTCTTAACGCCAGCCACATGAGCCGCCACTTAAATCTGCCCGTTGAATCCAGACCCCGGACAAACTAAAGTTCGCTAATGCGCACGCGGCGCTAATCTCCAGATGCGTTCACGCACAACCCGCCAATGCACACATTTTATATGTCGCTTGGTTCAAATGTCGGTGACCGCGAGGCTCATCTCCGCGCGGCAATCGCCGCCCTTCGGCCAGTCGGCGTCCACATCAAACAGGTTTCCTCGATGTACGAAACCGAGCCGGTAGACTATCTCGACCAACCATGGTTTCTAAATTGTGTGTTGGAGGCAGAAACGGAATTGCAACCGCACGCGCTCCTGCAATCATTGCGCGACATCGAATCGCAATTGGGCAATAAAAAAGAATTCGCAAAGGGACCGCGTAAAATCGACCTGGACATCCTCCTCTATGGCTCCGATACTATCGCCACTCCCGACTTGCAAGTGCCGCACCCGCGCATGCATATGCGCCGCTTCGTCCTAACCCCGCTAGCCGAAATCGCCCCCAACCTCAAGCATCCGTCTTGGCCAGCTACGGCCGCAGTTCTCCTCGAGCGCCTAACAGATCCAAGCCAAGTCCGCCGATCGTAGGGGTACGGCACGCTGTGGCCGTCTTTTTCCTCCGACGGCGCGGGAGCCGGGCTACGAAGTCCGGTGCAAAAGCAAGCGGTGCAACGTCATGGCCTTTGGTGAGATCGACTCCAGCTCAATCAATGATAGCCTCCCCTCCGTGATCTCCCGCCAGCGGTAAACCCCCGGCTCGCTCTCCAGCACCTCTCGCCCATTCAAATTGCGCAAAAACTCACGCGCATCTGTAATTGCCGCTGTCTCCCGGTAACTCGGCCGTGCCAAGGCTTCCACCGCGTAACTGCGCAGCAGTTTGCTCCAATAATGTTCAAACAAATCCCCGGACGCAAAAATGTCGCTCCAGGCCACCTCGCCGCCATAGGACACTACAACGCCTACTACGCGCTCGCCCTTCAGGCCCAAGGTAGCCCGGTCAAACCGCCTCTTCAATTCTTCCACAAAACTATCAACGGAAGCCCCAACGCGCCCTCCTTCATAGATTTTGGCGTAAGCCTGAGTCGGTGCGGCCGTGGCAATCGCGTCCCCGATGGCCACCGAACTCAGGGGTGCTGGAGGCACAGCCGGCTGGCCTTCGGCTCCTCCGGCTGGTCTGGCCTTAGACAGGGTCCCGGAGCGAACCGCATCCCAAACCTCGTTCTGATTCTGCGCTACCGCTGCCTGCTCCCGCACGCTAGGGTGGACAATCGTCTTAGAAGCCCCAAATTGCGAACTGGCTCCCGTCCACCTCCCGTGCTCCACGCAAAAAACATCCAGAGGCAGAGGCTCAGATCCAACCGGCACAATCCGGTCCTTCCCAATAATCCGGTCCTGCTTTCCCCCGCTCACCAACTCGCCCGCCAGCAAGAGCAATGGGCGCTTGCTGCGATTGATCAACACCAACTGGTTTACGCTTGCCCCGGAGTTGTACTGCGGCACGGCCACCGGCCGGCCATCTCGTGTGCGCGCCAGCCCCGCCGCCCCCTGCTCGCTGATAATCACCTCTCCGCTCGAAAGCCCCTCGTCCAAAGTCAAAAACGACGAAGTGTCCTGTGTGAAAGAGCTTACAACCGGAAAAATAGTAATATTTTCATACGTGACCGGATCCAGCAGCCGCCAATTGCCTTCTGGTTTCCCTGGCACCGGATTCGGTGCGGCCCCAATAAGCGCCAAACCCCCCAGCGCGCTCATACCCAACAAGCTCCCTAAAATGGCACCAAGCATAGATCGATCCATAAACCCTCCTTCGCGCGACCCTTCCAGGACGCACCTCGGGCTTAGAACGTCTATCCTTGATTTTCTTGCAGGATAAATTGCAGGAAGGCTTCCAGAATCCAGATCTGAGCGAGAGATCGTTCCGTCGTGCTCTCTTCCGTTCACCCAGTTCAATTCAATTGAACTGCTTCGTGTGACCGTCTCTCGAGCGCACGCTTCCATGCACCGCGCGCTGCTAAGGCCCTCATCGCCGTTATACCGTCGAATGGCCAGTGCTGCCAGGTGGGTCGCTCGATCAACTCTTCAACTCCAGCGAGAAGCGCCTAGCACGAGCCCTTCTCCTTCTCGCCCGCTATGGCAAGCAGGATCAGCCGGACCGTGCCCCCCCAGAGTCTCCCAGGAGACCCTGGCCGAAATGATCGGCACTACGCGTTCTCGCGTAAATTTCTTCGTGAACAAATTCAGAAAACTTGGCTTCATCGAATACAACGGCAAAATCAAGGTCAACAAATCCCTGCTGACCGTTGTCCTTCACGAATAAGCCGCCCGCATCAAGCCAAGCCACGTCGAAATCCGGCCGGCCAGGCCTGGGTTCGCTCGTGCCCGGCTGCGCGTCGCCCCTCGTTTCGTTACCCCACCCTGAATTCGAGCAGTGGTATTCTTTCTTTCTAGGGTGCCCCTCGAAAAAACTAAAGAACGCGAGGTTGCTCCATTCCTCATCTATGCCAACTGAGAACATCGGGAAAATTCTGCAAGTAAACGGGATTGAGCTCTATTACGAAATACACGGCGCCGGCGAACCGCTGTTGCTTCTGCATGGCGGCAGCGGCTGCCACGAGGACTGGGTCTATGCCGGCCGCGATGAATTCTTGCGCGAACACACTCTCATCACCCCGGATGCTCGCGGCCACGGTCGCTCGACAAACCCTGCTAAATTTATCACCCACCGCCAATGCGCTCTGGACACCCTCGCGCTCCTCGACCATCTGGGCATCAAGAAATGCAAGGCCATCGGCATAAGCATGGGCGGGAACATTCTCCTTCATATGGCCACTTTGCAGCCGCCACGCATCGCAGCCATGGTCGTCGTCAGCCCTACCATGTATTTCCCCGAGCAGGCCCGGGCCATCATGCGGCAGGTTCCGGCTGACACCCAGCCACCCCAAGCATGGGAAACGATGCGCAAGCGCCACAAGCTCGGCGACGAACAGATTAAGGCCATCTGGGAGTGGTCCCGCGGCATGGCGGAAAGCTATGACGACATGAACTTTACACCGCCCACCTTGTCCAAGATCACCGCTTCAACGTTGATAGTCTACGGGGATCGTGACTTCCTCTATCCCATTGAAATGGCGGTCGATATGTATCGCGCCATCCCTCGATCTGCTCTCTGGGTCGTTCCCAACGGCGGCCACGGCCCCGTCTTCCTCGAAGCCGCTCCCCACTTCGCCAAAACCGCGCTCACCTTCCTCCGCCAGTAAGTGCAACGGGCTTCTTCGCCTCGGCGAAATTGAACCCTAAGGGTCAAATCCATTCCGTAGAATGCGAGCGAGCACGGTGTCAAATCACACTATGGAGTCGGCGGATGCAACTCGTATTCGTGCGGCGGCTCTGCGCCGAGTAGGTAGCGCACGAAGTAGTCCCATCGGCGCCGCGTCATATAAAGCGTCGCGCTCCCATAGCCGTGATGCTGGTTGGGCAAGAGCAACAAATCAAAATCCTTATTGGCCTTGATCAGTTCGTCCACCACAAGCAGTGTGTTGTACGGCGGCACGTTGTCGTCCAGTGTCCCGTGCACAAGCAGCAGATGTCCCTTCAGGTTTTTTGCAAGGTGCTGATTGGCCTGGTCATCGTAGTTGGAAGTTCCGTCGGCATTTTTTACCAGCAATCCTTGATACCGTTCGCCCCAGTCATCTTCGTATTCGCGATTGTCGTGGTTGCCGGATTCCGAGATT
>DATDHE010000208.1:0-4768 GCA_036521695.1 Candidatus Acidiferrum sp. | reverse complement strand
CCAAGTTCCTGAGCCTAACCCGCATCTCTCTTTGTCATTCCGAGCGTAGCGAAGAATCCCGGCTTGATCCCGCCGAACCACTCAACGACCTGCAATAACGCCGAGAACGCCCCCCTGCACCCCAACCCTACCGATAAATGTGAACTTTTCCATCCACAACCACCGCAATGTATTTCCCATGTTCCAAAAACTGCATCACCTGTCCGCCCTCCCGGGCCAGCTTCGCCCATCGAGATTTGGTGTTCGGATTTTGCTTCAAGCCGCGCAATTCTCGATCCTCAAAACGAAAATCCACCTGCTTCAATTTGCTTTTCGCCGTTTCCCGGACGGCGTAAGTTTCGCCGCCAACCTCGACAGTTTTCTTCTTGTCGACTAAGGTCTGTTTCCAGACAGAGAGAAGCGTGGATTCCAGATCGGCGGACATAGAGCGAGAATAACCCAACTCTTGCTCTGGGACTCCTGTGGCAGCCGTTAGCGCGGTCGCGAACCTCACTCGTTAACTAAACATCAATTTCTGGCGGGTGGACAGGCCTTTCCTAACAGAAAGACCTGTCAGCGGATGACGCGGATGCGCGCGCCGACTTTCAACTTCTTCCATGACTTGTCGGCCGTATATACGGGAGCCCTCAATGCAAGACCGAGCGCCAAACAAGCCCGATCACCCAAGGACAAGCAAAGCGGACGAGTTTGCGCGACGAGATTGCCCACGATCCTGGTGTGCTCAGCGGTGAAGGGAACGGCTCGGGTGCCAGGCAACCCTTCCCTAAACCGCTTATGGAAGGATTGCCGACCACTTGGTCAGAAACTTACCTTACGGTTGTAAGAACTACTCTGTGCAGGTATCGTAGGCCGAATCGTGCTTCTCGGGTAGGAGGATGGGATGCTTTTCCTAAGGCGCCGAATACTTCAAAGCCTCTCGTTCGCTTGCGGGGCGAGCTTCATCTTGGGGCGGAACCAACTCGCCGAAGCAGCGCAGGCAACCGTACAGCCAAAGACCTCTCCTCTCGCCGCGGCGGCCGCTGTTCGCGACGAAATCGCTGCGGGAACGGAAGTGGAAAAAGTTACGGGAATCGGAGGATTCTTCTTTCGAGCCCAAGATCCGAAAGGGCTGGGCGTTGGTACCAGCAACATCTGGGGATCTCGCTCACGCCATCGAGCTACCAGGATTCCGTTTGGCAGCAAGAGGCCGGACCGACCGTTTTCGAACCTCAACCAGAGACGCGCGACTTTTTCAAGGGCACGCAAAAGGTCTGGGTGATGAACTTTCGCGTCCGGGATCTCGACAAAATGGCAGCCCAGTTGCGAACCGCCGGAATCGCGGTCGAAATTGACCCGCAGGTTTATCCCAACGGCCGGTTCGCCAGCCTGCACGACCCTGAGGGAAATCCGATCCAATTGTGGCAATCTGCAAAGCCACCTGCCCCGCGCTAGTTTGCTAAGCAGTTCTAAACGTTCAGGACGATTTCTGCTGGGTTACGAGCGACTGTTCCATAGTCGGATTGGGGAAGAGTTGCCGACTAACCATCCTCGATTGCAAGTCAGACGCTAAGAAACAAGCAGCTGCGACATAGAGGTCCTTCTATGGTTTTCTTGCCTCCAGCCGAATGATGTCTGTCTCTCGGCGACCGGCGAAATCCGCCTACCGGACACGGGCCAGAAGTCGCCATCTGGGAAGCTTGATTTTCTCGGCTACACTTCTTCGAACGCCGTTTCTGGATAACTTCCGTGTAGCGACAATGCGGGCGGCCTATCTGTCTTGCCGGCAATCGCCTAACGTGAACGGAGCAGTGATTCCGCTGGACGGGAAAATTTGCTTCCCTTAGAGTAGCGGAACACAGTGCGCGAACTTTTGATATTGCTGATGCTGGCCCTGACAGCACAAACTACCCAGGAACCTTCTAGTTCTTCCTCGGCTCCTACCTTGGACTATGCCTTCTTCCGCGATCGCGTCCAGCCCATCTTCCTGACGAAACGCCCGGGGCACGCGCGCTGCATAGTTTGCCACGACCATGGAAGCCCCCGGTTGGAAGAACTGTCACCCGGCGCGACGAACTGGAACGAAGAGCAATCGCGCAAGAATTTCGAGGCCTGGCAAAGAGTGGTAGTCCCGGGGGATCCACTGGCGAGTCGGCTGCTGATGCATCCGCTGGCCGCCGATGCGGGTGGCGATCCCTTCCATGCCGGAGGCAAGCACTGGAATTCGCAAGACGATCCCGAGTGGCAGACCTTGGCCGCTTGGGTGCGCACCGGCGCGCCCCGCTCCTCCGTGCATTCCGCTCCCGCCGGGTCTCTGGATTTTGACTTCTACCGCTCTTTTGTGGAACCGATTTTCCTAAAAGCCAGACAGCCGAACGAGGGTAGCGGAAATGCCTGCTTCACCTGCCATACGGTGCTCGCCACGCGTATGCGGCTTCAGCCGCTGCCTCCAGGAGCCGCTGCCTGGACGGAAGCTCAGTCCCGGAGCAACTTCGAGGTCGTCTCGCGGCTAGTGGTTCCCGGGGAACCTGCCAAGAGCCCGCTACTGTTGCACCCTCTCGCCACGGAGGCAGGTGGCGACCCTACGCATACAGGCGGTAAATTCTGGACGTCGAAAGAAAACCCGGAATGGCGGCTTTTGGCGGGCTGGGTCGACGGACAGACAGGTACTACCCCAAGACAGTGATTCGGAAGACGAACTCCAATTATGAATACACAACGAGTATTTCGTTACCTGACGCCGCTGGCCAGCTTGGTCTTCGTCGCACGCTTCATGGCCATGGCAGCAGAGCTCGAGGTCCGAGTCATCCAAACGAACGCCGCGGGAGACAGCGTGCACGTCATTGACCCTGCCACGAACCGCGTGGTCGGGATCATCAAGGATATCGAGGTTTCCCACGGAGTTGTCATCGCTCCCGATGGAAGCTGCATCTACATCACGCAAGAACCCACCAAAACTTTGGATGTTGTCGACGCGCTTACCCTGCAAGTGACCAAGAGGATTCCGCTGAGCGGCCGCCCCAATAACCTGGACGTCACCAGGGATGGCCGCCATGTATACGTAGGCATCGCGCAGTCCCCCGGCGCGGTCGATATCATCGATACCTCTATGCTCACCAATGTGAAGAGCATTCCGGTAGAGGGTGCCGTGCACAACCTGTATGTCACTCCGGACAGCCGATTTGTCGTTGTGGGCTCCACGGTCTCCAGCGTCATCAGCGTGATCGATACGCAAACCAACCAAGTAGTTTGGACGGTGAAGCTAAGCGGCGGCATTCGTCCCATGGCTTTCACCAAGAACCCTGACGGATCGACGAAACAAATTATCGCGCAAGTCTCGGACTTCCACGGGTTCGTCGTGGTGGATTTTGCGTCCCATAAGGAGATCAATCGCATCACACTGCCTTACAGTTCCGATCAGCAGAAAGTGATCGACGGGCTCCAAGGATCGCCTTCACATGGTTTGGCCATCACTCCAGACGGCAAAGTGCTCTGGGCCACCAGTAAGTGGTACCAATACGTGGCCGCCTATTCGCTCCCCGATTTCAAATTGCTTAAAGTCGTGCACGTTGGACTGCACCCCGAGTGGCTGACCATTCCACCTGACGGCAAGGACTTGTACGTGGCCGTCGCCGGCAAGGATGCCACCGTGGTCGTCGATAACAAGACGATGCAGGTGGTGGCCAGCATTCCTGTTGGGGCCGTTCCCAAGCGAAATACCAGCGGCCTTCTCCAAACGAAGTAACCGGGAACGGACTTCCGTTGAACCTTGAGTATTTTCTGGGATGCTGATTTATTGTTCAGACCAATGGCGCGGGATTTTTTAGATACCGGTTCACGATGGCATCGGCGGTGCGATAGGTGAGTGCCAGAATGGTGGGTGTGGGATTCGCAGAGGCGTTCTTTGGAAATGCCGATGCGCCTAGCACAAAAAGCTTCGAAACCTTCCAGTGCTGCAAGTAACGATTAAGCACGGAACGGTCGGGAGAAATTCTATGATCGTGCCACCCTCATGGGGTATGCCATAGCCGCAAAACGCTACGCCCTATATACACAGACAGAACGCCGCTGAGTAGCTATGGCGCCTGGGAGCGGCTTGTTGCTCGTCGGGCTCATAACGCGTCAAACTTCACCCGGCTCTGCCGGATTCAAACGACTTAACCCTTCTTCATAGCCGCAAAAGCCTTCCCAAACGGGGTATTCTGGGCACTTAACGGGCACCTGGGTTACGCGGAAGTCCGTCAATTTTGGGGTTCTCACCTGGTTGCCAGTGGGTGTGCAATCGCAGCTGGTTCTCGTCTGTCACCAGGTGGTAGCTTGGAGTGAACGCATAAAGCACGACAGATTCGTCGTCCACACCTTGCCAAGCAAGGATTACTTCCTGTTTGCCGCCAACACACTGCAAGCTCTGGAGGTTGTGAGTGTAATGGCGATTTATCAACATCTTTTAACGAAGTCGGCCGGGTCAACAGTGATTCGGAATTTTCTCTCATCCATCTGTACACACCCTCCGTACCCTCGTTGCAGCGTTGGGCCTTGTCTGCACCAAGCTGCTGACGGTATTAAATCGCCAATCTTGGAACTTTACCCGGCTGAAACAGAATTGGATGCGCAGAAGACCACATTTCCTGCCGGATTGTGTATGTGAAGCCACGAATCTAGGCCGTCGCGCTCTTCTTTTGTTCGATCGTGCCGAGCTGCGTGAACAGGGCGAGAAGATCGGCCTGATTACGGGTCTCTGTGATCTTCCCGTCGCGGAGCCGATACAGGCTGATTCCGCGGACCGCTGCCT
>DATDHE010000207.1:0-11542 GCA_036521695.1 Candidatus Acidiferrum sp. | reverse complement strand
CGTCCAAGCATGCCGGATTCGTCTCAGGCCCATTTTGATGACCTCACTTGCGACCGTCGTGGGGTTGTTGCCGATGGCATTCAAGATCGAAACGGGGAGTGAAGCCTATGCGCCACTCGCACGGGCCATTATCGGCGGGCTAATGTCCTCGATTGTTCTCACGATTTTTGTAGTTCCCGCAGCGTACTTGTTGATGTATCAACATCGAAAGCAGGCGGGAGCTGTCGCTGTGCCGGAGGAGGCTCACTAAGAAGAACGACGCTCGTACTTCGAAAGCCAAAGTGGGCCGAAGGAAACTTCATTGGAGCAATCTTTTCTCAATTCGGGCAGCAGGCGCATCGGCAGTAGAAGAATATTTGGGTTGCGACGAGGCAGAGCAAAGAGTGGTTCAGGAGAGTTCCATGACTGAGGAACGATTGAGTCCTGCCAGCTTGGAGCAATTGCGCCGGATTAGCACATGCGTTGTTGCAAGCGCAGTTGAAACTTTCCGAGTGCGATTGTCGAATTCAGGATTCGCAGATTCCAGCATCAGTTGTATGTTCAAGAACCGCTTGCCGATCGTAGGCTACGCCGCAACGGCCAGAATTCGGACGACGAATCCTCCGATGATGGGCCGGGGTTACTACTATGAACGCACCGATTGGTGGAACCACATTCTCAGCATTCCTGCGCCGCGGGTTGTGGTGATTGAAGATGTGGACAACCCGCCCGGATTAGGCGCGTTCATAGGTGAAGTGAACGCAAATATTCTTCTCGCGCTGGGATGCGTTGCACTGGTGACGAATGGTTCGGTGCGGGATATTGAACACGTTGGGTTAACCCGCTTTCAGATGTTTGCGGGCAGCGTGTCGGTCTCACACGCGTATGCGCATGTCTTCGATTTTGGTGGAACCATCGAGCTAGGGGGTTTGAAGATTCGGCCTGGTGATCTGGTCCACGGTGACCGCCACGGTGTTCAAACAATACCACTGGAAATTGCCAACAGGGTTCCGGCCGCCGCGCATGAAATCTTGCACAGGAGGCAGCATCTGATCGGTTTATGCCGCGCAAGCGACTTCTCTCTAGACAAGCTACGCGAGGCAATCCAAGAACTGGATTTGAAATCATGAAAACAAGAAATTGCTCAGGCGCAGCGTTGAATTCAATTCTGAACAGAGTTCTGACAAGGAATAGTTTGGTGCGACCAAAAAACTGTTGCCAAATCTCCGCGAAAAACCATGGATTATGGATGACGTTCTTTTTGTCTGTCCTCCTTATTGGGGGCTGTGGATCTGGAGGTACGGCGAAGTCAGAGGACCCTGCTAATGCCCCGAAAGTGGCAGTTGTCCGGGCGGCACGTAAAGATCTCTCCAACACTTTACAAATTGCTTCGGAGCTTCAGCCGTTTCAGGAAGTCAACGTTTATGCAAAGGTGTCTGGTTACATCCAGAACCTGAACGTGGACTGGGGCACACACGTGCGCAAGGGACAACTTCTCGCGGTCCTGGAAATCCCAGAACTTCAGCAGCAGCTGGAACTAGATGAAGCCGCGGTACAGCGTAGTCGGCATGATCTGACACGCGTTAAGGAGGACTTGGTTCAAGCAAATTCCAAGTACCTGGTCGCGGACCTAACTTATAAGCGACTCTCCACCGTGATGCAGACACGGCCAGGCTTGATCGCCCAAGAAGACGTGGATGTCGCAGACGGAAAGAACATCGAGGCTAAGGCTGGAGTCTCTGGCGCCACCGCCGCCGTGGGGGCCGCGGAGCAGGCACTTGCCATAGCTATGGCCGGGCTTGAAAAAGACAAGGCAATGTATGCCTATTCACGCATTACGGCTCCGTTCGACGGAGTGGTTACCAGAATCGACGCGTACGCGGGGGCCCTTCTTCCAGCGGGGACCTCCTCCAACGGTGATCAGGCGCTTTGCCATTTATCCCAGACCGATCTTCTGCGGCTGGTGATTCCGCTGCCGGAAAGAGCTGTTAGCGATGTCCATCTGGGTCAAACCGTCGTCGTTCAGGTAGCTAATCACGATCAGGCATTCGAGGGGAAAATTGTCCGTTTCTCCGGACAGATCGACACACAAACTCGCACGATGCACACCGAAGTCGACGTCCCGAACCCCAAATATCAACTTGTTCCCGGAATGTACGCCACCGTCCAGATCCCTCTGCACTCCGTCAGTAATGTTCTGGCGGTGCCAACGCAAGCCGTTCAGACTTCGGGCGGAACGCACGGCAGCGTTCTGGTCGTGAATACCAGCTTCAGGATTGAGAAACGCGAGGTCACCTTGGGTCTCCAAACCGCGACGGATGTGGAAATTGTTTCCGGACTCGAACTAAATGAGATGGTCATATTTGGCGAACAGTCCCAGTACAAACAAGGTCAACGTGTCGAGCCAAAGATTGTAGCGCCTTCGGAAATGGAGTAAGACTTTCATGCCTTCGTTTTCCTTGCGGCACCCTTATTTTATCGTCGTCGTATGTCTCTTCGTTTGCGTTCTGGGTCTTACCGCATTGGCTCAAATGCCGGTGGACATGTTCCCACCGATTAACATTCCGGTAGTCATGGTGGCTACTTTCTACAGCGGCATGCCCCCTCAGCAGATCGAAGCTGATATTACCGACACTTTCGAGCGTTTTTTCACACTCGGAAGCGGAATCGATCACATGGAATCGCGTTCGATGTCCGGCGTCAGTCTAATCAAGATTTATTTTCAGCCTGGCACGGATGCGAATGCCGATGTGACGCAGATCTCCAATCTTGCGATGGCGGATTTGAGGCGACTCCCTCAGGGCACCCTTCCACCCGTAGTGATGAGCATGGATGCTTCGAGCCTCCCAGTCTGCCTTCTGACTGTGGAAGGACAGGGGCTCAATGAAACCCAGCTGCATGACTATCTGCAATTCGCAATTCGGAACCAAATTGCGGGTGTTCCTGGAGCCACTGTCCCTCCGCCGTATGGTGGCCGTTACCGGCAGATCATGGTTTATGTCGATCCGCTCAAACTACAAGCGCATCAGCTGAGTCCGATGGATGTCGTGAGAGCCACGGATGCTTCCAATTTAATCTTGCCGGCCGGCGACGTTCGCATTGGCCCGACAGACTATAATCTCTACACAAACGCGCAGGTTCCCAACGCTGAAGCCCTGAATGACCTTCCTCTCAAGACCGACGCAGAAAAATCCGTCTTCATCTCTGACGTGGGTAAAGCCGTCGATGGCTCGGCCCTGCAATATAACATCGTGCGCGTTAATGGACAGCGATCTGTCTATGTACCTATCCTAAAACAAGGTGGTGACACGAATACAATTGCAGTTGTCAATGGCATTCAGCAGGCCATCAAGACGTTGCGGGACATCCCTTCACAACTGAAAACGCATGTCGTCTTTGACCAATCTTTGTTTGTCAAACAGGCGATTTCGACGGTACTGCGGGAGGGAGGAATCGGTCTATGCCTCACGGCACTGATGATCTTGGTCTTTCTCGGTAGTCCTCGCGCGACGGCAGCTGTCTTTCTTTCCATTCCTCTTTCAGTGATGGCAACCTTCTTTTTCCTTCATTCTGGAGACGAGACCATCAACAGTATGGTTCTGAGCGGACTGGCTCTCGCTTTTTCACGCCTGATCGATAACTCCGTGGTCGTGCTGGAAAATATCTTCCGCCACATCGAACTCGGTGAAAGCCCGGCGGTCGCTTCGGAGAAAGGTTCAAACGAGGTCGGGCTCGCGGTCCTGGCGATTACTCTAGTTACTGTCGTCGTTTTCTTCCCTGTCACTCTCCTGTTCGGCGTTAGCAAGTACCTGTTTACGGCGTTGGCGCTCGGAGTTGTGATCTCGTTGTTTGCTTCGTATTTTGTGGCTGTATCGGTTGTTCCGCTCTATTGTGCACGAGTTCTCAAGGGCATCGCGCATCATGCGCAAGGCATCGATACGACTACCAAATCTTGGGCAGTCAGATTCCATACATGGTTCAACACCCGTTTCGAGCAGATGCTGGCCACATATGATCGCTGGATCCAAAAGGCACTTGATCACCCTAGCCAAGTAGTCTTGGGCTTTCTAGCGTTGTTTGTTCTAAGTTTCTTGCTTTATCCCCTCGTGGGCCTTTCGTTTTTCCCGCGCACCGATGCGGGTCAATTCGTCATTAATGTTAAAGCCCCGACCGGCACTCGTTTAGAAGTAACCGAGTCGTATGTGAAAAAGGTGGAGAATATTGTTCATGAAGTCGTGCCCGGCGACGAGTTGAATTCTATCGTCTCCAATATCGGCGTGATGTCTGACTTGTCGGCATTGTCCACTCCGAACTCTGCGATGCATACCGCGTTCGTTCAAGTCGGACTCAAAGAAGAACATCGGGCTAGTAGTTTTGCCTATATGGCGCAAGTTCGAAAGAAGGTTGCAGCCGAATTACCCGAGTTACGCACTTACTTTCAATCAGGAGGATTGGTGGACTCAGTTCTTAACCAAGGAATGCCGGCGCCAATCGATGTTCAAGTCAGTGGCATGGACCTACTGGCCGCCAACAAAATCGCGCTGGACCTCGCACGCCAATTTCAGGCACTTCCAGGAGTGTCGGACGTCTATGTACCACAAGACATGGACTATCCTGCTTTGCAGGTTAACGTTAATCGCGAACGCGCCAGCCAACTAGGACTGAGTCCCAAAGAAGTTGTCGATAACCTTATAACCGCCCTAACTTCTGATGCCATGATCGCGCCGAGTTACTGGGTCGATCCTAAGAGCGGTAACAACTATTTCGTGACCGTCCAATATCCCGAAAATCGGGTGAAGTCGCTGGATGATCTGAAGGCGATGCCTTTGCGCTCTCCACACTTGAAGCTGCCTACTTACCTGAACCAAGTCGCTGACATTACCCCAATCCTCACTCCGACAGAAGTGGACCACTACCAGTTGCAGCGAACCATTGACGTTTATGTGGCCCCATCCGGCGAAGACTTGGCAACTCCCGCCAAGCAGATTTCCAAGATTGTTTCTGCCACACATCTGCCATCAAATATCCGGATCGATATCCGGGGACTGGTCACAACGATGCAGTCGTCTTTCCGGAGCTTCGGCCTAGGGCTTTTCCTCGCGGTCTTGCTCGTCTATTTAGTGCTTGTCGCCCAGTTTTCTTCTTTCCTGGACCCCTTCTTGATCGTGCTGGCGGTTCCGACGGGGCTAGTCGGCGTGATGATAACGCTCGCATTTACGGACACCACGCTAAATATTCAGTCCTTGATGGGCATAGTGATGTTGACTGGAATGGTGGTCTCGAACAGCATTTTGATCGTAGATTTCGCGAATCGGCTTCGCGCCGAGGGACGTGACGTGCGTGATGCGGTCGCCCATTCTTGCCGCATTCGCTTGCGGCCGATCCTGATGACGTCTCTGGCAACGATTGTGGGGCTCTTGCCGATGGCTTTGAAGCTCGAAACCGGAAGCGAAGCGTATGCTCCGCTGGCGCGAGTCATCATCGGGGGTCTGATTGCTTCGGTTCTTTTGACAATCTTCGTTGTTCCCGCAGCCTACCTGTGGATTTATCAACGTCGTGCCGAACTACTACAGGCACCCATGTTGGCCGAGGAGGCCCAATGAGGGCGCACCTTCGCTTACTCGCTCTCGCCGCGGTGACAGCAATGTCTGCAAAGCTATTGCTAGCTCAGAATGTGCAGAAACTGACGCTGCAAGAAGCCGAGCAAGTCGCCATTCAGAACCACCCACGCATTCAAGCGGCAATGAACTTGGCTTCGGCGGCGAAAGCGCAAGTCACGGAAGCCCGTTCTGCCTATTATCCGACAGTTTATGGGAGTCTCACGGGCGTCGGAGCCGAAAGCAACAGCCGCGTAGCGGCTGGTGCGCTCAACAATCCCATCATCTACGACCGGTACGCCAACGGCGTTACCGTCAGCCAGCTCGTGACGGACTTCGGCCGGACTCATGAACTCGTCAAAAGTTCTAGCCTGCGTGCTCAAGCTCAGCAAGAGAATGTGGTAACAACTCGCGCGGACGTCTTGGTCCAGGTGAGCCAGTCGTATTTCGCCGCCCTGAAAGCGCAATCCGTCCTTGCGGTGGCTCAAGAGACGGTTAAGGCACGCCAACTTGCTTCCGACCAGGTCTCGGAGTTGGCAAAAAACAGGATCCGGTCGGACCTGGACGTCAATTTTGCGAATGTCAATTTGGCGCAAGCTCAACTGCTACTGATTCAGGCTCAGAATGATCTGCAATCCTCGTTCGCGCGACTGTCCGCAGCCTTGGGATATTCGGATGTTCGAACATTTGAGCTAGCTGAACAACCGATGCCTTCCGCCCCGCCGGCGGATGTCTCGAGCCTTATTCAGCAGGCATTGAAAGATCGTCCGGAACTCGTCGGCCAGCGCCTGACTGTAGACTCGGCTCAGAGCTATGCGACCGCGGAACGCGACCTTAAGCTGCCGACAATCTCTGCTCTCGGAACGGCTGGACTTACTCCCGTCAACGAATCCCCGCTTGCTCCGCGTTATGCTGCCGGGGGGGTCAACGTAAACATACCGATATTCAACGGACATTTGTATGGCGCCCTTCATACCGAAGCGGTGTCTCGCGCTCAAGCGGAGAACCAGTATCTTCGCGACTTGCAGGATCAAATTGTTCGTGACGTTCAGACGGCCTGGCTGAATACCAATTCCGCCTTCCAGCGGCTTTCCGTCACTGAACGGATGCTAAACGAAGCCAACCAAGCCCTCGATCTAGCACAGGGGCGCTACAGCCTTGGCCTAAGCTCCATCATCGAGCTCAGCCAAGCCGAGTTGAATCAGACTGCGGCAAGAATCGAACAAGCCAGTGCCACATACGACTATCAGGCACAGTATTCTTTGCTAAACTATCAATTGGGGGCACTGCGATAGTCGAGAACCTGAATGAAGTTCTGAAATTCTCCGGTGAGGCATTAGAAGTGCCTCCCGGCAAGCGTTCCTTGTATTCTTCGGAGTCTAGCAGGCCGTTATCGACGCGATGTGAAGAAAGCGAACAATTTTGTGAAGTATTCGAACGCACTAAATGACCGCATTTCCTGAGCGACGAGTCTGGACTGCCAATCTTTGGCTCTCGACGACACATTCTTCCGTGTCCCCTAGCTATCTCGGAACAAGTGCTTCTGCTTACGCCTCTTTGACTTACGGACACTCGGCTTCTAGATCCATGTGAATTGAAAGAGTCCAGCGTGGTTGCCACCTGCGGCAAGGCCGCAATGGAATCGAATTTGCAATACATCTCTGCGGCCGTTAGAGTGCGCATCTGGGTACCGAGAGGCTGAGGGGGTAACTTGAGAGAGGAAGAACATTGCGGTGTAATTCCGGAAATGCAACAACGCGACCCGTTGCCCGTGAGTAAGCGTCAACCGCAGACCGTCTTGACAGCCTGGTTGGTCGAAATCCTGCCTAGGGTTTTTGGCTATCACCTCTAAAGCAAGTCGGGTAGCTCGTCCCGCGAGATCAGCAGATGGATTGATCGGGCTTGCCCGGGCGTTCGCGCGATGAGCCCGCGCGCTTCGAGTGTCAAGACCATCTGATGTACAGCAGGCGGGGAGACCCGGAAGTACTGCTGCATTTCGGCCTCTGAGGGCGAGCATCGGTGGATTTTGCTGTAGTAATAGATGAAGGCCAGGTACTGGCCCTGTTTATCCGTGTACGTTTTCTTCATAGCTACGACAGCAAAACGCTTTGAGGAACTGAAGTTGACTATGCAGCGCTACCGATAGAGGGTACACGGAATCGACCAACCGAATAACTCTAAAAAATTGAATAGGTTAAATTGGTAGGGGCGGTGGGGATCGAAATTGCATCCCAATTTGACAAGTCCTGAATCGTCAAAGGCGTAGCGCCGCTGCCCTTATTCCAATTGGTGCCAAATGGTATCAACCATAGCTACCACGCAATTGTAATCGACTATAGGGCTCGCCCGGGCGACGCCACGAGCCGCCGAGCTTCTGGTAATTGGAATTTTGTCGTGGTCACGACAAGCTGCGTAGCGGTCGCGTTGCAGCTGCCGGTATTTGCCGCGCACACTCACGATGAGTTCCCGATCGCCTTGCTGACTTCTCGTATGATCGCCAAGCGCGCTTTCTTGCTGGCGACCTCGCCTTGCCAACGGGCGCGATTGATGCTCCCGACCGGTTGACTGTCGGCCGTACAATGGCCCGTGACATCGAAATAAACTGCGTCGCTGGCCTCCCGCGATAACTGTGAATTCGGCTGGAGAGTAAGCCGAGCAACCGAGTGGAACGGAGCTTCCGATTCCTTCCACTTTATGCTCGCGTTCTCGGTCCAGAAGTTTACGTCCTGGTGTTTGCCCCAGTAGGTCATGCGGTCGGCGTCGAGAAACTGCACTGCGAAATCGAAGTTGCTCAGAGCACGCACAGCCAAGAACGGCGAAAGCTGCAAAAGCGGCGTTGGTTCCGCGCCGCTCAAAAATGGCGGACCGGAAGAGAGGGCCGCATCAGTGTGCTGAAACGCCGTCACGGATTGAATCGTTGTCGCTATCGTGGCTTGCCAGGAATGGAGCGCTGGGTAGGGCTCGGCGTCATCGCCGACAATCTGATTCATATCGGTGCCCGCCTCGCGTTACAGCGAACGTGAACTCTTAGGTTGGTGCGATGAGCGCGGCAAAAAAGAAACACTCTGTCACGAGAATGGACATCAAGCTGCCGCTTTGGTGCTAAAAAGCAGTCTTAAAATCAGCACTTTTGCGGAGGCGGCACGTATATCGTTACTGCTATGCCGTTCGAAATTATGGATGCATTGCCAAGAGTTTTAAGAAATGAGCGAAATCTTCAGATTCGCTACTTCGACTCGCAAGTCGCCGGCGCATCTCCATCGGTGTTTATCGAAACAGCGTCCATCGTTCAAGCTGGCGGACCTACTCTTCACGCGCCGCCAGAGATCGCAGCTGATATCGAGAAACTACTTGCATCGTCTTAGTTCAGTTCCGATGGAACCTTTCGGGGTGCTCGTTCGTTACTTTTATAGACTTCGCGAGGGGACAACCGTGGAAACTTTCTGGAAAGATCTACGTTACTCGTTTCGCATGCTCCTAAAGAGCCCTGGCTTCACGCTCATTGCCATGCTCGCCCTGGGCCTCGGCATCGGCGCAAACACCGCTATCTTCAGCGTTTTCAATGGAATACTCTGGCGGCCTCTCCCGGTCAAAAACCCTGAGCAGCTGGTCGTCCTCGCTTCCAAGACTCTCAGTTTCGATTTTCCTCTAAACGTTTCCTACCCCGATTTCCAGGACTACCGCCAGCTCAAAACAGTCTTTTCTGACCTCATCGCATATACCCCGAGCCCCGTGAATTTTGGCTCTGAGGGCCGTCCAGAGCGCGCTTGGACCGAAATGGTTAGCGGCAATTACTTTTCGATGCTCGGTATTGAGGCTGTCCGAGGCCGCACTTTCGCCGCGGATGAGGGCTGGGTCCCAGGCAAGGATCCCCTCGTGGTTCTCAGCTATAAATTCTGGCAGAAGCGTTTCGGCGGCGATCCCACAATCATCGGCCAGACTGTGCAGGTCAACAACCACGCGTTCACCGTCATCGGCGTCGCTCCCGAGAACTTTCGTGGAGCGTATTACTTCCTCGAGCCGGACTTCTATATTCCCCTCACAACCATGGGGCTTCTCGATCCCAATCAGGAGTATGACCTCAACAAACGCGACGCCTCCTACCTTCGCGTTCTTGGCCGGATCCAGCCGGGAGTCACACCGGCGCAGGCCATGGCTGCCGCCGAACCGCTCGATCGTCGCTTGGCTCAGGAATTCCCGGACGCTCACAGAGGCATGACGCTGCTCGTCATGCCAGAACTCAAGGCCCGCCCGGAGCCCGGCTTGGTGGCTGGTTTTATGTCCACGGCCGCCCTCGTCTTTATGTTGCTCGTCGGACTTGTCCTTCTCATCGCTTGCGCCAACGTCGCCAATCTCATTCTCGCCCGCGCCAACGGGCGCAGAAAAGAATTCGCCACCCGCACCGCTCTTGGCGCTACCCGTGGGCGCATGATCCGCCAAATGTTGACGGAGACTGTCCAGCTCTCTGTTTTCGGGGGAATTCTCGGGCTCATTTTTGCCCGGTGGGCCGCCTTGGCGCTCATGTCCGTCCGCATTCCCAGCGACGTTCCTTTGCGTCTGTTTGATTTGCGCATGGATTGGCGCATCTTCACCTTCACTTTTTTGGCCGCCCTCGTGACCGGCATGGTTGCAGGTTTGATTCCCTCGCTGCAGGCCTCGCGCACGGATTTGGCCGACACACTCAAAGCTGGTGGCCGCTCGGGAGGCGCTTCCACGGGCCATCATCGTTTCCGCAATGCCCTGGTCGTGGCGCAAGTAGCCGTCTCTCTTCTTCTTCTCGCCTGTGCCGGCTTTTTCATTCGCAGCTTGCAAAACTCGGCTCACGTAGACATGGGCTTTCGCGTCGACCACACCCTCCTGATGTCCATGAACGTCGGTCTGCAAGGCTACAAGGAAGAGCGCGGCCAGCAATTTTTCAAGCAACTTACCGAGCGCGTGCGCTCGCTTCCCGGCGTTCGCGACGCCGCCATCGCCTCCTACATCCCCATGGGCGACGAGAATTCGCTCGACAATATTTACTCCGAAGGTCAGCCCACCGACGACAAATCAAAAACGGAAACTACTTTTGACGACAGTGTCCAGCCTGGCTATTTCCGTACCGCCGGTACTCCGGTCATCGAGGGGCGGGAATTTACCGAAGCAGATAACGCCACCGATCCGCACGTTGCCATCATCAACGAAACCTTCGCCAAGGAAATCTGGCCCGGCCAGGATCCCATCGGCAAAGTGTTTCGCATAAAAAAAGACGGCCCTCCGATCCAGGTCGTCGGCCTCACCCGCACCGGCAAATATCTTTTTCTCTATGAAAAGCCGCAGCTCTACGCCTATTTCCCCATGGCGCAGAGTTACAACTCCGGCGTCAACCTGTTCGTTTATACGCAGGACGATCCGCAGCGGCTTGTCACTGCCGTCCGCGATCAAATTCGCCAGCTCGATGCCGGGCTGCCCGTCTTCAACGTGACCACCATGGACGTGCAAGTCCAATACGGAAAAGCTCTCTTCCCCGCGCGCCTCGGCGTCATGTTTGTCGGCACCTTCGGCGTTCTCGGCTTGGTGCTTGCCTCCGTCGGTGTCTATGGCGTCGTCTCTTATTCCGTCAGCCAGCGCACGCAGGAGATCGGGATTCGCACTGCCCTGGGAGCCCGACGTTCTAACGTCCTGGGCATGATCTTGAAGCAGGGAATGGCGATGTCGCTCATCGGAACTGCCGTCGGAATCGTCCTATCTTTCTTGCTCTTCCGAGGCTTGGGCTCGATGCTCTACGGAGTCAAGTCTACCGACTTTGTGACGTTGGGCGCCGTCTCTGCGATTCTTCTCGCCGTGGCGTTCGCCGCCAGCTACGTTCCAGCCCTACGCGCCACACGCGTCGACCCAGTCGTCGCTCTTCGCGAGCAGTAAACACTAGGCTCAAGACCATCACATCTTGTGCTGCACTTCGACGGTCACTTTTTTCTGATCGTTCGCTG
>DATDHE010000206.1:0-6002 GCA_036521695.1 Candidatus Acidiferrum sp. | reverse complement strand
CCGTCTGCATTGTGTAGGGAGTCCGCAGATTAGGATTCTGTATATAAATGGCCTGCGTAGATTGCGCGGTGGTCGGAAAAAGCGGACTCGTGGGCGTCACGGTCACGTTTGGGTCGAAGAAAGTTGGGCTCTGGATCAGATATTGTTGCTGGATAAAACCGTTTTGCAACTGCTGCTGCAAAACCAGATTTTCCGTGAACCGGTCGTAAAAAATACCGTATCCCAGTCGCAGTATGGTCTTTGCTGACTTGTTTTTTCCGTTTCCATCGATTCCCCACGCGATTCCGAGGCGCGGCGCAAAGTCGCCGTGGTCTCCCAGATTGTTTTGCGTTTCGTAACGAAGTCCATAGCTCACGGTGATGTTTGGACGAAACCTGTAGTCGTCCTGCACAAAAAGAGCGCCATCAAAATAGTTGACCCGCGTGGCCGCTGTTCCCACGGTGTTATAGTTCAAAGAATAAAAGCTCGCTCCGCCGCCCTTCGCGATCGCCGTTGCCATATTCGCAGGCGTATTTCCGGACGCTAGTGCTTCGAGCGTAATCTGATAAGCATCGATGCCGGAAATTGTGGGGCAGGTCGTGGGAGGACTGGGCACGTCACATCCTAGGACCGTCGGATCGACCCGCGTGCCAAAGGAATACGCGCCATTGAAGCTGGCATTCGATGCAGTGTTGTCTATTGTGTCCCGCAGGCGGCCCCCAATTTTCAACGCATGCTTGCCCTTTGTTATGTACGTGATGTTTTGCAGTTCGTACCGGTTCTGGGTGTCGGTGTTTATTCCGCTCGTGTTGCCCCCGGAAACGAACGCTCCTGGCACACTTATCTCAGGCGTCGTGGTCAACGGATTTCCGTTATTGCTCTCGCGAATATACTGAAACCGCGTCTCGTTGATGATTGTGGGGCTCACGGTCTGCGTATCAGTCACTTGCAGCGTATTCTCGACGTTCGTGGAATTCGTGGCCAGCGAAGCAAGATTGAACGAACCAACGCTGTCGGCCGTTTCCACGTTCCGCCAATACTGGTATCGCACGCTCAAGGTATTCGTCGCAGTCACCTGATAGTCGAGGCGCGGGCCCAAATTAAGCCTGGTCTTCGGGTTGGAAACCGCGTCGCTGAACGGTTCGATCGCAAACGTAGTTGGATTCACGATTTGCGCGCTCACAACGGACAAATCGGTGATGTCCCGCCGCTCAACGTTGAAGAAAAAGGAGGCCTTCTTGCTCAGCGGTCCGCCCACGTTGGCGCTGAACTGTGTTGTGTAGTAGCCAGGCGGCTCTGTTCCCTCCGGCAAATCCTCGAAAGGGTTGCGCGAGTTAAATCCAGCCGTATTCCCGGTAAGAAAAAATTGCCCGTGGTACTGGTCCGTGCCCGGCTTCGTCAGGATTTCGATACGCCCGTAACCCAGTTTGTCGTATTCCGCCGAGAAGGGGTTTTGATTGATGCGAATCTCGCGAATCGAAGCTTTCGGCGGAAGTTGACCCGCCGTAAATCCATCGATATAAATTTGGCCGCCATTCGGGCCAGCCGAAGGCCCAGCCAGCGCCTGCAGTTCGGATTGCAGTTCATCTGGATCATCGGAGAGCGCTTCGAGATCTTTTCCCTGCATGACGATCGCACCCGCGTTGTTCGCCGGGTTCACGTCCACCTTCGTCGTGGTGTCCGTGACTTCGACCTTCTGTTCCTGCACTTCAATGCTCATCGAAACATTTAACTTTTGCGCCTGCCCTGCAGCGATATCAATCCCCGGGTTCTCATAAGTCGTAAATCCCGGCGCAATCACCTTCACTCCATATTTCCCCGGAGCCAATCCTGTCACCTCAAATATGCCATCTCGGTTTGAAGTCGCCGTCGTGGCCGCACCACTCGGCGTAGTCACAAGCACCGTCGCGCTCGTTACTGCCGCGCCCGATGGATCCGTTACCTGCCCGCGCAACGTTCCCGTAGCCGTCTGCGCTTGCCCTCGGTTCCCCGCGGCCGCTGCCAAGAGCAGCGCCCCGACGAGGACAATGCATCGATACATCATCCAAAAGCTCATTCCTTCTCCTGACTTAAGTTCATTTTCGTAGCTTGCTCGCTTCAAGGCGCCGCATCTCCGCTCGGCGCCCCGCTCATCGTCCACGGCGTCAGGATGCTGGAAGCGCCTGAAGCCTGGAGGAGTGGTTCCACTCCCGCGAGCAGCGTAATCGCCGTCGCGCCACCCTCCTGCGTGCCTTCTGTCGTCACAATCATTACCGCATCGCCCTTTTGCAAATCCGCAAGGGTCGCTGCGGGCATTCGGCTGAGCATTTGGCTGAGATCGCCGCCTCGCGCGCCTCCCGCCGCTCCGCCTGTCCGTCCTGCACCACCAGCTTGGCCCCCCTGGCCGCCAGTTTGGCCACCCGAGGCCGCATCCGCGGGCTTTGCCGGCGCACTTCCCGGTGCGGTCCCCGCGGTTCCGGCGGGTGCATCAGCGACGCCGCCCTTTAGCCTCAGTGCAATTCCTTGCGCAATCGCGGGACTCAGTTTACGAAGCTGGGTATCTGCCATAACTTTGACCATGACGGGTTTCTTAGCCACAAGATCCATCACCGTAATCGTTCCCGTCGAAGCATCTATCGAGCTAACGGTGCCGGCTATATTGCGAAATGTTCCAGAGACGACTTCGTCGGCCGTCAGTTGCGTGCCGTCCTGGTTACGGGCTCCTCGCGCACGCAATTGGTCTCCCACCTTGATTTGATCGATCGGAGCGGGCTTCGCATCATCGAACTTCACGGAATTCGGCGCGTATCGGCGAAGGACCGTCTGTTTCGAAGTCTGAACGGTCACGTCTTTGGCGACCCCAAGGGCATTTGTCGAGATCGTGATCGCACCGCCTGCCGTGTCGAGCGACTTAACCAGCCCGCCTACACCATGCCTTTGCCATTCATCGCGCTCGTGGGCCTGCTGCGCGGCAATATCGGCAGATTTTATTGCGATGATTGACGCTCCCAGTACGGTCTTGCCGTCGTCCGCCATCGTTCCGCGAACCAGTATCCGGTCTCCCGCTTGCAAGTCTTGCAGTTGCAGCGGAGCCGCATTCTTGAGGTCCTTCTCTCCGGGTTCGACCCGGACCAGCCGTGCATCGTCCTGCACCTGAACCGTAACCTCCGGCCCTGCATTCGTGGTCAGCACAATCGTTTTTCCCGTAATGGACTTGATCGTCCCGACAGGCCTCGTTGCTGGGTTCGGTGCTGGTCGCTGGGTCTGCTGGCCTGCTCCCGCATTAACGCCATCCGCCGCACCAAGCACCATGCTCATGAATACAACAATGAGTCTCCAGCGCCCCGGGCGCCCCTTCTTCCACATTTGCATCGCTGACTCCTGCAATCTGACGCGAGGTGCAAACCTCAACCGAGTAGGCCTGGGAGCGTAATGCGGTAGACGCGCCATACCCTTTGCTTCACAGGTTAGACGTTCCGGACACCCCCAAATGTTTCAAAATTCTTGGCGGCCGGGTCGAAGCCCAAACGGAGCAATCACAGCTCCAGAGCTGAGCGGATAGGGCCAATCGATGGGACGTCGCGGGAGGCAGAACGGTTTATTGGGGCGGGCGTGGGCGGATGTGAACGCCGTCATTCGGGGGCGAGCGCCGCCTTCGGCAGGCGGAAATCTTCAAAAAAGGAACCACCCATAAGGGTGGCAATAAGCCGCGCGAAGTCCTAACTAACTAACAGTCCCTTGAATCAGTGGCAAGAGCCGCTACCCGAATCGGAGAAGCTCTTTCCTGGTATGGGAATAAATTGCCAATCGCAGGCGTTGAGCTTCAGAGTGAGTTTTTGAACGTTTGGTGAATCCTGTATACCAGCAAGGTTTCCAGCCGGCACAACCTTCCGACTCCTCGGAGCCAGCCGCAAATCGATAGCCTGGGCTATCCGGGCACGGTTAATACTTGGCACGCAGCGTGAGCCACTATGTGGTGAACGGTGGCGATTGGGAGGTGCGTGGCCGCTCCCGGGACGCCTTCGGGCGTGTGAACTCCAAGAACAATCATGCCGGCATGGATACGATGCGCTACTTCCAGAATTTTGTCCGTCGGAACTCCCATCTCGACCAGGAAGTGCGGAGCGCACCAAGAGTTCGCCTCTTCGGGGACCAACTCGCGAAGATGCCTTTCACTTGATTCCCCAAACTCCTCTGCATTGAACAGTTCATTTACGGACCGCTTTTCAATGACATGCAGGAGCGTGAGTCTGCATTGGTTCTCTTCTGCTAGAGATACGGCAATATTTGCCGCAGCAAGCGATGCGGGACCAAAATTGGTTGCGCAGAGCACGGACGTTAGCTTTCCGCGAGTTTCTTCCTCAAATACCGCCTTGGGTCCAATCGTGAGGACCGGGCAAGGTGCGTAGCGAAGGATCTCCTCAGCCTGCGAGCCCAGGAGGGCTTTTCCAATACCCGTTCTTCCTCGCGTGCCGACGACTATGAGATCGATCTTGTACTTTTCAACGGCCGAAACCAGCGCTGGCCAAAGGCCGCCCTCGCTTTCCAGAACTTCTGGTTTCAGCTCCGGAAAGTCGCGGTTCATCGAGTCGCGAAGTTGTTGCAATTCCATCTCACAGGCCTGCTCTGCGCTGGCCCACATTTCCGGCGGCACGGCGTAATCAATGGGCTCCTTCACGTGCATGGCAAAAAGTTTACTGTCGAAACTTCTTGCGAGACTCGCGGCATGAGGCATTGCAGAATTGGCGGCGGAAGAAAAGTCCGTCGCGAACAAAATATTTCGGAAAGTGATTCGCTGCTTCATCTGAGTGGCGGGCATATTGCACCTCCGTTACCGACATTAGACCGGGTTATCTCTGGTCTTCGGTGACCGCCGTCATTACGGAGCGTGATGGATGTCACGAAAAGCTCGTATAATGACTCGTGGCGCGATGAAGACACCCTACGGCCTACACGTAATCGAAGATTGCATCGCCTGTCCGATGGTAAAGGACCGATTGTTCTGCAACCTCCCGCAGCCTGCACTGGCACAATTGAATGCCATTACTTCTTCTGCGACCTACCCGAAAGGGGCAGTCCTGTTCGTCGAAGGGCAGGAAGCGCGAGGCGTCTTCATTCTTTGCAACGGGCGCGTCAAACTCTTGGGCGGCTCGGCATCGGGAAAGGCACTCATCTTCCGAATCGCAGAGGCCGGAGAAATTATTGGTTTGCCCAGCACACTTTCCGCCAAACCCTACGAACTCACGGCGGAGACACTTGAGCCAACGCAGGCAAACTTTATTGGTCGCGAGGACTTTCTGACTTTTCTTCGGGAACATGGAGAGGCTACCTTGCGGGTTGCGGAGATGCTCAGCAACATCTATTACGCGACCTGTCAAGAAGTCCGCTACCTTGGCCTTTCAAACACCGCAGCGGAAAAACTGGCGCGGTTTCTTCTGGATCTAAAGCCAGCGGAAAATTCCGAGCCGGGGCAGATTCGGGCTAAGTTAACTTTCACCCACGAAGAAATCGCCGGCATGATCGGAGCTTCTCGCGAGACCGTCACGCGGCTTTTTGCTGATTTCAAGCAGAACCATTTAATTGAGGTTCATGGCTCGTCACTCGTAATCAAGAATAAGAAATCGCTCCAGGAACTGCTAGACGCTTAACTCCGCACATTTCAAGCGGAGATCCGACCTACTTGCTGGTCTCTTGGGAGAATCCCAATTGCCCCCGCGCATGATTCCTACCCTCGCAAAACGGCCAACCGGGTGTACAATGCCGCCCGTTGGGGCTTTCAGGCCGCGCTGTCTCGCTCGGCGCTCGTGAGCCTGCAATCAAACAGACGCAAGCGAAGCCAAATAAAGGATGGCTTCGATCGAGGCATTCAACGCATCCCGGGGGTAACGTATCGATTCCACAGCGCACCGGGCGAAGCAGAAAGCTGCTCCTCCCGGTCGTTTTATGAAAAGACCCATTTAGAAATTTGGCGATGGAGGATTACGAGGTTGGCTCTGCCGACGGACAAGCATTTCACGGCCCGCATTATCGAGCGAAAGGATTTG
>DATDHE010000205.1:0-27604 GCA_036521695.1 Candidatus Acidiferrum sp. | reverse complement strand
AGAGGTAAGAGGCAGCGATGGGACTGAAGAGCTTTAATCCATATACGGCTTCGCGGCGGTTTATCACCGTCGTGGACAAGAGCCACATCACCAAGCAAGAGCCGGAAAAGGCTTTGCTCGAGCCGAAGAAGCGCTCGGGCGGCCGAAACAACCACGGCGAAATCGTGGTCTGGCATCGCGGCGGCGGCCACAAAAAACAGTACCGCAAAGTCGATTTTCGCCGCGACAAAGTTGGTATTCCTGCGAAGGTGGCGGCGATCGAGTACGATCCGAACCGCAGCGCGAATCTTGCGCTTTTGCATTACGCCGATGGTGACAAGCGCTACATCTTGCACCCGGTGGGGCTCGAAGTCGGCGCGACAGTTTCAACTGGCGAAGGCGCGGACATTCTTCCGGGCAATGCGCTGCAGATTAAGCACATTCCTCCCGGCACGATGGTCCACAACCTGGAGTTGAATCCCGGGCGCGGCGGGCAAGTGGTTCGCTCGGCGGGCGGTTCGGCGCAGCTTTTGAGCAAGGAAGGCGACATTGCGCTTGTGAAACTGCCTTCAGGCGAAGTTCGCAAGTTTTCTTTGGATTGCATGGCGACGGTTGGCCAGGTCGGCAACCTTGACCATGAAAACGAAACCTTCGGCAAAGCGGGCCGCACGCGGTGGCGGGGCATCAAGCCAACGGTTCGCGGCGTGGCTATGAACCCTGTGGATCACCCGCACGGCGGCGGTGAAGGCAAGGTGAAGGGCAATCATCCGCAAACGCCGTGGGCTTTCCCCACGCTGGGCAAGAAGACACGCAACAACAAGCGTACGGACCGGCACATTGTGGAGAGAAGAAAGTAACGGACGGATTCGAACAAGCGTGACGCAGCAAGCGCTGGAAGCTGGGCGGTGATGGCAGAGCGGCCCAGCGAGAGCAAACGCGATGAGAGCAACACGGACGACACGAGCAGCAGGACGGCGGGGATCGATTCGGCGAGCACCGGCAAAGCGCTCGGCGCGGCCCGCAAAGAGAGTCGTAAAGCGCGCAGCGGCGAAGAGCACAAAGCCGGTGCGGCCAACAGGGAAAGTGGTGGTACCGCCGCCGGAGCCGGTTCTGTACAAGCTGTGTAAGCCGGGCTGGGCGGTGATTGTGGAGCGGATTCCGAACGCGCAGGGCACCCGGTTTGTGTGCCCGTTTTGCCCGAAGTCGCACCGCGTTCCGGGGCCGGTACGGGGATTCAAGAAGATGCGGCGCGCGCCGTGGGGCCGCTTGCGCCGAGTGGAGGAATAGGGAATCGATGGCACGCTCACTGAAAAAAGGGCCGTTTGTGGATGGCCACCTGCGTGAAAAGGTCGAAGGACTGAACACGCGGAACGAAAAGAAAGTGGTAAAGACCTGGTCGCGGCGCTCGACGATTGTGCCGGAAATGATCGGGCACACCATTGCTGTGCACAACGGGAAGAAATTCATTCCTGTGTATGGGACCGAGCAGATGATCGGGCACAAGCTGGGCGAGTTTTCGCCGACGCGCTCGTTCAAAGGACACGCCGTCAAGGCAGCGCTTGAGCGGGCTGCGGGCGCGGCTCCCGCAGGCGGCGCGGCACCGAGTGGAGCACCAGCGGGAGGCGGCGCAGCTCCGGCGCCGAAGGCATAATTTATGGCTGACGGACAGACACAAACCGCCGGAACGATCGAAGCGCACGCGCTCGCAAGGCACGTGCGGATGTCGCCGCAAAAGGCGCGTCTGGTGATGGATCTGATTCGCGGGGCGAAAGCGCAAGACGCGTTGCAGACGCTGCGCTATACCCCGAAGCGCGCAGGAAAGCACATCGAAAAAGTGTTGCGCAGCGCCATCGCCAATGCTGAACGCAAGGCGGAAGACTCAGGTTCGCCGCTCGACGTCGATCAACTGTATGTTTCCACGTGCTACGTGAACGAAGGCGCGCGCTGGAAGCGGATTCGTCCCGCGCCGATGGGCCGGGCGTTCCGTTATCAGAAGCGCACCGCGCATTTGTGGGTAGGCGTTGCCGAGCACCATGTGGCCGCTGCCGAGCGCGTGGCGTCCAACTTGGCCGAAGCCGAAGCCCAGAAGGGCGCGCGCGGAACGATTCGCCGCGTACGCAAGGCTTTGACCGGGAAGCGCACGCCGTCGAAAAAGGGGAAGAAGTAATGGGACAGAAGACACACCCTTACGGGTTTCGCTTGGGCTACAACAAGCCGTGGAAGTCGCGCTGGTATGCCGACCGCGACTATGCCGATCTTCTTCACGAAGACGTGAAGCTGCGCCGCGAGTTGAAAGATAAGCTCAAGAGCGCGGGCATCAGCTCGATCGATATCGAACGCGCTGCCAATAAGCTCGTTGTGCGCATTTACACGGCTCGTCCGGGAATCATTATCGGTCGCAAAGGCGCGGAAATCGACAAGCTCAAGCAGGAAGTGCAAAAGCGCACCAAGCGCGAAGTGCACATCGATATTCAGGAAGTGCACCGCCCTGAACTCGATGCGCAACTCGTTGCCGAATCGATTGCGTTGCAGCTCGAAAAGCGCGTGGCGTTTCGCCGTGCAATGCGCAAAGCCGTGGACTCGGCGCTTCGTTTTGGCTGCAAGGGCATCAAAGTGCGCGTTGCCGGCCGTCTGAACGGCGCGGAAATCGCTCGCAAAGAATGGTACTTGCAGGGGCGTTTGCCGCTGCAGACTCTGCGCGCGGACATTGATTATGGGACTGCCGAAGCACAGACGACCTACGGGGTGATCGGCGTGAAGTGCTGGGTCTATCAAGGCGAAAACGTGCCGAAGCGCGCTTCGAAAATCCAGAAGGAACGCGACGCAGTCGCCGCGGCGTAAAAGTAAAAGCATTCGAACGGGCCGCGAGCGGCCGACGAGATTAGGGAAGCGAGAACACAGCGATGTTGATGCCGAAGAAAGTGAAGTACCGAAAGCAGATGCGCGGCCGGCGCAATGGCAAAGCCTGGCGCGGCGGCGATCTAGCTTTCGGCGATTACGGATTGAAAGCCATGGAAGCGGCGTGGATCACCGACCGCCAGATTGAAGCTTCGCGTGTCGCTATTACGCGATTCATCAAGCGCGGCGGCAAACTCTGGATTCGCATTTTTCCGGATAAGCCCTTTACCAAGAAGCCCGCGGAAACGCGCATGGGCAAAGGCAAAGGCGCTCCGGAGAAGTGGGTCGCTGTCGTGAAGCCCGGACGCATCATGTTCGAAATGTCCGGCGTGGACGAAGCGACGGCCAAGGAAGCCATGGGCTTGGCGGCGCACAAGCTGCCGATTCCCACAAAGTTTATTACTCGCGCGGGGAGCTTGTAATTATGCCGAGACGCATTGAAAAAATTCGCGAAGCAGGCGTGAACGAGCTCGAAGCACAGCAGAAAGAGCTCACCGAACAGATTTTCCGACTGAAGTTTCAGCTTTCCACCGGCCAGGCGGAAGCGCTCAAGCGCCTGCGTGAATCGAAAAAAGATTTGGCGCGCGTGAAGACGCTTCTCCGCGCACAAGAAATATCAGCTTCGAAGTCGCAAGCAGCAGGGAAGGCGTAATGACAAACGAAACACCAGCGGCAGCTGCAACGAACACCGAGACACGCGGCGAGCGCACCATCCTCACCGGCAAAGTCACCAGCGCGAAGATGGAAAAGACCATCGTGGTCGAAGTAACTCGTCTGGTGCAGCACCCCAAGTATCACCGCGTGGTGCGCATCTCGAAGAAATTTTACGCCCACGATGAACAGCGTGCGGCAAAACAAGGCGACACGGTGAGGATTGTGGCTTCGCGGCCGCTTTCCCGCCTGAAGCGCTGGCGGCTGAAGGAAGTGCTGACGCGGAACGCGTCAGCCCAGTAAGCAGGACAGGGGAGCACACCGATGATTCAGATGCGAACCTGGCTGACGGTAGCCGACAATTCCGGCGCGCGGAAACTGATGTGCATTATGCCTGTAGGCGGCGACGCCGGACTGCAAGCCGGTCTCGGCGACGTCATCACCGCGTCGGTAAAAGAAGCGACACCGGAGAGCCAGGTCAAGCAGGGCACGGTCGTGAAGGCCGTGATCGTTCGAATGAGGAAAGAGCGGCGGCGCAAGGATGGTACGTACATCCGCTTTGACGACAATGCCGCGGTTTTGATCAACGAAGCGGGCGAACCCGTGGGTACGCGCGTTTTTGGCCCAGTGGCAAGGGAGCTGCGCGACAAAAAATTCACCAAGATTGTTTCGCTGGCTCCGGAGGTTTGGTAAGCGATGACACTGCGACATGAAAGAGCCGAGCGGCACACCATCAATATCCGCAAAGGCGACCAGGTGAAAATCATCGCCGGGCGCGATGCGGGGAAGACGGGGCGGGTGCTGTCGATCAACGCCAAGAAAAATACCGTGGTGGTCGAACATGCTTCGATCATCAAGCGCCACACGCGGCCGAATCCGGGCAAGAACATCAAGGGGGGCATCGTCGAAAAAGAAGGCCCGGTGAATGTTTCGAACGTAATGATCGTTTGCCCCAGTTGCGGCAAGCATGCGCGGATGGGACACACCACTCTCCCGGACGGAAAGAAAGTACGTTCGTGCCGCCGCTGCGGGACGACGCTCGACAAGTAGGGTTGCATAAGTAAAGGACAGGGCAGAAAAGAGAAATGAAGACGCGACTACACGAAAAATACAGCAGTGAAACGGTGCCGGCGCTGATGAAGCGTTTTGGCTGGGAAAACAAGATGGCCGTTCCGAAACTGCAGAAGATCATTGTGAACATCGGCCTCGGCGAAGCCAGCCAGAACGCCAAGCTGCTGGATACCGCCGCGGTCGAGCTCGGCCAGATCACCGGACAAAAGGCGATCATTACACGCGCCAAGAAATCGATCGCCAATTTCAAAATCCGCAAAGGCATGCCCATCGGCTGCGCCGTCACGCTGCGCGGAGAAAAGATGTACGAGTTTCTCGACAGGCTCTGCAACGTAGTTCTGCCGCGCGTCCGCGATTTCCGCGGACTTTCATCGAACGCTTTCGATGGCCGAGGCAACTACACCCTGGGCCTGCGCGACCAGCTGGTGTTTCCGGAAATCGATTACACCCGCGTGGATAAAATCAAGGGTATGAACGTCACGTTGACGACGACCGCAAAGAACGACGAGGAAGGCCGCGAGCTTCTCAAAGGTCTCGGAGTTCCCCTGCGCGTTCCTGGAGGAGCGCAATAAATGGCACGCCTGGCAAAAATCGTAAAGACGCATAAGAAGCCGAAATTCAAAGTGCGCGTTCGCAACCGCTGCCGCGTTTGTGGCCGCGCCCGCGGATACATCCGCAAGTTCCAAATGTGCCGCATTTGTTTCCGCGGTATGGCGCTCAAGGGAGAAATTCCCGGCGTCGTGAAAGCGAGCTGGTAGTCGCCGCTGCAGGCGGCGCATTTACAGGAGAAACGATGCAAACGGATCCCATAGCCGATTTTTTGACGCGCATTCGCAACGCCGCAGCCGCCAAGCATCAGCGCGTAGACGTGCCCGCGTCCAAGCTTAAAGCGGAAATCGCCCGCATTCTGAAGGAAGAGGGCTACATCTCGACCTTCAAAATGGTGGACGAAAACAAGACGCGTAAAATGCTGCGCGTTTTCCTGAAGTACACGCCCGACCGCCGAAGCGTGATCTCCGGCGTAAAGCGCATTTCGCGCCCCGGCTCGCGCCGCTATCTCGGCGCAACGGATATCCGCCCGGTCGTTGGCGGCCTGGGCATCAATATTTTGACGACGCCGAAAGGTTTGATGAGCGGACGTTCCGCGCGCAAAGCCAAAGTCGGCGGCGAGATTCTTTGCGAGGTTTGGTAGTAGGGTTACTAAAAGGATTCGGGGATTAAAGATCAATGTCACGTATCGGACGCAAACCAATTCCAGTTCCTGCAGGCGTAAAAATCGCGCTGCAAAGCGGCCAAGTCGACGTGCAAGGGCCTAAAGGCAAGCTCACGGTTCCGTTGCCACACGGCATCACGTTTGAACAAAAAGGCGGCGTGCTCACGGCTCTTCGCGACACCGAAGATCACCGCGCGCTTCACGGTCTTGCTCGCGCGCTGGTGGCCAACGCCGTTCACGGCGTAACGCTAGGCTTCAAAAAGGATTTGGACATCGTTGGCGTGGGCTACCGCGCCGAACTCAAGGGCAAGATCGTCGCTTTCGCTCTCGGCAAATCGCACCCCATCGAGTTCCCGGTTCCGGAAGGAATCCAGGTCACGGTGGAAAAGCAGACGCACATCGTCGTCAGCGGTGCGGATAAAGGCAAAGTCGGACAAGTCGCCGCCGATATGCGCGCGCTGCGTCCGCCCGATCCGTACAAACAAAAGGGCGTGCGCATCACCGGCGAACGTCTGAAGAAAAAGGCCGGCAAGGCTGGAGCAAAGGCCGGCGGCACGGCATAGTTTTTTTGGCTGCTTGGCGGCTAGAGGTATTGAGGAGAAGAACAGTGGCATCGGCAAGAGTTCGCAAGTTATCGAAAAACCTTCACCGCCTGCGCGTTCACGAACGCGTTCGCCAGCGCGTCGAAGGTACCACCGAGCGGCCGCGTCTTTGTGTGTACCGTTCGCTGGGGCACATCTATGCGCAGGTGATTGACGACCGCACCGGAAAAACGCTGGTCTCCGCGAGTTCCGTGGACGGCGAAACAAAAAAGAATCTGAAGGGTGGCGGAAATATTGCCGCAGCCAAAGTGATCGGCAAGACGATTGCCGAACGCGCCAAGGCTGCTGGAGTGGGAAAAGTAGTGTTCGACCGCGGCGGGTACAAGTATCACGGCCGCGTCAAGGCGCTCGCCGATGCGGCGCGGGAAGCGGGGTTACAGTTCTAAGCCTATGTCGAAGCAAATTTTGCGAGACAGTTTAGCGGTACGCAGGCTGTTGGAAGTGAATCCGTCCGATTTGAAGGACGACGTGATCGCCATCAACCGCGTCACCAAAGTGGTAAAGGGCGGCAAGAACCTCAGCTTTTCGGCACTGGTTGTTGTTGGCGATAGCCACGGCCACGCCGGCTTTGGTATGGGAAAAGCGCGCGAAGTTCCCATGGCCATCAAGAAGGCCATCGAGCAGGCGAAAAAGAATTTGATCAAGTTGAACCTCAAGGGCTCGACGATTCCCCACCAGGTGCTCGGACGCTATGGCTCGGCGCAAGTGCTGTTGAAGCCCGCTCCCGATGGCACGGGAGTAATTGCGGGCGGTCCGGTGCGCAAGGTGATGCAAGTGGCGGGAATCAGCAACGTGCTGACGAAGTCTCTCGGCACTTCGAACCCGCACAACGTGGTGAAAGCCACGTTCGCAGCGTTGCTCGGCCTCAAAGACGCGGCGCAGGTTGCCGAGACGCGATCCAAGACGTTAGACGAAATCAGCGGCCGATATCAAAAAGCGGCCGTAGGCGAGAGCAGCTAATGGCCAGCAAGAAAAAATCAAGTGTCGAGAGAATCGGCAAAGGCAAAGGCGGCAAGGTCAAGGTGAAGTGGGTTGTGAGCTTCATAAGCTGCACCGATGACATGCGCCAAACCATTCGCGGTCTTGGACTGCGCAGAATGCATCAAGTTGTCGAGCGCGAGGACACGCCCGCGGTTCGCGGCATGATCCATAAAGTGCGGCATCTCGTGGAAGTGGTGGAGTAAAGCGATGGCGAAAAAAGTTTCCGGCGGCCGCAAAGGCGCCAAAAAATCGGGCCACCCGAAATCGGTGGTGAGCCTGTCGACGTTGAAGCCGCCGAAGGGCTCGCGGCACCGCAAGGTGCGCGTAGGCCGCGGTATCGGCTCGAAGCTGGGCAAGACTTCCGGTTCCGGTGACAAGGGACAGAAGTCCCGACGCGGCTATTCGCGCCGGCGCGGATTTGAAGGCGGCCAGATGCCGCTGCACCGCCGCATGCCGAAGCGCGGATTTCATAATCTGTTTAGAGTGACGTACTCGGTCGTAAATCTGGAAGAATTAAACGTTTTTCCGGAGAACGAAACCGTGACACCCGAGTTGCTCCGCGCGCATGGTTTTGTGCGCCGGGTAACCGATCCGATCAAGGTTTTGGGCGATGGCGAACTGAAGACCAAGCTGGCGATTCACGCGCATGCCTTCAGCGCCTCGGCCAAGGATAAGATCACCAAGGCGGGCGGCACGTTTGAGGTCGTAGCGTCGTAAGGTAGCGGGGAATCGCAGGGTAAACGTATGAACCGATTCGTCGAAGCTCTGAAGAACATGTTCCGGATCCCGGACTTGCGGAATCGCGTGCTGTTCACGCTGGCTCTGCTGGCCGTGTACCGCATCGGCGCGCACATTCCGACGCCCGGCATCAACGCGGACGTGCTCGCGGAAATGTTCAAGCAAGCGCAGGGTTCGGTTCTGGGCATCTTCGATCTTTTCAGCGGCGGCAGTTTCCGCAAGCTCACGATTTTCGCGCTCGGCATCATGCCGTACATCACGGCATCCATCATCCTGCAATTGATGCAGGTGGTTTTTCCGTACCTCGAGCGGTTGCAAAAAGAGGGCGAGCTTGGACGCCGCAAGATCACGCAATACACGCGTTATCTGACCATCGTCTTGAGCATTATCCAGTCGCTGACCATCGCGTCGACACTGCAGGCCACGAATATGAGCGGCCAGTCGCTCGTGTATCACCCGGGCTATGTCTTCACGTTGATGACCATCCTGACGCTCACGACCGGCTCGGCGTTCATCATGTGGCTTGGCGAGCAGATTAGTGAGCGCGGCATTGGCAATGGAATGTCGCTGATTATTTTTGTCGGTATCGTGGTCGGTCTGCCGCGCGCCGTCGATGACCTCATAACTAAGGCGAGAACAGCCGCCTGGGGGCCGTTCACTGGGCTGGCGCTTATCTTTCTGGTTGCTTTGATGATTGCGGTTGTGGCGTTTATCGTGTTTGTGGAAGGCGGGCAGCGCCGCATTCCCGTGCAGTATGCGAAGCGCGTGGTTGGCCGCCGCGTGATGGGCGGGCAATCTTCGTACTTGCCGCTGCGCGTCAATTCCGGCGGCGTGATTCCGCCGATTTTCGCGAGTTCGCTGCTGGCGTTTCCTGCGACGGCTGCACTGATGCTAGGCACGCGGTGGGCGTTTCTGAACACCATCAAGGAACGCCTGGCTTGGGGCGAACCGCTCTATACCGTCGTGTACATCACGATGATTTTGCTGTTCTCGTTTTTCTACGTTGGGATTGTTTTCAATCCCACCGAGCTTGCGGACAACATGCGCAAGAACGGCGGATTCATTCCCGGGATCCGGCCGGGGCGCAACACGTCCGAGCATGTCAGCAAGATTCTGAAACGGCTGACGTTCATCGGCGCGGTCTATCTTGCGATCGTCTGTCTGCTTCCGGAATGGATGATCGCAGGCATTCACCTCGACCATCTCGGGTGGGGCATTGGTTCGTGGTTTGACCGCCACTTCCCGGTGTGGTTCTTGAAGGGTTTGGGCGTGCAGTTTTATTTCGGCGGCACGTCGCTTTTGATCGTCGTGGGCGTGGCCATGGATACCGTGCAGCAGCTGGAAGCACAGCTGGTGATGCGGAATTACGAAGGATTTGCTCGAAAGGGCCGGTTGCGCGGCCGGCGGTAAAACATGGCGACGAGCCCAGTGGTGCCGGAAAATCGGCCCCCGGAAGAGCTCAATCGCGCCGTGATTTTACTCGGGCCTCCGGGCGCGGGGAAAGGCACGCAAGCGAAAAAGCTTGCGGCCAAGTATTCGGTGCCGCACCTATCGACAGGCGACATGCTCCGGGAGCACGTGGCCAAAGGCACGCCGCTTGGCATAAAGGCCAAGCCGATCATGGAGCGCGGCGAGCTTGTGCCGGATTCGCTGGTGCTCAAGATCGTCGCGGAGCGCATCGAGCGGCCGGATTGTGCGCACGGTTTTGTGTTCGACGGGTTTCCGCGAACCGTCGCTCAGGCGCAGTATCTGGGCGAGTTGTTGAAGCAGCATGGTTTTCGGCGGCCGTTCGTGATTCACCTGGTGGTCGATAAGGACCTGATCCTCCGGCGCATTACCGGCCGGCGGACGTGCAAGACGGGCGGCGAGATTTATAATCTTTACGAGCGGCCTCCGAAAGTTGAAGGACGCTGCGACGCAGACGGCGGGGAGCTTTTGCAGCGGCCGGACGACCGGGAAGAAATTGTAGGGCCGAGGTTGCGGGCGTACGAGAAGCAGACAGAGCCGTTGGTTGCGTATTACAGGCGTCTGGGCCTGCTTCACGATGTGGACGCCTCGAAGATCGTGGAAGAAGTGGAACAGCAGATTTGGAAGACTCTGCACCACGCGCGCGGCAAGCATTAGTCAGCCCGGGAAGGGCCGTTAGTAGAAACGAGCGATGGCGATTCATCTGCGCAGTGCCGAAGAGCTGGAAAAGATGCACCGCGCCGGACTTGTCGTGCACGAGACTTTGACGGCGCTTCGGGACATGGTGCGGCCGGGGCTGACGACGATGGACCTCGAGAAGTTTGCCGAGGAAAAAATCGCCGGCCGGCCGGGTAAAGCGGCGTTCAAGGGCTACCGCGGTTATCCTTGCTCGCTGTGTACTTCGGTGAACAGCGAGATCGTTCACGGGATTCCGTCGCCGAAGCGGAAGTTGCGCGAGGGCGACATCGTCTCGATCGACTTCGGGATGGAAGTGGAGGGGTATTTCGCGGATTCGGCGGTCACCGTTCCGGTTGGGCAGATTCGGCCGGAAGTGAAGAAGCTGCTGGATGTAACCCGCGAATCGCTGGACCGCGCGATTGATAAGATGCGCGCCGGCAACCGGCTCGGCGACGTGGGCCATGCGGTGCAGAGCTGGGTCGAGCAGCACGGGTATTCGGTGGTGCGAGAGTTTGTTGGGCACGGCATCGGCACGAAGATGCACGACGAACCGAACCTGCCGAATTACGGCGAAGAAGGACGCGGGGCGCGGTTGCAAGAAGGCATGGTCATCGCCGTCGAACCGATGGTGAACGCGGGCCGGCCGGAAGTTCGGATGCGGGACGAGTGGGTGGCGGAAACAGCAGACGGCAGCCCTTCGGCGCATTTCGAGCACACCGTGGCGATCACGGCGACTGGGCCTTGGATTTTGACGCGGCCGAAAGAAATGACCGGCCCGTCCTGGTAAGTGCAAGACGCAGGTGTTCGCGGCACGTAGCAAGCGCAAGGCAGTGACTGGGTTTTAGCCCGGCTCTGGCAACGCAGGAGAATATGGCGAGACCGATTCGCGAGAAAAAGGAAAAGGGCGACTCTGGAAATCCTAAAGAGGACGCCATAGAAGTCATGGCTACGGTGATTGAACCGCTGCCAAATGCGATGTTTCGCGTGGAACTCGAGAACAAGCATCAAGTGCTGGCGCACGTTTCCGGCAAGATGCGCAAAAATTTCATCCGGATTCTGGCGGGAGACAAAGTTGCCGTGGAGCTTTCGCCTTACGATTTGACGCGCGGCCGGATTGTGTACCGCTACAAGTAGCGGCGGTCTTTAGACTGCCAGTTTTTGGTTTTTGCGACTTTGGAAGGGGCTAGGACATCTTATGCCCCCGGTCTGTAGGGCACGCCGGAGTTTCACCGACTCATGTCGGCGAGGCGGGCCGCTGGCCGCCAGAGCGGCCGGAATGAGGGACAAAGGCAATGAAAGTACGGGCATCGGTAAAAAAGATTTGTGACAAATGCAAGGTGATCCACCGGCGTGGCGTGGTGCGGGTAATCTGCACCAATCCGAAACATAAGCAGCGCCAGGGTTAAGGAGAGAGAATGGCACGCATCGCAGGTGTTGACCTTCCGCCGCAGAAGCGCCTTTGGGTCGGACTGACTTCGATCTATGGCATCGGGCAGGAGCGCGCGAAGAAGCTCGCCGCGAAGGCGGGCGTCGATCACACGAAGAAGATCCGCGACTTGACCGAAGACGAAGTAAACCATCTTCGCCAGGAAATTGAAAAAGAAGGCCGCGTGGAAGGCGATCTCCGCAAGGAGATTCAGATGAACATTCGCCGGCTGATTGAAATTCAGGCGTATCGCGGGATTCGGCATCGGCGCAATTTGCCGGTGCGCGGACAGCGTACGCATACGAACGCACGAACCCGGAAGGGTCCGCGGCGCGGCGCAGTGGCGGCGAAGAAGAAGGTCACCGGCAAGAAGGGCTAACAATTTCAATCATGGTTTTAGATTTCGTTGCAAACTGAAACGGAGTGAACAGTGGCAAAAGAACAAAAAGGCGCGGTGCCGGACGCAACAGCAGCGCCGACAAAACCAGCAGCGGCAACAAAGCGCAAGAAAGAATTCAAGAAGAAGCGCGAACGGCGCGTCGTGCCGCACGGTATTGTTTACGTGGCGGCGACGTTTAACAACACGCAGATCACCATCTCGGACACGGATGGCCGCGTGATGTGCTGGTCCTCGGCGGGAGCGATTGGCTTCAAGGGCTCTCGTAAGGGTACGCCGTATGCCGCGCAGCAGGCTTCGCTGGCTGCCGCGGGCGTAGCACGCGACCAGTACGGAATGAAGAGCGTGGAAGTACGCGTGAAGGGGCCGGGCTCAGGACGCGAGTCGGCTGTGCGCGCGCTGGCCGCTGCGGGGCTGCATATTCTTCTGATCCGCGACGTTACGCCCATTCCGCATAACGGTTGCCGTCCTCCGAAAAGGCGCAGGGTTTGATGGACAATTTTATGAACCAAGAGATTCGGAGCGACAGACAGGAATGTCTGTCCTACCAGAGTTTTGGGAAGGGAGAATAGAAGTTGGCAAGACACCGAGATGCAGTCTGCCGCCTGTGCCGCCGGGAAGGGCAGAAACTATTTTTGAAAGGGCTGCGGTGCTTTACCGAGAAGTGCGCGATTGAGAAGCGCAACTTCGTTCCGGGACAGCACGGACAGTCGCGGCGCCCCAAGGTCGCGGGTTACGGCCTACAGCTGCGCGAGAAGCAGAAGGTCAAGCGCACATACGGGTTGCTGGAACGGCAATTCCGTACGTATTTCGAGAAGGCCGTGCGAGCCAAGGGGCCGACGGGCGAAAACCTAATCATCACCCTCGAGCGGCGTCTGGACAACGTGGTGTGGCGCGCAGGATTGGCGTCGTCCCGTTCGCAGGCGCGGCAGCTGGTGCTGCATGGCCATGTTCGCGTGAACGGGAAGAAGGTCAACATTCCTTCGTATCTCGTGATCGTGGGCGAAGAAGTGGCCATCAAAGAAAAGATGCACCAGAACGCGATGGTACTCGAAGCGCGCAACGTAGCGCAGAGCCAGAGCGCGGTGCCGTGGCTCGAGCAGGACCGCGAACAGTTCAAGGCCAAGGTCGTGGCGTTGCCGAAGCGCGAAGATGTGCAGACGCCGCCGATCAACGAGCAGCTCATTGTCGAGTTGTACTCGAAGTAAGCCGCGAACGGCCCGCGCCCGGCGGTACCGGGTAAGCAGTTTGGTTTTAGGCGGCCGATAGGTCGGCTGCCAGAAGGAAGGAACACGATGTGGAAGGGTTTTCAAAAGCCAAAGAGACTTGCATCCGAGCTGGAGTCGCTGACCGAGAAGTACGGGCGGTTTTCCGCGCAGCCGTTTGAGCGCGGATGGGGAACAACGGTTGGAAACGGGTTGCGCCGCGCGTTGCTGAGCTCGATTGAAGGCGCTGCCATCACGGCGGTGAAAATCGAAGGAGTGCTGCACGAATTTTCCTCGATTCCCGGCGTGGTGGAAGATGCAACGGACATTATCCTGAACTTGAAACAAGTGCCGATCAAGCTGAACACCGATCTACCGAAGACGATTTTCTTCAACGTCGAACATCCAGGGCCGGTGACGTCGGCGCAAATCGAGGAAGACGCGGACTTTGCGGTGCTCGATAAGAGCGTTTATATCGCGACGGTCAGCGAAGGAGGTAAGCTGCAGATCGAGATGCGCGTCAAGAACGGCCGCGGCTACGTGGCTGCAGACCGCAACTACGACGAAGATTTGCCGATCGGCTATATTCCGGTCGACAGCGTTCATTCGCCGGTGCGCAAGGTCAACTACGCTGTGGAAGCGGCACGTCTCGGCCAGATGACGGACTACGAGAAGCTGATGATCGAAGTGTGGACCAACGGCGCAATCACTCCGCAAGACTCTATCGGTTTGGCTGCAAAGCTGGTGAAGGATCACATGAGTATCTTCATCAACTTTGAAGAGCCGACTGAAATGGCGGAGCTGCCACAGGAAATCGCCAACGATCCGCGCCTCGAGCATCTGGATCGTTCCGTCGAAGAGCTGGAACTTTCCGTGCGCTCCTACAACTGCTTGAAGAACGCAAACATCCAGACAATCCGCGAACTCGTGCAAAAGAGCGAGAACGAAATGCTGAAGACAAAAAACTTCGGCAGAAAGTCGCTCAACGAGATCAAGGATATACTGACCAAGATGGGACTCAGCCTAGGTATGAAGTTCGATGAGCACGGACGGATTATCTGGCCGCCGCTGCCAAGCCAGACGGCACCGCCGCCTAGCGAAGATACGGTCGGATTGTAAGGACAGTTAAGGTTCAAAGTCGAAGAGTTCAAAAGGCTCTTCAGCTTTTAGACCCGGACAAAAACATTTCGCGGCCTGCTTGAAAAAGCAGGCCGTCTTCAGATAGCAGAAGCTAAAGGGATAGACGATGCGGCATCGCAATTCAGGATCAAAACTTGGACGCAACCCGTCCCACCGTCGCGCGACATTGCGGAATCTCGTGACCAATTTGTTCGAGCACGGGCGGATTACCACGACGCTGACGCGCGCAAAGGCGACGCGGCCCGTGGCAGAAAAGATGATCACGCTGGGCAAACGTGACACGCTACAATCGCGTCGGCAGGCAGCGGCATATATCATGACGCCCGCTGTCACGGCGAAGCTCTTCGGCGAAATCGCGCCGAAATTCGCGGACCGCGCCGGAGGCTATACGCGTATCATTCATGCGGGCATCCGCGTGGGCGACGGAGCGAAGGTCGCCATCCTCGAGATCGTCGGCTACGAGTTGAAGAAGAAAGAAAAGAAAGAAAAAACCAAGAAGGAAGAACCGGCAGCCGCCGCCAGCTAGTACGCTCCAGTTTCGGAGGGATTACGGCCTCCATTTCCTCCGTTGCGGATATCCGCAGCGGGCGATTTATTTTTGGAGGCCCGGCTGTACGGCCCCCCCGTTACCGGGGATGTGGCCATTTGCCCGGTTTCCCAACAGGGGGATCAAAATGCCTGAGCTATGCTGAGCGAGATTTCTTCCAGTTCAAAGAAGGCAGGTCAGAGTTGGCGACGCGGCGCAGATATGCGGTTGCGTGCGCTGCAGCTCGGTCTTTCCCCTGTTCGATATCATCCACGGCCTCGGAGGGAGCAATCCAGCTCTTTGCGCTGACGTTGTAGACAGAGGCGTGCACTCCAAGAGCGCTCTGCTCTGAGAATAACCTTAGGTGTTCCCCCGCTACTTTGACTTCGGCCCAGACACCTTGATCCAACATAAAAGGCCCTCAGAGCGATTCTTTTCGGCTCGGATGCTGAACTCAGCTTCCGATTACGCGCCTAACCCGGAGTTTGCGAGGCATTAGCGTGGTTATCCAGCGCGGTCAGAACCCACTTCTGCAGTATCTCTCGACAGTGAGGTTTTATCTCCCGAAACAGGAGACCCAGGCCCGAGGGTTTGACGTAGAGGACTGACGCTTCAGCCTCGAAATCCTCTTCTGAGTGATGGATTTTAAGCAAAACAATCTGCTGAAGCTCAAACGGAACCGAAGTTTCTAGGAAACACCCCCGCAAGCTAAGCTCTGTCACACGTGCAGGGACAAAAGCAGTGGCGGAGCCTTCAGCAGCGATTTCGGCACTGGCGACGAACGCAAATCTTAACCCGCGATGCTCTTCATGCATCCTTCAAGACTATTTCATTGAAAAACCAGTGTCGAGTCGCTTGATGAGCGACAGACACGAATTGCCTACTACAGGTATTAGAAACACCCGGGATGTCAGGTTGGTGCCCAACCAATGCTAACTCTGATAGACGCCATCCGGAAATGACAAATTAAGCAAAAACGGCGCCGGGAGCCGGGGGGGAAGAAGATAGAAGTAGGAAATACTTGAAACAGTCGTTTCAAGTATGATAGCTTGCGGTTGTGGCGAGGACGGCGAGCATAAAACGGCCCGAGGAGTTGTTGGACGAGGTGGCCGATTACTTGAGCGCGAACGGGGTGGCGGAGTTGTCGCTGAGACCGCTGGCGAAAGCGGTTGGCTCGAGTCCGCGGGTGTTGCTTTACTACTTTGGATCGAAAGAGGAGTTGATCGTGAAGGCGCTGGGAAGATTGCGGGAGCGGCAGCGCGTTACTTATGACCGGATGAAATCGTTACCCTTTGAGACGCCCGCAGAAACGTGCCGAGCGATCTGGCGGCACATGAGTTCTCCGGAAAACGCGCGATTGTTTCGAATTTCGCTTGAGATCTATGCCATGGCGCTGCGGCAACCGGAACGATTTGCCAACTATCTGCGGGCAACGATCGAAGATTGGCTGGGATTTTTGTCGGCGCCGCTGCTGCGCAAAGGCTATTCGGAGTCCGAGGCGCGGGCGCACGCGACGGTGGTGCTGGCGGGATTCCGCGGTTTTCTGCTGGATTATTGCGCGTCGAGAGACCGCGCACGGGTGGATCGCGCGGTCGAATTATGGCTGCACGCGTTGGATGCGATTCCACTGCGAAAGGAGAACGCAAATGGAGAGTAAACGACATGCGGCGCTGGGATTTGTTTTTGTCACTGTGCTGCTGGACATGTTGGCGTTCGGCATTATCGTGCCGATCCTGCCGAAGCTCATCTCGGAATTTCTGCACGGCAACATGGCGCTCTCATCGGAGTACATGGGTCTGTTTGTGACGACTTGGGCGCTGATGCAGTTTTTCTTTTCGCCGATTCTGGGGATGTTGTCGGACCGATACGGACGGCGGCCGGTGATTCTGCTCTCGAACTTCGGATTGGGACTGGATTACGTGGTGATGGCGCTGGCGCCAACGATCGGATGGCTGTTTCTAGGGCGAATACTTTCGGGGATTTGTTCCTCGAGTATGCCCACGGCGACGGCCTATATCAGCGACGTGACGCCGCCGGAGAAACGAGCGAAAGCGTTTGGGATTTTTGGGGCGGCGTTTGGCGTTGGTTTTGTGCTTGGGCCGGCGATTGGTGGCTGGCTGGGGGCGATGAATCCGCGACTTCCATTCTGGGTGGCTGCAGGGTTGAGTCTGTTGAATGCGACTTACGGACTTTTCGTTCTGCCGGAATCGCTGGCGCCGGAGAAGCGACAAACGGAGTTCCGATGGAAGAAGGCGAACCCGGTGGGAGCGTTAAATCTTCTGCGCTCGCATCATGAACTGTTCGGGTTGGCGGTGGTGAATTTTCTCGCATATCTGGCGCACGAAGTGTACGCAACGGTATGGGTGCTCTATGCGATGTACCGCTACAACTGGAATGAGAAACAAATCGGAATGTCGCTGGCGATCGTAGGAATCACGTCGATGATTACGATGGCGGGCTTGGTGGGACCGACGGTCCAGAGAATTGGAGAGCGGAAGGCGCTGTTTGTTGGACTTTTCTTTGGCGGGCTGGGCTTTGCGCTATTTGGATGGGCCCCGGTGGGATGGATCTTTTTCACGGCGATCCCGGTAAACGCCTTGTGGGGACTGGCTGGGCCGCCGTCGCAGTCCATGATGACGCAGCGAGTTTCGGCGTCGGAACAAGGCGAGCTGCAAGGCGCGATGAGCTCGATGCGCGGCCTGGCAATGATATTTGGGCCGGGGATATTTTCGGCGACGTTTGCGGCATGCATTGGGCAGGGGCGATCGTTTCCAGCAGGGCCCTGGTATCTGGCGGCGTTCATACTTTTGATCGCGCTTGTGGTGGCGTGGAATGTAACCACGAAAAGCGCGACAACGAGCAACCCCCAGATCGCTGGGCAGCAAGCTGCGAGTTGAAGAGTTCGCGGGCAAATCGACGAGCCGCACAAGGATGCAGTGACGCGGTTAAGCACCGGCGGGAATTGACAGTCTAAACTAAACCGTTTAGTATCCAGCTCCAAGAAAAATGCCAGAGGGAGGCGGAAGTGGACGCAATGATTTGCGTGGAAAATCTCGTGAAGAAATTCGGAGACTTTACGGCCGTCGACAATATTTCGTTCGAGGTGCCCAAGGGGGAGATTTTTGCGTTTCTGGGGCCGAACGGAGCTGGAAAAACAACGACGATCAAGATACTGACGACACTCTTAAAAGCCACGAGCGGAACGGTGGAAGTAGATGGGCTAAATCCCAAGACGCACGAGAACGAAGTGCGGCAGAGTTTTGGAATTGTGTTTCAGGATCCGAGCTTGGACCAGGACCTGACGGCGTGGGAGAACATGGACTTGCACGGCGTGCTGTATCACGTGCCCGGCAAGGTGCGGCGGGAACGCGCGGAAACGTTGCTGAAGCTATTTGAACTGTGGGAGCGGAAGGACGCACTGGTAAAGACGTTTTCCGGAGGAATGAGACGGCGGCTGGAAATTGCGCGAGGATTTTTGCACACGCCGAAGATTTTGTTTCTGGACGAGCCGACGCTGGGGCTCGACCCGCAGAGCCGCAACCAATTGTGGACCCACGTGAAGCGGCAGAATGAAAGGGACCACGTGACGGTGTTTCTGACAACGCACTACATGGATGAGGCAGAACGCGTAGCTGACCGGATTGCGGTCATCGATCACGGCAAAATCGTAGCCATCGGAACCGCCGAGGAATTGAAACAGAAAACTGGCTCGCAGTCGCTCGAAGAGGCGTTTCTGGCGCTGACTGGGTCGACGATCCGGGATGAGTCAGCAACCTCTAAAGATCAGTTGCGGCAGGTGGCGCAGATGTTTCGCGGAGGAGGCCGGCGATGAACGCGATTTATATTTTGTGGTTGCGCGAAGTGAAAAAATACAGCCGGTCGAGAGTGCAGATCATTGCGTCGCTCGGCCAGCCACTATTGTATTTGCTGGTGCTGGGATTCGGACTCGGGCCGGTGTATCAGAAGGCGGGAGGCGGAAGTTACTTGCAATTTATGGCACCGGGAATTGTTGGAATGGCGGTGCTGTTCACGTCCGTGTTTTCCGGGATCGCGCTGCTGTGGGACCGGCAGTTTGGATTCTTGAAAGAGACGCTGGTGGCGCCGGTGGCGCGGATTAACGTCATGATTGGGCGGACGCTAGGCGGCGCAACCGTGGCGATGCTGCAGGGTACGCTGATCATGGTGGTCTGCCTGATTGCCGGATTCCGGCCGGTGAGTTTGATAGGAATACCATTGGGATTCGCGTTCATGGCTTTGATCGCGATCGTGTTTGCGGCGCTGGGGACGTCCATCGGATCGAGCTTGCAGGATATGCAGGGATTCCAGCTGATCATGAATTTTCTGGTGCTGCCGATTTTCTTTTTGTCCGGCGCCCTCTTTCCGCTGAACAATCTTCCGAAGGCGCTGTCGTTCGTCACGAAACTGGATCCGCTGTCGTACGGAGTGGATGGATTGCGCGCGGCGCTGATCGGGTCGGCGCACTTCGGGGCGTTGGTGGACGCAGCGGTCCTTTCCCTTGTTGCAGTGGGACTGCTGTGTCTCGGAGCGTGGCGATTTTCGAAGATCGAGATTTAGAAAATGTCTCGAGGATTGAGCCCGCAGGCACACAGCAAAGTATTGGAGTCAGCGACGGAGCTTTTTGCGGAACGGGGCATCGATGCGACGAGCGTGGATGCAATCGCAGCGGCGTCGGGCGTAAGCAAAGCGACGATTTACAAGCATTGGGCGGACAAAGACGCGCTGTGCCTGGAAGTGATGCAGTTTGTGCACGAACTCGACGACGGGCCGCCGGAAATGGATTCCGGAGATTTACGGGCTGACCTCATTGCCTTTCTGAAGTACGAACCCTCCCGGAAAAAAGCGGCGATCACCAAAAAACTTATGCCGCATCTGATCGCGTATTCGGCCCGCAACGAAGAGTTCGGCAGAGCCTGGAAGACGCGAGTGATGGACCGGGCTCGGACGAGCTTGAAGACGCTGCTTAGGCGAGGAGTGAATCGAGGCATATTTCCAGCTGTTTTGGATGAGGACCTGGGCGTGGCGTTGTTGCTGGGGCCGATGCTGTACCGGCATATTTTCGGATCGCGTGTGAGTCTGGACTGGTTGGCGGAAGGGGCGGTGGACTCGTTTTGGAGGGCGCACGCGCGGCGGACGGAGAAAAAACAAGCGCAAGCCGACCGGAAAAAGAAGTTTTGAATGTGCTGGTTTGACCCGCGACGACCGGCGAACTCACGCTTCTAAATTGGATTGGGTTGCGAATTGGCGAAGTTCAGGCGCTGGTGCCAATAGGGATAGATGGGTTGCGTGTTGCTGGTGGCGTCGAGTTTGGCGACCTGATCTTTGGTGAGATTCCAACCGACGACGCCTAGATTCTGGCGGAGTTGTTCTTCGTTGCGAGCGCCCATGATGAGGTTGGCCACGGTGGGGCGCTGCAGTAGCCAGTTCAAAGGAATTTAGGGAACGGTCTTCCCCGTTTCTTTCGCGACTTCCTCGATAGCACCTACAACCCTATATAGATATTCATTGTCGACTTGCGGTCCGGCTTCGGCGGTTTTGTGCAGGCGCGAAACTTCGCGAATGGGGCGCGTGCGGCTGATTTTGCCGGTAAGGCGAGCCCAGCCGAGGGGGGCTCCAGATGAGGGCACTGACTTTTTGATCGATTGCCAGAGGCATCAGCTCCCGTTCATATTCGCGGCCGATGAGAGAGTAGTAGACCTGGTGGCCGAGATAGCGGGCCCAGACATTAGCGCTCGGAAATCGAGAGCGACTTCATAAGGTGCCAGCCGCAAAAATTGGAGCAAGCGATGTAACGGACTTTGCCGCTTTTGACGAGAGTGTCGAGCGTTTCGAGGTTTCCTGGATGCGAGTGAGGGCGTCGACGGCGTGCATGTGGTAGATGTCGATGTGATGGACGGCGAGGCGGCGGAGAGTGTCTTCGCAGGCCTGGATCAAATGGTGACGCGAGGAGCCGACGTCGTTGGGGCCGTTGCCCATGGCGAACGCGGCTTTTGTGGAGATGAGAACGCGATTGCGCTTGCCGGCGATGGCCTTGCCGAGGATTTCTTCGGAGAGGCCTTTGGAGTAGACGTGAGCGGGTCGAAGAGATTGACGCCGGCGTCGAGACAGATGTCGACGAGGCGCGTGGCTTCCCCGACGTCGCTGGCGCCCCAGGCTCTAAAGAATTCGTTGCCGCCGCCGAACGTGCCGGCGCCGAAACTGAGCACGGGAACTTGCTGGCCGGAACGGCCGAGTTGTCTGAATTCCATGGCGGGTTGGATGCTCAGAGGAAGTCGGAGGATACACCCGCCAGTCGCGCGGCGTGAGTTGGAGCTAGAAAGAGCGGAGGATTAAGGGCTTCAGTGTCATAGCTTTAGCGCGCGCCTGAGGCGAACACAGCGGTTGGCCGCTTGATCCGGTTTTTGTGGGACTGAATTGCCCGCGCCGGGAGTCTGAGACTTTTCTAATCGGTGTTATCCCAAACGGATATTGTTTATGTGCGCACAGCTGTACTGCGTGTGAATTGATTTGCTGAGAAACCGCAACGTATTCTGATCCTGCGATGCGCAAGGCTTCGGGGAATCACCGCAGACGCGGCAACTCCGTTCTCAATTCATTGTGAGACTGGTTCGGCCCCCACGATTCATTTCAGTGCACCGGGGTAAAACGAACGGGCTTGAAATTCTGTCGGAGCCTTTAGTGGTGAGGAATCTCAAGGAGACACGACATTTATGAAATCCGCCCTAAGACCTTTCTGGCTGATGCACGTGATGGCACTTTCGATCTTACTGACCGCCTGCGCGGGGCTACCGCAGAGTTCGACTTCGGGTTCAGGCTCGGGTTCCGGCGGGCCCTTTACGATCGGCGGAACGGTCAGCGGACTTGCTGCGGGCGAATCAGTCGTCCTGCAAGATAATGGCAAGGATAATCTTACGGTCTCCGCAAACGGCCCCTTTACGTTCGCGACCACCATCGCCAGCAGCGGCACGTATGCTGTGACCGTTTTTACGCAACCGAGTAACCCGTCGCAAACGTGCGTTGTGACCGCCGGCAGCGGGACGGCCACCGCCAACGTCGCCGGAATCACCGTCGCATGCACCACAAATCCCGTTACCGCCACCATCGGTGGCACGGTTTCCGGTCTGGTCGCCAACACGAGTGTAATCTTGCAGAACAACGGCGGCGACAGCCTGACGATCACGGCGAATGGAGCTTTCACGTTCAAGACCCCTGTCACTGGCGCGGACGTCTACGCCGTCACGGTGCTTACGCAACCAATCAACCCCAACCAAATCTGCACGGTGACCGCTGGAAGCGGGACGGCCAGTGCAAACGTAACTACCGTAGCGGTGAAATGCGTATTGAGTTACTCCATCGGCGGCAACGTCAGCGGTGTTGTCGGCACAGGTTTGATCCTCCAAAACAGCAGTGATTCAGAACAGCTCAAGATTAGTCCTGCCAATGGCAATCAGGCATTCACGTTCACACAGCTAGTTTCCACTGGTACGGCTTATACGGTATCCATCTTCGCGCAGCCCACCGGGCCGACACAAACTTGCGTTGTCACGCCTGGCACGGGAAGTGGCACGGCGATCTCCAATGTCACCACGGTTGCGATTACCTGCCCAGCGGTAACCTATAGCGTCGGCGGATCAGTCGTTGGCCTTGCCGGGACTGGCACGGCCAATGGCTCGCTTACAGACAACAGCTTCGCCTTGCAGAACAACTTGGGTAACACCCTAAGCATAAGCGCCAACGGGGCATTTACTTTTGCCACGCCTGTGGCCCTCAACGACCAGTATCAGGTTTCTGTGTTCACGCCTCCCAGCACCCAGTTCCAGGGCTGCACGACTTGGGATTACAAGGGAGTGGTGACGGCAAGTGTCACGAGCATCGTGGTCGATTGCGCCCATAATGACTGGACATGGATCGACGGCGCGAATACTGCAGGAACGATCGCCTCGCCTCTGTACGGCTTGGTCGCAACGTCGGCGCCTACGCAGATTCCGAACCCCTATACCAACACCCCCGGCGGGCGATACGGCGCTGCCGGTTGGAGCGACGCCCATGGAGATCTCTGGATGTTTGGCGGGGACGGGTGGCAATTGTCTGGCGGCACCACGCCCGCCACACTGGACGCGCCAATGAACGACCTTTGGGTTTGTCCGGTGGTTGTCGATCAATGTCAATGGCAGCTGGTCGGCGCGTATGACCCGACGGCGATCCCCGCCAACCCACCTGCCCCAGCCACCACGGTTGGCGCGCAGGTTATAGCCAACGCTCAAAGCGAGAACCAAGGCGGCTTTTATAATACTGTTGGAACCGCTGGTGTTCCGGGTGGACGTTACGGCACGGCCACTTGGACCGATGCCGCAGGAAATCTTTGGATGTTCGGCGGCAATGGGAATTCTTCCATCTCCAGAGGACTACTCAACGATCTTTGGGAGTTCAACTCCAGTACTTACAACCCGGCTTCCTTCAATAGCTTGACGGGCGCACCCTACACTTCCGCTGTGGGCCAATGGACTTGGAAAGGCGGATCCAGCTCAACCAACCAGGCGGGCATTTATACGGGTGCTGTGGGCACGCTGGTTCCCGGCGCTCGCGTAAACGCCGTTTCCTGGAAGGATAATGCGGGAAATTTCTGGCTCTTCGGCGGATACGGCTTCGATGGAAGCTCGAACGAAGGGTTCCTGAGCGACCTCTGGGAGTACACCGGTGGCAACTGGGTCTTCGTGTCGGGCAACGAGACGACCAACCAGAATGGGATCTACGGCACGCAGGGAACGCCGCTAGGCAGTAATCTTCCCGGCGGGCGTCAGGAGGCTGTCGGCTGGGCCGATGCCAGCGGAAATCTCTGGCTCTTTGGTGGCGAGGGATTAGACTCCGCCGGAACGGCAAACGGGATACTGAATGATCTCTGGGTATACAAAATCAGCGCCAATCAGTGGACCTGGGTAGCAGGCTCCAGCACCGCAAACCAGACGGGGGATTATGGAGCCCAGCCGTTCGTGGGTCCCCCAAGTACGATAGGTGCAGCTGGCACTGTAGGTTTGGCGACCGGCGCGACCGGAACCTTTCCGGGATCGCGTTGGGGTGCCGCCGGCTGGGTGGATCAAGGCGGAAATCTTTGGCTCTTTGGCGGATGGGGGCTGAATTCGACCGCAACGAATGGAAACGGCGCCCTTAACGACCTATGGGTCTACACTCCGAACTCGACTCCCGACCAGCCCGGCACGTGGACATGGATCAAGGGATCGAACACAGGCAGCCAAAACGGCAGTTACGGCACTCTGACGCGTCCATACGAGACTTACTACATCTGGACACCAGGCGGCCGTAGCAATGCGACGCCCTTTATCGATAGCCTTGGAGAGCTCTGGCTCTTCGGCGGCGAGGGTTACGATTCCACGAGTAAGACGGGGAACGGGTACCTCAACGACATGTGGAGATATCTGCCTTATAAGAATTGATGGGACTTGAGGGAGTGACAGCAGCGAGTGAGAAGTGACTGGTGATTAATCACCGGTGACTCTTGCAACTCCCTCACGCGAACCCCATCCAGGGGAGAGATTGTTGCCTCGATTTCGCCCGTTGCGGATATCCGCAGCGGGCGATTTGTTTTTCGATGTGCCCGACTGGACGGTACCTCCCAGATGGCTAGGTTGACCGGCACGGGACCATCTGCTCGCCATAAACTCTTCTACTTTGGCGGCCCTCACCTGGGCGCGATTCGCGTCGATGACTTCAAGTATCAGTTCATCCAACAGCCGTATGGATGGACCGGGGAAAAGATCACGACCGACATGCCCACAATTTAGAAAGAATGGGCCGGCTGCGCAACTTGCGGCAGCCGCGGCCGCCGGAAAATTGAAACTGGCAGCGCGTGGAGACACTAGTGCTGGAATTCTTATTGGTCATGGAAGCCTCTTAGAAGTGGATTTGAGTTACAGACAAACGGGAAGCGAATCGGCTCAGCAGGCTGCTGAAGGACCCCAATAAAGCAGATCCCTCGCTTCGCTCGAGAGGACAACTTCGGAGTTTTTCAGGCGCTATGCTCGGGATGACAATTACGGTTTCTTGAGCAGCCGGTCGGGGAGCCGAGGGAAAGCTCAGACCTGGCCCTCGTTCGTTAAGGTCCGAGAACGGCGTGGCGCATGGCATGCTGTCGTCTGGTGAATGAGATTCGTTCAAGGTGTTACGGAGCCAGACCCTGACACGGGTTCTTGCATTGCAGGAAGTTTCTCGCGGCGGAGGCGGAACCAGAGCCAGAGGGCGGCAAAGGCGAAGAAGGCGCCAAGGGAGTCCAGAAGGGAATCGTAGGGTGAGGCGGTGCGGCTGACGACGAACGCTTGATGGATTTCGTCCATGATGGAATAGCAGGCGGCGACAGAAAGGGCGGCGATGCCCCAGGTCCAGCGCCAGCCTTTGCGATCGCCGCGGACGCCGCGGTAGATCAGGATGCAAAAAATAAAATATTCGGTGAAGTGGGCGCTTTTGCGAATGAGGTGGTGAATGAAATGGAATTGCTCTTCGCTGAGATGGGGGAAAAGCCATTTCACGAAGAAGGAGAGAATCGTTGCGGTATGCTCGGAAGAGAACGAGTCGGTCGAGAGCGTGAAGATGACGCCAGCCCATGCGACGGCGGGCCACCAAGCGCGAAGCCAGGCAGGGATCAACAATTTGTGCAGGCGGGGCTGCATTTCCGGCGCGGGGCGCGGATTGCGCCAGGGTTGCGAGTCAGACAAGTCCAGGTCTCCCGTTGCGTTTTCAGTGTAGCTTATTGACTGTTATTTTCCCGAGATGAGTTGGCCGCGGCGAGAAGAATAGTCAACTGCCGGAATAGCGGGAGCAAGGCTCCCGCACCCCAAGTTCATTCCATACGATAGTTCGGGGCTTCTCGAGTAATGATGACGTCGTGGACGTGGCTTTCGCGGAGGCCTGCGGCAGTGATGCGGACGAAGCGTGCTTTTTCCGTGAGCTCACGGAGTGTTGGCGCGCCGACGTAGCCCATGCCGCTTTTGAGGCCGCCGACGAGCTGGTCGGTGAGCGCCCCGAGAGAACCTTTGTAGGGCACGCGGCCTTCGACGCCTTCGGGAACGGACTTGCCGCGCTCTTCCATGTCTTGGACGGTTGCATAGCGATCGGAGCCTGCGTCCATGGCGCCCATGGAACCCATGCCGCGATAGGACTTGAAGGTGCGGCCCTGATAGAGAATCGTTTCGCCGGGAGCTTCTTCTGTGCCGGCGAAGAGGCTACCGATCATGACGCAGGATGCACCCGCGGCGATGGCTTTGGTGATGTCGCCGGAATACTTGATGCCGCCATCGGCGATGATGGGGATGCCGGTGCCTTGAGCGGCGCGCGCGGATTCCATGATGGCGGTGATCTGGGGAACGCCGGCGCCGGTAACGACGCGCGTGGTGCAAATCGAACCGGGGCCGATGCCGACTTTGAGGCCGTCGATGCCGAGCGAGATGAGATCTTTCGCGGCTTCGTAGGTGGCGACGTTTCCGGCGATGATTTGGACTTCGGGAAGGCGATTGCGGATGGCTTTGATGGCGTCCATCACGCGGGTGGTGTGGCCGTGGGCGGTGTCGATGGCGAGGACATCGGCTTTGGCTTTGGCCATTTCGACGGCGCGCTCGAGATAGTCGCCGGTGGCTCCAACTGCGGCGCCGACGCGAAGACGGCCTTGATCGTCCTTGGCGGCGCGCGGATATTCGCGCTTTTTCTGGATGTCTTTGACGGTGATGAGGCCTTTCAGATTGAAATCCTGATCGACCACCAGGAGTTTTTCGATGCGGTGCTTTTGCAGGATGCGCTCAGCTTCTTCGAGCGTGGTGCCGACGGCCACGGTGACGAGATTTTCCTTGGTCATCACGGAGCCGACGAGCTGGGAGTGATTTTTTTCGAAGCGGAGGTCACGGTTGGTGATGATCCCAGTGAGGCGTGAGCCACGCGTAACCGGAAGGCCGGAGATGTGGTACTTGTTCATGATTTCGAGGGCCTGGCGGAGGGTGATGTCCGGGGAGATGGTGACGGGGTCAACAATCATGCCGCTTTCGGAGCGTTTTACGCGGTCGACCTCTTCGCCCTGGCGGTCGATGGGCATGTTCCGGTGGACGAGACCGATGCCGCCCTGGCGGGCGATGGCGATGGCCAGGCGCGATTCGGTTACGGTGTCCATGGCGGCAGAGGCCAGGGGAATGTCTAGCGCTAGTTTGCGGGTGAAGCAGGTGCGCGTGTCGACTTCGGCCGGGAGCACGGAGGATTTGCCGGGCAGGAGAAGCACGTCGTCGAAAGTAAGACCCTCAGGAATTGGAACTTCAATCATTACAACCTCGGTTCTGAAGAGTAGCGCCCTAAAACAGCGCAGCCCAGCGCGCGGCCGCTGGGCGGGAAAATGAATGCATCAGATTGCAAAAATCAATCACTGTGAAACTTCTATTCTAGGGGGCAATGGGATTGGGGTCAAGTTGAGGCAATGGGGTGGGTGTGCGACCTGGAGGGGGGAGATTGCATGAGGGCGTGGTTTTTGCTACAATACTGAGTATATGTAGTAACTCAGTATTGGAGGCACCTCATGTCGGATCCCTTGAATTCCCTGGAAGCCCAACGAATCAAGATCCTGC
>DATDHE010000204.1:0-3033 GCA_036521695.1 Candidatus Acidiferrum sp. | reverse complement strand
TTCGCGATTTTATTTCCAAACAGTGGATTGATGTCATCGATTGGACGGAGCCGGAAGACGGCATCCTTGCCTATCGCTATCCGATGCAGGACCGCGAGATCCAGAACGGCGGCAAGCTCACTGTTCGTGATTCCCAGCTCGCCGTGTTTGTGAACGAAGGGAAAGTTGCGGATGCGTTCTCTCCGGGACTTTACACCCTCAACACCAACACCCTTCCCATTCTCACTTATCTAAAAAACTGGGACAAAAAGTTTCAGTCACCGTTCAAGTCCGATGTGTATTTCTTTTCGTCGCGTATTCAGACCGACCAACACTGGGGCACGCAAAATCCCATCACCATCCGCGACAAAGAGTTCGGCGCGATTCGGCTGCGCGGCTTCGGCATTTATTCCTACCACATCACCGATGCGAAGTCGTTCTATTCGAAAATCAGCGGCACGCGCGACCTCTATCACGTCGCCGATCTGGAAGGCCAGTTGCGTAACACGATCATCGCGAAAATGACGGATGCATTTGCCGCCAGCCAAGTCCCGTTTCTCGACATGGCCGCCAGCCAGGGCGCGATTGCCGAAAAAATCAGCGAGCAGCTTAAACCGGCCTTCACGGACTACGGGCTTTCGCTCGATACTTTCGTCGTCGAAAATCTTTCGCTCCCCGAAGAGCTGCAAAAAGTGCTCGACCAGCGCATCAGCATGAACGTGCTCGGAGACATGGGCAAATTCACGCAATATCAAGTTGCGCAGGCCATTCCGATTGCCGCCGCGAATGAAGGCGGGGGAGCCGTCGGCATAGGCGCTGGGCTTGGCGCCGGCGTGGCCATGGGACAGGCGATGATGGACGCCGTTAAGCAATCCACATCCTCCAGCCCGGGCGGCGGTGCGGCGGCACCCACGGCTGCGGGATCTGGTGCGGCCTCCCTCAGCACAAAATTCTGCAGCGAGTGCGGCAAGCCCATCCCGCGTACCAGCAAATTCTGTCCGGAATGCGGGAAGCCCCAGGCTTAGTGGTGAAACGAGCATGAGCGGAATCGAGTGGGTCGTCGAGGCCTTCGGTTGCTCATCGGAGTCGCTACGCGACCTCCGTGCTGTCGAAACGCTCTTCCATGGCATGATTCGCGGCATGAAGCTGCGCCCCGTCGGCGGAACGCAGTGGCATCAATTCCCGGGAACCGGCGGCATCACCGGCCTGTGCCTGCTGGCGGAATCACACATCGCCTGCCATACCTTTCCGGAGCACAATTCACTTTGCCTGAATCTTTTCTGTTGCGTGCCACGTACCGAATGGAATTTTGAAGCGGCGCTCCAGCAGCTTTTCCATGCCAAGAATGTTTCGGTGAGGCGTCTGGCGCGTCCGTATGAAGTGGCGCGCCACCAGGCGGCCAGCGACTAAGGTTTCGAGCGAGGACTTTTTTGTGCAAACGGTGAGCAACGGACGATGACTCAGCCGGTCTCGAACTGCCCGAATTGCGGCGCGAAAATCGTCTTTCAATGGTCCAGCAGCGTTCAAACGGTCTGCCAGTATTGCAAAAGTATTCTCGTGCGTACCGACGTCGATCTCCGGAAAGTCGGCCAGGTCGCCGATCTCCCGCCGGACAGTTCGCCGATACAGCTCAACACCGAGGGCATCTACCGCAACAAAGCCTTCGTGGTCATCGGTCGCATTCTCTACGAGTATGACCAGGGCGGTTGGAACGAATGGCACATCATGATGAATGATGGCACGAGCGCATGGCTCTCCGACGCTCAGAACGAATACGCCATTTCATTTGCCGGCAGCACGACTGGCTTGCCTGCCGCGACACACATAAAAGTCGCGCAGCAATACACCTGGAACAACCAGCGCTACACCTTGACGGTGATTACTCCGGCCCACTACCGCGGCGTTGAAGGCGAGCTGCCGTTTCAATATTGGGACAAGACCGAGGTCACCTTTGCCGACCTTCGCAGCGAATCCGGCAAATTCGCCACGCTCGATTTCAGTGATGACCAGCCAGCTCTTTATCTCGGCGAATTTGTCGAGTTCGACGATCTCAAGCTGAAAAATCTCCGCAGTTTCGAGGGCTGGTGATGAGCGCAGGCACGCCGCCACTGCCGAGTCCGCCGAAGCCCCAAGCGAAAGCTTTGAACTGCCCGCAGTGCGGCGCGGCCATCATTCTTCGTTCCTTGGGGCACGCCGAAACCGTGGTTTGTGCTAGTTGCCATGCCATCCTCGACGCCAAGGATCCCAACCTCCAGATCCTGCAAAGATTTGAAGCCATTACCGGAGAGGTGCCGCCGCTTATTCCTTTAGGAACGCGCGGCAAACTTCGTGGTGTGGACTATGAAGTCATCGGCTTCCAGCGCCGCAGCATCACCGTTGAAGGCATCCGTTATGACTGGCACGAATACGTCCTCTTCAATCCTTACAAAGCCATTCGATATCTCACCGAATACAACGGCCACTGGAATGACATCAGCGTTTGCAAAGAGCTTCCACTCTTGCAGTTCTCCTCCGCCGTCTATCTCGGAGAAACGTACAAGCATTTTCAGAGTTCGGACGCCAACACAAATTACGTTCTCGGAGAATTTCCCTGGCAAGTCCGCGTGGGTGAGCATGCGGCGGTAAGCGAATACGTCAAGCCGCCTCGCGTTCTGTCCGCGGAGAAGACTGAAAACGAGGTGACCTGGTCTCTCGGGGAGTACACTTACGGCGCCGACGTATGGAAGTCCTTCAATCTCCCCGGAGCTCCGCCGGAAGCCGTCGGGGTCTACGAAAATCAGCCGTCACCGGTTAACGAAAATGTCAAAGGAATTTGGGCTGCCTTTCTTGCGTTTGCCATTCTTCTGCTCGTGCTTATGGCCGGATTTGACCTCGTGTCGAGCAAAGGTACGGCGTTTGAATCCAGCTACCGCTTGGATTCCGGTGAGCCAAAAGGCGAAGCCTCTTTTGTGACCGATGTTTTTAGCTTGGAAGGCCGCACATCCAATGTGGAAATCGCGACCTCCGCCAATGTCGACAATTCCTGGATCTATCTGAATTATGCGCTGATCAATC
>DATDHE010000203.1:0-5455 GCA_036521695.1 Candidatus Acidiferrum sp. | reverse complement strand
CTTTTGACGGAAAGCCTGATGCTGGCGGTGTTGGGGGGCGTGGCGGGCGTAGTGCTTGCAGCCGCCCTGGTCAAGGTAATCGTATCTCTGCTGCCAAACTACATGCTGCCTTCGGAAGCCGACATACGTGTGAGCATATCGGTCCTCGTTTTCGCGCTCATCGTTGCCCTGTCGGCTGGACTCCTCTTTGGTTGTGCGCCAGCTTGGCAGGCATCCGACGTTGACCCGAACCGAAACTTGAAGGAGAGCGGAAGCAGCAGCACTGGCGTAGGGCGACGGCGTTTGCGTCAGGGGCTCGTCGTTCTCGAATTCGCCCTAGCGCTAACATTGCTGGCCGGAGCGGGGCTGGCCATTCGCAGTTTTTGGAAGCTGACCCATGTGGATCTCGGCGTTCGCACCGATCACATTCTTACTTTTGGGGTTCCCATCCCCGAGGGTCGTCTGGGTCATCCCGATGAGATGGTTGCGTTCTATCGCCATCTCCTCGCAAGAATTCAGTCTGTTCCTGGCGCCTCGGCCGCTGTTGCCGGAACCGGACTGCCGGTGGGTGCGTGGGAGGGGGTGCAGTTTCAGATCGCAGGCACTCCGCCTGCGCCAGACCCGCGTTCACGACCGAACGCGGCATTCGAGGCGGTTACTCCTGGCTACTTTGAAGCTTTCGGGATTCAGATACTGAAAGGCCGCAGCTTCAGTGAGCAGGATACGGCCAGCGGCGTCCCCGTCGCGATGGTGAATGAGAGTTTCGTCCACCGCTATCTCATGAACGTCGACCCACTCACGCAGCGCATTGTTGCTGAGAGACGCGTCCCGGGCCCCCAAACCCAGCAGACGGTTGTGGAGCGGCAAATTGTCGGCGTTTTTCGCAACGTGAATAATCGCGGCCTGCGAAATGATGCCTATCCCGAAATCGATGTCCCCTTTTGGCAAAGTCCTTCATCGCAAGTCGAAATGGCTGTGCTAACGGCGAATGATCCCGCGTCGCTAACCAGAAGTGTTGCGGACGCTGTTTCCTCCGCGGAACCCGGCTTGCCCCTGGCTGACGTCCAAACTATGGACCAGATCGTCGATCGCTTCCTTGCGGGGGACCGCTTCTCGACCGTGTTGTATGGAAGCTTCGCCACACTGGCACTTCTGTTGGCTGCCGTCGGAATCTATGGAGTGCTGACTTTTACAGTGGCGCAGCGGACACATGAAATTGGACTGCGACTGGCTTTGGGTGCGAGCCGCGGGCAGATTTTGCGGATGATCCTATGCGAAGGAGTCGCGCTAGCGCTTTGCGGATTGGGATTGGGTGCAACAGGCGCTTATTTTGTAGGTCGAGTTCTGAAGAGCATGCTGTACGGGGTTGCGACCAACGATGCTGTCGTTTTAACTATCGTCGCCATTATGCTGTTGGTATCCGCGGTCTTGGCCTGCTACATTCCCGCGCACCGCGCCATGCGCGTCGATCCCCTGGTTGCTTTACGTTACGAGTAACGCGACGCGCATTTAAGAGACAAACCGTCCTCAGAACTACCCGCTACGGGTGTGCAATTGGGGACACTCCTGGCGATCGTTCCCGAGTGACGTTAGCGCTTTATCGGAAGCGCGCTTTCAGGAGAAAGTGTGCACGAGCTAGTCGTCGCGCTCACCCATTCAACACCTTGGAGCGGTTTTCCAAACCGCCGCCCAGCAGAACGGTTGTTATGCATCAAATCTGAGTGCGATCGGTTGATGCACTCAAGAGTAACGAATAGCAAGCTTACTTGGCAGGGTGGACGCTCTGCGGCCTCTGGGTCTGACTGTGAATGCTGACTCGATGCTACTCCCTCAAAGCCTTGTCCGTTGTCAGCCCTGGCTCTTACGTAAAAAGCTTCCTACAGCGACGGCCGCCTATTCAGCCCCGGGCGCCACCGTCCACGGGTTGATTACCGTGATGCCAGCGGCTCGGAAAGGAGCTTCGTCGCGCGTAGCTACACTGAAATGACGGGATGCGGCAATGGCCGCAATCTGGGCGTCCGCAACAGCGATCGAATGACCATGCCGGCGAGCGCGTGTAACAATCTCCGCGTAGGCTTCTGCCCCTGCGATATCGAAGGGCACAATTCGCTCGGCGAACAGCGAGATGATCTGTTCGTCGAGGGCACTGGCGAGGGCACTGCGGCGTTTACCGGCCGGGAGGCTTGCGATACCGAGCAGCAGCTCGGACAGGCTCACGGTCGCGAGGTAGAGGCTCTCCACCGACTGCGCGTCGAGCCATGTAAGCACGCTTCGGTCTGGGTTCGAGCGCATCGGCTCGGAGACCACGTTCGTATCGAGCAGGATCACGCCAGGTCCGCCGGCTTCGCTGGCTTCTTGTCTCTCTTAATTTCGAGCTCGAGGCCGCCGAATGGTTTCACGAGGGCAGCGAGCGCAGAGCCGAGCTTGATACGCGCTGTCGGCCGTACGGCCCCATCAAGAATCGCGCGAATTTCGGCTTCAGTGCTCCGTCCGTGCTTCCTCGCCTGCACGCGCAGGGCCCGGTGAGTCTCTGCGGAAATGTTGCGCACAACAATTGCTGGCATACATGACTCCTCGAGTACCTCAAGACGATATCACATATAGTGCGATGATATCAATAGACGAAGCGAAAATTGCCAGAATGCGGAGGACCGAATCCGGTCGATTAGCCACCACCATCGGGATCGAGCGCGTCACTCAAACGGTACTGGTCCGCAAAACTGGCCGCACGGCGCTATCGCGATCTTGACAAGGTAAGTTTCGTTGCCATCGGCCTGGCCCGTCAGATCAGAGGTTCGCACCGCATTTCGGCGCGCGTCAACGACTTTGAGACAAGTGGTCAGGAAACTTAGTGAGTTTTCATCTGTTGGATTCGGGTGCCCAGTTTTCCGCAGAAAATTCGCTCACGGATCGCTAGCCGCGGCGACCGCCGACCCGGTCGACCCAGAGCATCTCCAGTTCCAGACGGATCGTCAATTCAGAAACTATCAAGAATCAAGAATCGATATTCGAGGAGGTCGGAGCGCGAAGAGTCCACCGTAGGACTCCATTTCCTCCAACGGGACCGGGGAACGATGTAACCTTGCCGCTTGGGGATTGTTTCTTGATCGGACGATAGGTTCGGCGAGAACTCTACTCGCAGAACGGACTTCAAGGCGTGTTGATGACACTGGACTTGGATTTCGCGAACTTCCAAGCGTACCCTCCAAAATCCCATCCGGGAATCGTGGTCTTTCGGCCTGGGTCCCAAGACAAACCAACGCTTGTTGCTCTTTTGAAGCGCCTCGTTCCCGTGTTGCTGCAACTCTCTCCAAAGCATCAGCTTTCGATTGTCGAGCCGGACCGCATCCGGTATCGCGAAGAATGACACTCCGAGACCAGGGACCTCAATACTGATAAGGGCGAGGTCGGTGGTTCAAGTCCACCCAGTCCGCTCATCACCGGTAAATATACGGCTATTCTCACTTTTCCCCCTTCGGGGAATGTCTCTCAGAAGAGCTACTTGCCAACTATTTGCCAACTTTAGGATTGGCCGGATGGCACTACACCCAGGGCGTTAAGACCCTCTCGGGTGAAGGCCGAACGGCTAGCATCGATTTAAGCTATGCCGAGAACGCTGCCCCGTCACGTCGAAGGACGCGCAAGGCAGTGCAGACACTGCAAGGCTGTGGAAGGAATGTTGAAGAACTTACGTTTGGTACGGCTCATGTTTCCTCCTTGGAAGAGGGTCGTACACTAACAAATGCGACCTGAGGGGACTCTAGGCCCGGGAAGCGAGTTCTGGGCAAGCAAACGCTTTAGACGTCAGCTTCGGTCGCGTGCCCGCCTTTTATTCGAAGGGGCCGGGTGATCCTAACAACTGCTCCAGCTGTTTCAGAGCCTGTGCCACTTTGAGTGTGTTGTGGTCGATGTTGCCGGCATTCAGGCTCGGCCCCTCCTGAAACGGATACTGGGGTATAGACCCGAGAAATTGCTTAACCTTTTGCACGATCGGCACAAATAACCACATATTGTCGGCATACCAGCGGCCATACAACTGGGACTCGTGGGGCGCCTTCTCGTAGGGATCTGCTCGAAGATTCACTATGATTGGCCAGTTCGGTACCTCGCGAACCCCTTGAGCGATATTCCCCTGAACCGCGGCAAAGCTAACCTTCCAATCATTCCAGCGAACCGCATTCAGTTCGCCGCCCTGCCCAAAGTAGATGATCGTGTCGCGCGGACTCGCCTTCGCCTCACCTTTGAAGAACGGCAGAAAGTTGTAACCGTCAGCGTGAATCTTCCACGTCTTGCCATTTGCTAAATAGCCGGCCTTCAGCTTCTCGACAACGTCGGAAACTCCGGCGGCCGCTAACAATGTTGGCATCCAGTCTTCCTGCGACATGATGTTGTTGTAGATCGTTCCCGGCTGGATGACGCCCGGCCAGCGTATGAGGCAGGGCACACGAAAACCGCCTTCCCAAGTCGAACCCTTCTCACCATGAAACGGCGTCGTTCCGCCATCGGGCCATGTGACAGTCTCAGCTCCGTTATCGGTGCTGTAGATGACGATCGTATTGTCGCGCAGGCCTTGATCATCAAGCTTTTTGAGCAGTTCGCCAACCAGCGCATCGTGTTCCACCATCCCGTCCGGATACAGCCCGATACCTGTTTTTCCCTGGCTTGAGGGTTTCAGGCGGGTCCAGATGTGCATGCGTGTCGTGTTGAACCACACAAAGAAAGGCTTTTTCTCTTTTCCAGCTTGATCAATGAAATCGGACGCGTGTGAATAGATTTCATCATCGATCGTCTCCATCCGCTTCTGCGTAAGTGGGCCGGTATCAGTGCACTGGGATTTTCCGCTGACATTCTTGCAGTCGAATACTCCACGCGGGCCAAATTCCTTCAGGAATGCTGGATCTTTTGGATAGTAGTACGTCTCCGGCTCCTCTTCGGCATTCAGGTGGTAGAAGTTGCCGAAGAACACATCGAACCCATGGTTCGTAGGCAGGTGTTTATCTTGATCACCAAGGTGGTTCTTACCGAACTGGCCCGTCGTATATCCTTCCTGCTTTAGAAGATCTGCAATGGTAGGCGTCCAGTCAGGAATGCCGTGGGGCGATCCCGGCATTCCAATTGTCAGCAAACCGGTACGGAACGGATGCTGGCCCAGAATGAACGACGACCGTCCGGCCGTGCAGCTCTGTTGCGCGTAAAAGTCCGTGAACAGCGCCCCTTCTTTCGCGAGCCGGTCGATGTTCGGTGTCTTATACCCCATCAGGCCGAGGTTGTACGCGCTGATGTTGCTGTAACCGATGTCGTCGCCCCAGATGACGAGGATGTTCGGTTTTGTTGCTTGTGCTTGCAACCCTTGGATTGTGCCAAAACAACCTACAAAACAAAGGACCGCGGACAACCACAAACAGGCGCGCTTGATTTTCATGGTTTCCTCCCAAATTTGATAGGGCCAGAATCTATCGCCGCGTGGTCTGAGGGC
>DATDHE010000202.1:0-3097 GCA_036521695.1 Candidatus Acidiferrum sp. | reverse complement strand
CAATCATGCCCACAACGTCGAGACTGCAGACCCATTTTATAAAATCAGCGTCAAAGTTGGCTGATAACCCAGGGGGAAAAGCGTAGGACATCCTTTGCACATAAACATAAATTATGTGCATTCAGGTACCTGGCTCGGTTTTTGCTTGACAGCACCACCACTTGAGTACAGAATTCTTCACGCTTGTCACTTCCCTCCTTCGACAAGTAGTAGATTTCTGGGCCAAAAAGTTAAAACAAGAACGAGAGCAAGGTTTATTGCCAACTTCCCCGATGAATGGCGCGGAGTTCCGAGCAGGTCCGCCGACAATCGCCGGTTCACGCAGCCCAACAGAGCATTGACGTTACGGGTGAACCACGACGCGTGATCACCCGAGGAAGTTGATTTGCGTTCGAGCTCGCATAGCAACATTGCGAAAGGAGAGCAGGAATGTTTCAACAGGGGGAGAACCGTAGTGGTTTCTCAAAAGTATTCGGCGTGGGACTGACGACTGCGCTGGTCATCTTCTGTTCCACCGCCCTCACCGCTCAAAACAAAAAATCGGAGATGTCTGACGCCGCTGTGCAATCTGCGCTGCAGCGTGGTCTTCCGGGATTAAGCATGGCTCACACAGCCTCAGGCGCAGCCAACCTTCGCGGCCAAGGGATGGGCTCGGGCGCGGCTGCACATTCAGTCAACATGAGCGACCTGCCGATGGCAGTTCACGCCATCGAATCGGAAGCAGATTTAGACCATGATCGCCCGCTCTCGGGTCTCACCGAAGAGGAGTACAGCGCGGTCAAGAACCTCGTAGCCCGGCGGCTCTCAGCCGGACAAATCGGCTCTCCGCGTTCAAGCGTGCGCAGCGCCGGTCCGGCTCTGGGTACCGCAGCCCCGCCCTCGGTCGGTTTGACGAGTGGCTTCTTTGCGCAGCAGGAAGTATGTTGCGATCCGCCGGACATGTCGCTGGCCGTCGGACCCACTTACATCCTGCAGATGGTCAACAATTACGTGGCCGTGTACGACAAGAAAGGCAATCTGCAAAGCGGCTTCCCGAAGAATGCAGACACTTTCTTTAATCTACCGGCGGGCACCTACACCACCGACCCACGCGCATTCTACGACTGGAACAGCAGCCGTTATTTTGTGCTCGAGCTGACTGAAACCAACACCGGAAGCCCCACAGGCAGCCCGAACGTAGGAGCGGTCGCATGGGCTGTCAGCAAGACCAACAACCCGACTGGCGAGTGGTGGGTCTATCCCAACAACTTGCAGCAGGCTAGCGGCGTTTGCCCTGACTTTCCCACGCTTGGACATGACGTCACCGACTGGGGAACCGACGCAACCAAGGGCGGCATTTACATCGGCCTCAACCTTTGGAGCGGCGCCAACGATTGCCATGGCGACGGCTATACCGACAATTCGATCTTCATGATCCCCAAAGACGCTCTCTACAAGGGTGCAGGTTACGGCTATTGGTATTTCACTGGTTTGGAAGATGGCGGAACCTTGGTGGATACGATTCAACCCTATAACGTCACCAGCAAGACCACTAATCCAAGTTCGGTCTTCTGGGTCAACTCGTTCAACTATGACTGGGGAAGTGGCATTTGCTCCGGGGGCTGTAACGGGCTGGTCGTCTGGTCAGTTTCCGGTCCGACGACGGCGAACGGCAGCCATCCTGCTCAGCCGAACAATCCGTTTGCCTTCCTGACCGGTGGTAACGGCCCGAATCTTGCGGGCGTTAACATGAGTACCGCTCACAACTATTCGCTCCCGCCTTCCGCTTCGGCAACGAATTGCAAGGCGGCCAGCAGTCCCTGCATCGACACTGACTACACCTTCATTTCCGGGCAGGTCAAATACAATGCGGGCGAGTTGTTCGGCTCATTTAACACGGGAGTTTCCGGGACCAGTCCGGCCGTCGCCGGACCCATTTGGTTCGACGTGCACCCCGTCGTCAACAACAACAACAGCCAGATCACGGGTGCTGAAGAGCGCCAGGAAGACTGCTTCGTTTGCGGCGGGTGGGCTAACAACGGGTCGGCTTTCTACGCCTCGTTGCAACCCGACTCGGAGAACAACGTCCTGTTGGTCTACGATTTCTCCGCCGACAACGTGTACCCAGGAATGGCCTTCACCTCGCGCCGCGTGACTTACGGTGACAGCCTCATGGACGGCGTCGGCCTTTACCTGGTTTCAGGCGGAGGATCAGGCGTTTCCGGACGCTGGGGAGACTATTCGGCCACGGCTCCGGATTTCAGCAATGCCGCCACGACCCTTCTGTGGTTCTCAGCGCAGTATGCGCCCAGCCCCTCAGGAAGCTGGGGAACCGCAATCGGGTCGGCAGAATACAAGCTGCCCACGACCCAGTAAGCAACAAACAGTCAGCCTCAAATTGCAGGCCTCAGATGTTTGGGCATCTGAGGCCTTTTTCTTGACCGCCTTCGCTCCCTTTTCAACGAAGGGGTCTAGCTAGGAAATCGCTTACGTGCGAAATAGAGCGCACCATATTGTCCCAGCGCAGGAGTTTAGAAAGTGGTGAGCTCCATCATTGTCCGGACGGAGATCTCAAAAAGTGGTGGCTCCATCCCCGGTTTGTCATCCTGAGCCGCGCTTTTTGCGGCGAAGGACCTATGCCCTCGCTGGCAGCGTCGACGCCTTGGACGGTCCACCGTTCGCGGTTAGGCACCCTCAAAAAACTTCCCCCCGATGAGCCAATTCGCCCGGCTCTATTGATCTGCAGAACGGCACGCTCACGACTGTAGCCACCGCCAGCCTTTCCAATCAGGAATCGATCCACGGCTCGGGGACCATCTCAGCGGTACCCGTGACAGACGAAGGGACTATCTCGGCTAGGCACGCAATTCGCAAAGGGTAACAAGTATCGGCCAGCTCCCTGGCGGCGAGATGAGATCGCGCGGATCGAACCTTTTCTCTGGCATACGACGATTGGGTGGTGGCCGAAAAGTGCGTTGAATCGCGTGATCGCGGTAAGGTGAAGGTTTAGGACCTCGTAGTGTCCGAAAACTCGATCGTTCTGTCTTGGGGCCGTCCTAGCGTGACCCTGCAGTCCGATCATATGAAAATGAAATCATGTTCGGGTTCTCGATCAATT
>DATDHE010000201.1:0-2203 GCA_036521695.1 Candidatus Acidiferrum sp. | reverse complement strand
GACGCATCTCGAGGGCCACGCTGTTCGTGCGATGTACGCTTGCTGCGGTGCGACCGACTATTATCTGGAAACTGGCGACCAATCCTATCTGAAGACACTCAATACGCTTTGGGAGGACCTGGTTTCTGCTCAAATGTATGTGACCGGCGGCGTCGGGGCGCGCAGCTCGGGCGAAGCTTTCGGCGATTCTTACGAGCTTCCGAATTTCACTGCCTATGGTGAGAGTTGCGCGGCCATTGGCAACATGATGTGGAATTGGCGCATGCTGGCAGCTACTGGCGACGCGAAGTATACCGACGTGATCGAGCGTGCTTTGTATAACGGGATCAATTCGGGCATGTCGCTCGACGGGACGATGTATTGTTACCGCAATCCACTGGGATTCGATCCGTCGGGCGGCGACCAGATTCGCAATCCGTGGTACGACACGACGTGTTGCCCGCCGAACCTGGAGCGCACTTTCGCTTCCTTGCCGGGCTATTTTTACAGCACCAGCAAGGATGGGCTCTATCTGCATCTGTATGACAATGCGCAGCTGGATTGGCATCTCGAAGACGGCACCGGGCTAAAAGTACTGCAGAAGACAAACTACCCTTGGGACGGAACTGCGGATATTACCGTCACCCCGGCGAAGCCGACGGAGTTCACATTAAATCTCCGCATTCCCGGATGGTCTAACGGCACACAGGTCACGATCAATGGCAAGCCCGTTGCTGGCGCAACCGCCGGACAGTATCTTGCGTTGCGGCGCCGGTGGGCGTCTGGCGACGTTATCAATGTGAAGTTCGGGATGACTCCGCAAGTGATCGAAGCGAACCCGCGCGTAGTGGACGACTACGGCCGCGTCGCGGTGCAGCGTGGCCCGCTAGTTTATTGCCTCGAACAACTGGATCAGCCGGACGGAGTGGGGCTATTCGATGTTTCACTGGATGTGCGGCAAAAAGATCCTTCAGCGTTTCACGAGGAGTTCCACAGCGATATGCTGGGGGGAATCGTGGTGCTGAAGCACACCGGAACGGTTCGCGAGAAATCCAATTCGCATAGCGAGCTCTATCGTCCGTACGGCGCTGAGTTGCCGAAAGGGCGGCAAGTGGAATTGAAGTTTGTGCCCTATTACGCTTGGGCGAACCGCGCGGCGACGCCCATGCAGGTTTGGACGCCAATCCTTAAGGCCTAGCGGAATTTGCAGCGGTCTTGAGTGGCAATTTAGGAATAGCTGCTCGGCTAGGCGATGAGGCTAGGCGTCTACCTTGTGGTAGAGGCGGTAGGGTTCATCGCCAATCGCTGCGAAAGGACTAAACTTGATTTTCGCGGCGTCGGTTTGAACCAGCCAGTTTTCTGAAGACGGAGAAGCGGCTGAAGCGGCCAACAGTTGTGCTCGGGAAAAAGTCGCAGGCAAACTTCCTGTGCCAAATAGCGCTAGCGGGCCGCGGCGGAGCGCCACAATTTGCGGGTTCTCCGGGTCCGCGGATTGCAGGCGAAGGGGCATTGCAATTTCATACTCCACGCGGTCCTCGTTTTTCCAAGTGCGCGACAGCTCAAAGAATTTTCCGGCGACTGGATCACCTTCCACCTTCTTGCCGTTGACGGAGATTCGCGTTTTCGCGTCCGCCCATTCGGGAACGCGCAAGTAGATCGTGAACTTTTCGGGGCGCGCCATTGCAAGCTGAAGATTGGTCGTATTGGATGTGGGATAACTGGTTCGCTGCGTTAGAGTGCATGGCGTGCCGTCCTGCATCCAAGTGACGCGAGAGGGAAGAAAGAGATTGACGTAGATACCGTCCTTGGACGGGTAGTAGGAGCTGATACCATAGTCGGCGGTCAGTTGAGGAAACGTGCCGGAGCAGCAGGGCCATTTGTCCTTGTAATAGACTTTTGTGGCGCCGTCGGAGTTGTAATCGGAATAGTAGAAGCTGGTGCCATCGGGGAGAATCGGTTTGGCGCCGGCGATGGTGTTGTAGAGGACTTGCTCCATGCTGTCTCCGTAACGAGAATCGCGGGTCGCGCGCAGCAAATAGCGGGTGATTTTGAATTGTCCGTAGGCGCCACACGGAGTTTCGAAGCTAGAGCGAGTGGTGCCTAGACTCGCGGCCAGCAGTCCTTTTCCAGGTACGACAAACGCTTCGTCAGGTCCCCATCCCCCTGTCGCATAACTCTGTTCCTGCACCATGCGCAATCCGTTCGTTGCTGCGCGCAGATATTT
>DATDHE010000200.1:0-10456 GCA_036521695.1 Candidatus Acidiferrum sp. | reverse complement strand
CCCTCAAGAGTGCTGGAGATGCAGCTTGAAGTGTCAAGAATTGAGAAGTCGTGTCTGCGGGCCACTTTCCCGCCGCTCCTAGTTCTGGACACCTACTTGAAGTTGCAGTCTAACGGTCCTGGGAACGAGTAGGCTCGCCAGGTGCGTGAGGCGGCGAGAAAGCTGGCAATAATAGATTCGCAAGATCGAATTTCCCCAAAGCAACAATAGACATCCTGCTTAAAAAGCATGCCGTGTGAACCGTGCCTAACTTCAAGACGGGCACAGCGTGCTGTGCTCCTACAAAAGTGATTTATACCAAGCCGGATTAAGAAGCGGGCGAGGCGCGTTTGCGCCAAAACCAGTAGGCGGGGAGGCCGAGGACGAAAAGCGCGATGGCGATGGCAAGGTTTATGAACTGTTTTGGGTCGAGAACGGCAACGAAGATGGCGTTGCCTACTATAGCAGCGGCGGCGAGGACGAAGAGCAAGGGCGTCCAGGGATAGCCGGGAACACGATAAGGGATCGCTAGGCCTTTGCCGGCGCGGCGCAAAGGAAAAATGGCGGCTGCGCCGAGTCCGTAGAAAATCCAGCCGATGAAGATGACGCCGCCGATTAGTTCTGCGAATTTGCCGGCGCAGGCCAGGATGGCGGACCACACACCGAGTGCAACGATGGCTGCGGCGGGGGTCTGAAAGCGCGGATGGACTTCGGCGAGCTTCTTGAAGAAGAGATTGTCGTTGGCCATGGCGTAGAAGACGCGCGGGGCGGTGAGGATGACGCTGTTGGCGGCGCTGAAGGTGGAGATGAGAATGGTAAGGGCGACGATGATTTCCGCTCTGCGACCAAGAACTACGCCGACGGACGTGGAAGCAATGGTATTGCTGGCGGTCGCGCCCGCCGGGCCCAGGGCGACTAGATAGGCGACTACCGCGATGAGATAGAGGCCTGCAAGGACTAGCGAGCCTAGCAGGAACGCGCGGGGGAAGGCCTTTTGGGGATTGACGACTTCGCCGGCGCTGTAGGTGCCGAATTGCCAGCCTTCGTAAGCCCAGAGGACAGAGATCATCGCTAAGCCAAAGCTGGAGAAGAGGCCGAAGCCGTGCTGCGTTGAGCCGAAGGCGGCGGGCAAGTCTCCCGCGTGGCGGCCGAGCATAAGCAGGATGGCGCTCAGTATGACGATGATGCCGACTTTGATTAGTGTGGTCCAGTTCTGGAGGTTGGAGCTTTTGCGAGTGCCCCAGACATTGACGGCGGTGACGACGGCGATCATGGCGACGGAGAGGACAGTTTTTCCAACGGTGGAGAGAGGAATGATTTCGGCGAGGTGCTCTGTGAAGGCGCGGGCCAAGGCGGCGACGGAACCGCTGGCGATGACAAGAAACAGGCACCAGCCGTAGAGGAAGGCGGGGATGCGGCCGAAACCATCACGGATAAAACAATAGAGGCCGCCGGCTTCGGGGTTTGTGGCGGCGAGTTCGGCGTAGGTTAGGGCGCCAAGAAGAGAGAGGGTGCCGCCAGCGATCCAGACCAGGAGAGAGAAGCCCACAGAGCCGTTTAGTTGGCGGAGGATCAGGCCGGGCGTTAGAAAAATGCCGGAGCCGATGACCGAGCCGATGAAGAGTAAGAAGAGGTCACGTAGTCGTAGCGTGCGTAGGAGGGGTGGCATTAGTTGGTGAAGTGGATCCTGCGGCGCGTATTCAAGGGATGCATCATAGCTGGAGTTGGAAGGTGTTCAAATCGAAAGTTTTGGAGAGACTCTCCGGTTCCCGGAGAACTGCTGCTGAGGTTCGTGCGGCTGATCAAGGGACAGGAAAAAGGCGCACAGGCAGGAGTGCCTGTGCTACTAAGCACGGTTAACCACCATAACTGGCCCCCTCCGAGTTTTTCATAAATGTTTAGGTATGCGCATGAAAGCAAATGAGATCGCCTTGGAAGAGTAAGGCGCATGGTGAGCGATCGCGAGATGAGGCGTAGCGTGCTGCGCCTCTACATGGTGGTGGCGGGCTAGAGGCCGAGGATGGGGGCAGGCATGAAGCAGAGGATGAAGACGGCGAGAGTTAGGAAAGCGGCGAAGCGGCGCGGTGAGTCGAGTGGAATGGGATCGTAGATAGGGGCGATGCGGAGAAAGTGGAGGCCGAAGAGCAGGGCAGCCCAGACAAACCAGCCGTACCACAGAAAATAGCCGAGGGGAAGGAGGACTAGCGGGAGAAGAAGAGTGGAAAAGCGGTGAAGGCGGGCGTTGACAGAGCGGAGGATGTGGCCGCCATCGAGTTGTCCGGTGGGTAGGAGGTTCAATGTGGTGGCGAAGAGACCGACCCAGGCGGCGCGGCCTACTGGGGGAAGAAGGAGGATGTGAGGATTGACGCCGGGATGAAAGAGGGCGTCGAGGAGGCGGAGAAGGAGCGGAGTGCCGAAGATGACGGTGTTTTGGTTGGGATCGGAATGAGCGATAGCGGGAACGATGCTGGAATGAAGTACGCCGTAGACGAGGGCGGGAAAGGCGAAGACGAAACCGACTAGCGGGCCGGAAGCGCCGACGTCGAAAAGGGCGCGCGTGGTGCGAATGGGAGAACGCATGAGAATAAACGCGCCAAAAGTGCCGATGAGGCTCGGAAAGGGAATGAAGAAGGGATAGCTGGAGCGAATGTGATGGTGGCGGCAGGCAAAGAAATGGCCCAGTTCGTGTGCGAGAAGGATTGTTAACAGGGTGGCGGCGAAGGGGAGACCGGCTAGAAGCGCTACGGGATTCTTGTAGAAGAGAGTGAAGGCGCGGAGGAATTCGTCGAGGGAAGCGGCTTGATCGTTGGCGTAGGCGACGGCGAATTGCGTGCCTGCAGCCAGGCAGGTACACAGCGTCAGGAGAAACAGTGCGACAGCAAGGATGAGCGATTTGACGGACGGGCGCGGGAGAACCGGGACGTAAAATTGCGCGCGCGGGGGAGCATCGCGCCAATCAACAGGAGCCGGGAAGGTATCCAATGTGGAATCTGAGGGTGGCGTGCTCACAAAGAGTTTAGAAGATTAAAAAGTTTTGCCAATACAAGTACAGCACAGTTGGAGGAGTTTGCGCCAGGGGGTCAAACAGAAGTGGAAATTCCGTTTGAAAGACAGGCATTTGGCAGAACCGTCCCTCCAGGAAATCGTAGGTGCCTTTCAAGTTATCTCATTAATCAAGTAATGAGAACCGGTATGCCGACCGCCAAGCGCCACTATCGAAAAGGTGCTAAGCCCCTAAAACGGGCACGGAGTTGCGGCTTGTGGAAGGGCAGCTGTGTTCGGGTAACTGAACGCGCCGCCGATGGCATTCGAAGGGTTTCCTATCTCAAACCACTGCAACAACGCCTCGGTCTGAGGGTGGTATTGAAACACTTCATGCTTTTCTCGCGTGACGATAGGTACGGTGGCATCGGGTAACGCTTCGACTGGATCGCCGGTTTCGAGGTTGGCCTGGCAGCCCCCGGATGTGCCTGGGAACTGCCAAGTGGGTACGATGTTGTTTCCAAAAGGATCGTTCAACGCTTCGGATGTCTCGTGCGACAAAGCGGTCACGTCCTGGAATCCAGCGCCGAAAGTTCCCGGGGAGATCCAACTGGCAAACGCGTAAATCCAGCGGGGCGTGGGCGTCACAGTGGGATCGAAAATGTATTCGTGGAAACCAAGAACGCAACAGCTCAAATCGCCCTGCTCATCTGCAACCGAAAACAAGAAAGTGTTGGGATAAACGTGATAGTTAATCGCGTCGGTAGTGAAATCACCCGCGTTGATGTCGTTGACGGCTTGATTGAAATCAAGAAAGTTAAATAACACATCCAGTAGGAATACAACGGTGCTCCCGTCCGCGGCGGTTTGCGTGATGTAGCCCGGTACCGTTATGACTGTGCCGTCGGAGAACTGCACCTGGACAGTTGCGGGTATCTGAAGGGTGGCGCGATTGACGATGTTTGGACTCAGCAGCGTGTGCCAATCTTCGTCCATCATGTTGAAAAATTCAGCGCGCTGTACGGCATCCCCGAACTGCGTATTACCCACGGAGTAGTTGGCGTTCAGGAAGTTGGGAGAATCCTCGATGAGATCCTCAAACGGCCCGAAGGGCACGTTGGCAAAGACGCTTCCATCCGCTTTGAGCAGTTGCAGGGAAACCGCCGTCATCTTGGCCGGAATCGTTGTGGTGCCGCCCAACTGCGGCGGGTTCCCAATCATAACGAAAGGAGAAACAGTAGTGAACCCGTCACTTTGAAAGGTGTCGATGGATGGGGCCGGGGAGGCAAACGCACCGGTAAAGGTCGGTACCGTGTCCAACCCGACGATATTGGGGCCTGCGTTACCGCCGCGCTTGTTGGCGGCTCTGTTATGCGAGCCACCTCCGTTGCCGGCAGAGTTCGCGTCGTTGACGAAGAGTCCCCGCGTGCTGGTTGCGCCCTTGGGGAGTACCAGCCGGATCGAAGAACTCGGCGACTGCACCGAGTTGATGTTGATATTCGGCATCTTTACGTATCCCGGCTTAAACACTTTTAGCTGAGGGGGCGGGTTCTGGCCGGAGGTCGTTGAGGCAAAGCAAACTACCAACAACATAGCAATAAAAAACAGCGTCCATCGTTCTGACGATTTCATGAAATGCCTCCTGAGGGCGTCATTGGGATAGGAAAGCAAGAGTAATGTACACCGATGCACGGCGGCGTCAAGGGATAGCGTGGAGTGTTTCGGAATAGATTTCACCGGTAAACCGGCACACAGTTCCTGAGAAGTCGGCTATCTCTAACGAGTTTTAGACGATTTCACGTTTGCGGTAACCGCGTTAATCATCGGAGTCGAAGGTGGTCCGCCTGCACTTCCCAGAACGCCGTCTCCGCTGGTTTCCCAGTTGTCTACAATTAGAGAGTTGAGATTCTCGGACGACACTGCACCGTTTAAGAGGCGAAGAAGTAGCCATACGCCGCGATGCGAGCGCTGTCCGCTTGTGATCGTCCCATCGTGCACTTTACTTAGCGCGACGGAAGGGCCAGAAAGCGTGCAAACTGATCGAGGAACGATGCGTTCCTCCTCTGCCGGACTCCCCGGAAGTCCCGTGGTGGGAAGTTTTGGAACCGGGACCTATAAGGTGACGGCCCATAAGCTCGATCGCAAATAGATGTCCTACTACCGAAACATTGCGAGAGCTAATTAAACAGCGATAATTGGCTGGAGCGCACAGGGGCTATGACTTCTTTGCGCTTCGATGACTTGGAGTTCTTTGCCAGGATTGAAGCGCAAGTCTTTGCCCTGAGAGATGGCGATTCCCTCGCGGCTAGACCTGTTTGCCGATGCTATTCGTGGCGCAAGGCGAGCATGGGGTCGATTCGGGCGGCACGGCGGGCGGGGATCCAGCAGGCGAGCGAGGCCACGCCCAGGAGGATGGCGGGAGCGGTTGCGAAGGTGGCGATGTCAGTGGGAGTGACGTCATAGAGGAGCGTGGAGAGAAGGCCCGTGAGTGCAAACGCGCCGACGATTCCAACGGCGATGCCAATGGCGGCCAGTGTCAGGCCTTGGCGGAAAACAAGCGCGAGAATGTTGCTCTGTCGCGCGCCAAGAGCCATGCGGACGCCGATTTCGTTGATGCGCTGTGCCACGAAATAGTGCATCAAGCCGTAGATGCCGATTGCGGATAAGAGCAGAGCGGCCAGCGAAAAGAGGCTGAGCAGAGAGGTTTGAAAACGCCGCACGGCAGTTTGCTCGCCGAGTTGCTGGTCAACCGTTGTGACGCTAAATCTCGCGACGCTTTTGTCCAGGGACTGGAGAGCGCTTTGCACGGATGCCGCGACGAATTGCGGGTCCGAGGTTGTGCGGACGATGACGTCGAGCATGTCGTCGGTTTCCTGCGCTTGTGGGCGGAAGACTTGCGGTGCTACCTGGTTCTCCAGGCCTTGGCGGTGCATGTCGCCGGTGACGCCGACGACGGTGATCCAGGGGCTGGGTTGCTGGCTGGGGAAGCGGAAGCGTCTTTCGATGGGATCTTCGTTGGGCCAATAGAGCCGCGCCATTGTTTCGTTGATGATAGCTACTGGAGGGGAGTCGCGTTGATCCTGGTCTGAAAAAAAACGACCTTTCTTGAGCGGGATGCTGGCGGTTTCGAAAAACGGGCCAGCAATTCCGTCGTCGCAGGGGGCGTTCTGCTGCGGGGGGCGGCCTTCGATCTCGACCGAGTCTTCGGGGTCCGATCGGAGTAAGTCTGTAATGGCGGCGGCTGAGCGGACGCCCGGAACGGATTGGGCGCGCTCGATGGCTTCGCGGAAATAGGCAACCTGCTGGTCGGCAGTTTTCCCGATATGGAGATCAATGCGCATGATCAGAAGTTTTTCGGGGCGGAAGCCTGGATTTACGCTTTGCAGGAGTACGAAACTGCGGAGCATGAGGCCGGCGCCAACCAAGAGAACAAGCGCAATGGAAAATTCCGCGACGACAAGGATATTCCGGACGCTGCGATCCGCGATGGTGTTCCACTGGCGGCTTCGAGCAAGAGTCGTGCCCGATCGCAAGGCGGGCCAGAGGGCAGATGCTGTTGCAGCAAAGAGAGAGAGACAGAGTGTGAAGAGAACTACGTGGGGATCGATCTGGGCTTCGTCCAAGCGAGGGATGTCTCTTGGGCCAAAGGCGATGAAAGCTTTCAGCGTGGCGGCAGCGAGCGCGAGGCCGAGCGAGCCTCCAGCGATGGACAGAACGAGGCTCTCTGTCAGAAGTTGTGCGCCGAGCGTTACACGGCCAGCGCCGAGTGCTCTGCGGACGGAGAACTCTCGCTCGCGTGCGGACCCGCGAGCGAGTAGAAGATTGGCGACGTTGGTGCACGCGATGAGGAGCATTAAAACTACAGAGCCGAAGAGCACGATCAGCGAAAGCCGGACGCGGCCTGTCGTTTGCGTGTAGAGCGGAACGACACGGATGTCAGGAAGATTCTTGCCTTCGGGATGCTCCGATTGGAGTTGGCTCCCAATGACGGTCAGCTCGGATTGTGCCTCTCGCCAAGCTACGCCGTTGCGGATGCGGCCCAACACGTACCAGATTGAAGATGAGCGCGGGCTGGAGCGATCACGGGCCGCCCAGTAAGGGTGAGCGGTCATCGGTTCCCAGACCTGCGTATCGGCGAACGGGTATTGGAAGGAAGCGGGCATGACACCGATGATGCGTGACTTGCGAGCATCCAAGTGGATGTCGGAGCCGAGGACTTGAGTGGAACCGCCAAACCGGCGCTGCCATAAGCCGTAGCTCAGAATAGCGACGGATTCGCCCCGCTCTTCTTCGTCGGGGGAGAAGACGCGTCCGAGAATTGGCTCGACGCCCAATAAAGGGAAGAAATTTGCAGAGACACGTGCGGAGCGCATGCGTTCTGGAGGACCGTCCTTGTTGCCTAAGAGGAAAGTTTGTCCGATGAATGGAGTCATATCCTCGAACGTGCGGCTGCGGGCTTTCCAATCGGCGAAATTGAGAAGGGAGACGCGGCCCTCCTGGATGCTGTGTGCGGAATCTTCCGACCAGAGCATGGCTAGACGGGCTGGTTCTTTGTAGGGAAGAGGGCGAAGAAGGACGGCGTTAATCACGCTGAAGATGGCGGTGTTTGCACCGATGCCCAGGGCTAGCGTGAGGACGACGACGGCGCTGAAGGCGGGCCGGCTCCAGAACAGGCGAAGGGCATGTCGAAAATCGCGGGAGAGCTGGTCCGAGAGGAACCAGCGACCGCGCTGATAGCATGCTTCTTGAACTAAGGTGACATTTCCAAAGGCTCGACGCGCGGCGGCTTCAGCGTCGGCACGTTGTTTATCGCTTTGCTGAAGATCGTCTGCTTCAAGCGCGAGATGAGATTGGATTTCCTCGTTGAAATCGCTGGATGGCCGTTTTTTGCGCCAGAACATCTTCTATACCCCTGCTTCGCTGGGCGCAAGAATTCTGGAAATCGCTTTGGCTACGCGGCGCCACTGGCTGGTTTTTTGTGCAAGTTGTTTGCGGCCTTTGGCCGTGAGCGTGTAGAAGCGCGCTTTTCGATGGTTCTCGGAGACGCCCCAGGCGGCTTTGACCCAGGCTTTGTCCTCGAGGCGTTGCAGCGCAAGATAGAGCGAGCCGTGATCGACCAGAAAAACGTCATCGGATTGCTGCTGGATGGAGCGGGCGATTCCTTGCCCGTGACGCGAACCCAGGACGAGAGTCCTCAGGATCAATAAATCGAGAGTGCCTTGGAGCAGGGCCTCTTTCTCGTTATCGCGGCTTTGGGAAGGCATCCGACATGAGCATAGACACGCTTGGGTCGGATGTCAACAGGAGATGCTTCTTGCAGTCCTGCTTGATCCTTCCAGATGCCAGCTATCGACTGATGTTTAGACAGCGTCTAGAAACGGACTACGATTTATTCGCGGCTTCGATGCCTTGGAGTTCCTTGCCGGGTTTGAAGCGGACGGCTTTGCCGGGGGGGATGCTGACTTCCTCGCCGGTGCGGGGGTTGCGGCCTATGCCGGTCTTGCGGGGCTTGACGCTGAAGACACCGAAGCGGCGGAGTTCGATGCGCTGGCCGCGTCCGAGAGCTTGTTTTAAGGAATCGAAAACGGTTTCGACGGCCTGCTCGGCTTTGGTGCGGCTGATGAGAGTCTTGGCAACCACCGCATTGACGATGTCCAGCTTGATCACACGCGCCTCCTGCTTCTGTGGCAAATGCTAGAGGGTGCGCCGCGGGTTGTCAAGACGAGATGGGTAAACTACACTGATGCGCTTTCTTAAAGCTAACAGCTTACAGTTGACAGCTGACTGGGGACGAGCGAAGGGGATTTGTCGGAGAGGTTCACAAGTTCAAAGTCAAGAGTTAAAGGAAGAGGAGTTGAATTTGGTGAGTGCGTGAGTCGACGGTCTAAATTCAAAAGGTGAATTGAGGAGGCATGGATGTCCGTTAAGCCAGACCGGTGGATCCGCAAAATGTCGCTCGAACACAAGATGATCGAGCCGTTCACGGACCGGCAGGTGCGCGAAGGCGTGATCAGCTATGGAGTTTCGTCGTATGGTTACGACATCCGAGTGGCGGACGAATTTCAGATTTTCACGAATGTGAATTCGACGATTGTCGACCCGAAGCATTTCGATCCGAGGTCATTGGTGCCATTCAAAGGCGATGCATGCCTGATTCCGCCGAATTCGTTTGCGCTGGCGAGGTCGGTGGAATATTTCAGGATTCCGCGGAATGTTTTGACGATTTGTTTGGGGAAGTCGACGTACGCGCGGTGCGGGATTATCGTAAACGTGACGCCGTTCGAACCGGAGTGGGAGGGGTTTGTGACGCTGGAGATCAGCAACACCACGCCTCTGCCTGCGAAGATTTACGCGAATGAAGGGCTCTGCCAGGTGCTGTTCTTTGAGTCGGATGAAGACTGCGAAGTCAGTTACAAGGATAAGAAGGGGAAGTATCAGGCGCAGAGCGGGATTGTCCTGCCGCGGCTCTAAATCCAGAGTTCTAAATCTAAAGCTAGCAAAGCTAAATCTGAGTGGAGATTTGAGTGAGTTTAATGTTGGCGACGGGATATTTGTGTTCGCGCCAGGCTTCGAGGCCGCCTTCGAGGGGGCGAATACGCGTGATGCCTTGTTTTCTGAGGAGCAGCGCCACACGGGCGCTCGTGGCTTCGTTTGGTCAAGTGCAATAGAGGATGATTTCACGATCGTGAGGCAGCAGATCGTTTTTCTCCTCCAGTTCCTTGGCGTCCATGCGGAAAGCCCCAGGGATGGTTTCCGGGTCGGCTTCGAAATCCATGGAATGACGCAGATCAACGATGACCAGGTCTTCGCCGGCGTCAAGCTTGCGCTTCAATTCTTCGACACCGATTCTGGCGATTCGGAGTTCGCGCAGGAAGCGTTTGCGCGCCAGGAATTTATAACCGAGATAGGATGCGAGCGCGGCAACGAGAATGACTGCGAGCCAGCCGCCGAGAGAGGCGGCGTGCTCGGCGATGCGCTCGATCTCTCCGCTGAAGACATAGCCGAGGCCAAGGAAGGTGCCGGCCCAGAGCATCGAGCCAGCGCTATCGAAAAGCAGAAAGCGCCTCGCGCGCATCTGGAAGACGCCGGCCAAAGGCGGAGCAACAGTGCTGAGGCCGGGAAGAAATTTGGCAAAGATAAGAGAGCGTGCGCCCTGCTTGGAGAAAACGCCTTCCGTGCGGCGGACACAAGAATCCGGCTCGATGGAAATCTTACAAAGAAACTGAAGAACTCTGATGCCTTTGCGGAGCCCGAGTTGATACCAGAGTGCATCGGCACAAACCGCAGCAAAGGTAACCACGAAGAGCGAAGCAAAGATATTGAGTTGATGAGAGCCTGCTAGCGCACCCGCGGCGAGCAGAAGCGGAAGCGAAGGCACGGGCACTCCCGCTTGTTCGGCGAAGACCCAAGCTAGCAAAACAACGTAGCCGTGATGGAGAAGAAACTCGAGCGTGCGATGCATTTTGCCGGGCTGGGTCCTCTATTGTTGGTGTAT
>DATDHE010000199.1:0-38249 GCA_036521695.1 Candidatus Acidiferrum sp. | reverse complement strand
ATGGACGTAGTGGTGGGCGCAGGGTTACTCGTTCTCTTGGTCATTTTTGCGATGACGGTCATCGCCAGAATGTACCGAAAGGCGGGTCCCAATGAAGCTCTCATCGTGTACGGGATGGGAGGCACACATGTGTACAGCGGCAGGGGCGCGATTATATTTCCGATGGTGCAGACCTGCCGGGATCTTTCGCTGGAGTTGATGTCGTTTGACGTGGCTCCGCAGCAGAGCCTTTACACGAACCAAGGCGTCGCCGTCACGGTGGAAGCCGTGGCGCAGATCAAGGTGAAGTCGGACAAGGAATCTATCTTGACGGCGGCCGAGCAGTTTTTGAGCAAGCGGCCGGAACAGCGTGAATCATTGATTCGGCTGGTGATGGAAGGCCATCTCCGGGGAATCATCGGGCAGCTTACGGTTGAGCAGATTGTCAAAGAACCGGAAATGGTTGGCGACCGGATGCGCTCGACGTGCGCGGATGACATGAGCAAGATGGGGCTCGAAGTCGTGAGCTTCACGATCAAAGAAGTGCGCGACAAGAACGAATATATCACCAACATGGGGCGGCCGGACATTGCGCGCATCAAGCGCGATGCCGAAGTGGCCGCTGCCGAAGCCGACCGCGACATCGCCATCAAGCGCGCCGAAGCGACACGAGCCGCGGCCGTTGCGAAAGCACAAGCTGATCAGGAACGTGTCGCCGCGGAGACGGCTTCGATGGCCAAACAGTCCGAAGCTCAGCGCGACTTGGACATCAAAAAAGCCAGCTACCTGGAAATGACCAAGAAAGCGCAGGCCACAGCCGATAAAGCGTACGAGATCGAAACCAACGTCATGCAGCAGCGCGTTGTGGAAGAAGCCGTCCGTGTTCAGCAGGTGGAGCGCGAAGCCCAAGTGAAAGTGCAGGAAGCGGAAATCGCGCGCCGCGAACGCGAACTCATCGCCACCGTACTGAAACAAGCGGAAATCGAGCGCCAGCGCATCGAGACGCTCGCCAATGCGGAACGCCAGCGCTTGATGAGCGAAGCCGAAGGCCGCGCCTCCTCCATTCGTGCGCAAGGTGAAGCCGAAGCGGAAATTATACTCAAGAAAGGCGAAGCGGAAGCCAAAGCCATGAACGTCAAGGCGGAAGCTTTCCAGGAGTACAACCAGGCCGCCGTGGTGGACAAACTCATCAGTAGTTTGCCGGAAGTCGTGCGCGCGCTCTCCGAGCCGCTCAGCAAAGTGGATAAAGTCACGATCGTCTCGACGGGCAATGGTGACGCAGCCGGAGCTTACAAGCTGACCGGCGACATCACGAAGATTGCCGCGCAAGTGCCGGCGCTCTTCGAAGCGCTCTCCGGCATGCAGATGTCGGAGCTGCTCAGTAAAGTGCGCATGATCGGCGATAAGGCGCCGAAGCCGGAGAAACCAGCAGCACCCGCGCCCAAGGCGTAACGTTTGCTTCCGTCATCGGTGGGCTCGAACGAGCCCACCGGGACGCTCGATGGCAGTTGGGGGACGGCCATGACGTGGAAAGATGAACTCCTGATGTTGTGGATCTTTTGCGCCGTAGTGATTACCTTCGCCGCCCGCCATTTTTTTGGAGGTGCGGTTTATCTGGTGGAGCAATTGGCGGCCTTCAGCATTGCATATATGCCCGGCCTCTTGCACGCGCTGATTGGGCCCTGGCGTTAAACGGGTTTCGCTCCGCAGCGGGCTTTGCTGGGCAGGCTGTAGTGTTGATCTTTTATTTCGTGTTTGGTAGCAAGAATTCTCGGCCGTTTGAAAGGAGAAATGTCATGGGACTTTTAGAAAGAGTGAGCACGTTAATCCGGGCCAATCTGAACGACATGATCGATCGTGCGGAAGACCCGGAGAAAATGATTAAGCAGGTGATGACGGACATGGAGAATCAATATCTCCAGGTCAAAACGCAGGTGGCGGTCTCGATCGCCGATCAGCACATGCTCGAAAAGAAACTTCGTGAAAACGAAGATTCGGGGAAGGACTGGATGCGCAAAGCAGAGATTGCCGTCGATAAAGGGCAAGACGATCTGGCACGCGCCGCGTTGGACCGTTTTCATACATCGCAGCGGCTAGCCCTCAGCTATCGCGAGCAGGTGGACGATCAGAGGCTGCAGGTCGAGGCGCTGAAGAGCGCGCTGCAAAAACTTGAGCAGAAGTTGGATGAAGCCAAGTCCAAGCGCGATCTGCTGCTGGCCCGCCATCGCCGCAGCGTGGCACTCGGCAAAGCGGCCCATGCGGGCACAGCTCTCGGCGACAACTCGAAGAGCGCCACGTTTGACCGCTTGAAGGACCGCGTGCACCAGACCGAAGCGGTGGCGACGGCGGAAGTCGAGCTGATCAGCGACGACATGGGAGAGAAGTTGGTGCGCCTCGACCGCGACAACGAGGTCGAGCGTCTCCTCAACGACCTGAAGTCGCGCCGCGGCCTTCCGGGGTAAGGCGAATTTGCGAACCGCGGTGATCTTACGAGCGATTACCGCGGTCCCGAATTGCTTACGTGGTAGGTTAATCCGAAGAAGAGAAAATTAATTACACCAGGAATCAGGTATGCGGGGAGTCGCGGGAGCCGATTGACCTTCTCCAGAACCCTGCCGACAATAGCACTCCATGCGGCTGCAACCACAAAAACACCAAGATCCGGGATGAGTACGAGGCAGCTTACGAACCCGGCTAACAACGATGGGCGCATTACGCCGAGGAGTGTTCCCTTGCCGTCGAAGACTACTTTCGCGAGGATATGACAAAGACTGAGCTGGCCGACTACGATCAATCCCAGATAGACCCAGCTGAAGATAAATCCCAGCAGTATTCCCAATGCAATTGTTTCCAGGGATGCTGCCGGACGTCTCAGCATGGACGGGAACGCGCTCATCAGGAATATTGTGGCTGCGCTAATTGCACAAAACACAGCTCCGTAAGCGATAGCATTTGGATCGCATGCCGCGCGCCGAATCGTAACGCCCTTTAATAGTGCAATTTCGAAACCCATGCGGACATAGTGTCCAGGTGCAAACCCACCGGTGTTAGGCCATGCCTCTTCACGCGCTGGCTCCGATGCCACTCCGTAGCACTCATGCGACAGGTCGTATTCTATCCCGCACAATGGGCATTGCATCGAAGCTCCAAATCCAGAATGTGCTTGCAGCCTTTATTATGCCTGCCGCGTCTACATCCTGAGGAAACATCTGCTCCCATAGGTTCGTATAGGTGATGTGCGTCCTAAAGTGCGAGAATGTTGCCAATGAATCCCTGGCTGATTGCCGCTACACCTACTCTGGCAGCCGCGGCCACCGGTCTGGTTGCCTACGGAGCGGTCTACCCTCGTTCGCAGCTCTTTGGCGCGACGGTTTGCCGCACAAATTCACCACGCAAGCTTGCGCTCACGTTTGACGACGGGCCAAATCCCGCCATCACGCCGAAGCTGCTCGATCTGCTGGATCGCTTTAAGGCGCGCGCGACTTTTTTTGTTATCGGAAAGCACGCGCGCGAATGCCCGGACCTTCTTAAGGAGACGGCCGCGCGGGGCCACGTCATCGGCAATCACACGGACGCGCATCCCAATCTTTTCTGGCTCAAGCCGGATCAGATCATGGTCGAGCTGCGTTGCTGCAATTTCTCCATCGTTGCAGCCACGGGCGCTGCCCCGCGATGGTTCCGGCCGCCATTTGGAGTTCGCAACCCGTGGGTGGTTCCCACTGCACGTGAATTAAAGCAGCGCCTCGTGATGTGGACGCTGATTCCGGGCGATTGGCGTGCTACGTCCTCGGAATGGCTCATACCACGCATGGGGCCAATCGCCGCTCGTGCGAAACGCAACTTGAACGTAGCGGGCGCCGCAGATGGCGCGGCTAGCACAGGCGACATTCTCTGTCTGCACGATGGTTCGCACCGTCAGCTGAACGCCGACCGTTTGCCGACTCTCGCGGCTCTCGAACATTGGCTGCCACGTTGGCGTGACCTCGGCCTGGAATTTGTTACAATCGATGACGCGGTGAGCGCACCCGCCACTTAGCCATGGACGAACGCACGTTTTACACGGAAAAAGAAGAAACCAGGAAGATCAAGCTCGTCTGCCCAAGCTGCCGCGGCGAGTTCGAATTTCCCGTGCGCTGGAAGGTCTCGCGGAAGAAGAGGGAATTGCCGCGTGGCGCTGGCGAAGAAGACCGGAGAAAGTTTGCCAAGGCTACTTCCTTCATGGTCCGGCTCGACGATCTCGTCGCTTGCTTCAAGTGTCGCAAACGCTTTGAGCTTACGGGGCAATCCACAGTGCTCATCAACGATAATCTGGGGGATCCCCACGCTGATCCCGAAAATTTCGGCAACCGTTGATTTTTTCTCTCGAACCGCTGACCACGAACCTCCCTCTTTTGAAATCTAAATCTCCGGGTACAAATCAAAAAACGCGGCGACTGATTCGTGGAACGTCGCTTCGATCTCCTCTTTGCTGCCTGAAATCAAGTGCATAGAGATCCGCGCCGTCCGTCCATTCTTCAGCACCACCGTCGCATCCTTAACCTCTCCCAGCTCTTCCTCGGGCAACAACCTCATCCCATAAATCAACGCCAGCTTTGCCATAGCCCTTGTCCTCTTTCTCGTTGCTAACCCGGCTCGTGAGTTCCCCGAGGCTACTCAGTTTCCCTCCGCCCCGTCAACCAGAATGGGTGATTGTGCGCAGCGAGCAATTTCTCTGCCTGGAGTAGGAAGCCTGCAAGTGTCGGAAATCGGTTGCATCTAGCATTTTTCGCGAAGACAGAAATGAATCATCACCTGGACGGCCAGGCATTTTTTCGGGGTTTTGGCTGCGACAAGACTCGTCTTTGCAATGCGTTGGCGTTATTCGAAAGACAGTTCAATTCCGTTCACTGAAAAACGCTTCCAGAAGGGAATTGGCCAAAGATTTGCACGCTACTAGGTTCGCGAGCTCCGAATTCCCAGTTGGAGGGTAGCATGCAAAGCAAACGATTTATCTCTTCGATCGCCGTTCTAATTTTCTTACTTTTTCCTGGTACACGCTTGATCTCGGCGCAAGAACGAGATGCAACCTTCGCAAGCGAGTCGCAGAGTAAGGCGTCGAAAGCAACGTCCATGGAGATTGCACCGCTGTCCATCCAGCTCACTGCAAATCAATTGCGGGCTCTTCAGGGACTACGTCCGGGCCTCCCTTCGGGAAACCAAGTCAGACCGCGCTTGCGACCAACTTTTTTCAACAGCGCAAGCCAACACCCCTTGACGCCACATGAAGTTCCCATGAGGGAAGCTGTCTACGCGGTGGCTGGCCATCCGAAGCAATACGTTCACGTCCGACTTGCGAGCGGAAAAGTGCTCACGGGCACCATAAGCGATGCCAACAACGATACATTTCTCGTTAGGTCCAACGTATTGGGGGACGGCCACACGGTCCGCTACGATCAGCTGGCTGAGCCGCCGCGACCTGTTCTCGCTCTGGGGACGAGAGCGGTTAAAGGCTTGGAAGTGGCGGGAATAGTTGCGCTCTGTATAGTGGCGATTCCTCTCTTTGTGGCGCTGTATCCGCTGATACTGACCGGCGTAGTCTCGGATTGCTAAGCCGCACTGACACGCCGCGTGACCCGGCAAATTCGGCTCTCTGTCAGGGGATGCAAGCGATATACTCAGACATCCAGTACCTGCCTTGGCGCATCGGACCAAGCGTAACGGAGGGATGTGATGAGCGAAGTTCCCCGCCGAAGTTTTTATCACTACTGCCTTTTAGTTGCCGCCGGCCTGTTTTTGCTTCCGCAATTAAGCCGCGCGCAACAGCCGCCCGGTCCGCAGACTGCCCCGCCACCGGCTGTAACTCCTGGGCAGACGGCCGCTCAGCCACCGCCTGCTCCCTCGGACAAAATCAGGGTTCCCGCGGGCACGCATGTCGCTGTCGTTCTCGAAAACGGCATCTCCACGGGCAGTGCGAAGGCCGGCGATTCCGTTTATTTCCATACGTCTTTTCCTATTACGCAGAACAATCACATTATTATCCCGGTCGGTTCGTATCTTCGAGGCGAACTGATCGAATCCAAGCGGCCCGGCAAGGTCAAGGGGCGCGGTGAATTTCGCATGCGTTTGGATACGCTGATTTTTCCAAACGGCTACACCGTGGATTTGAATGCAACTCCCCGAAGCGCGGACACCGGCGGAAAAGAGACCATGGACTCCGAAGGAAAAATCACCAGCGCGGGCGGCAAAGGGCAAGACGTAAAAACCGTCGCTGAAACGACCGCGACCGGCGCGGGGATTGGCGCCATTGCCGACGGACCCAAAGGCCTGGGCATCGGCGCGGGAATAGGCGCAGCCGCGGGACTCGGCGCGGTTCTCTTGACGCGAGGTCCGGAAGCGCATCTTCCACGCGGCTCGGCGCTCGACGTCGTGCTCGAACACGAGCTGACCTTGGACAAGAATCAGATTCAATATACTGACAGTGGGCGAGCCATGCCCATCACGCCGCCTCCGGCGACGCAGCAGTAACGCGCCTCCCGCAGCCGACCTCACAAAACACACTCAATGATTGCGAAGCGCGCTTGATTCTTATGGCTAGCCATGGTCAATCCATCTTCAAAAATTCTAAGCGGGAGCTCGGTGCGCGGAAGCGGACTGAAACCGCAGCGGGCTGAAGCGGTCCCAAGCCACGCTGACGCTTTGTTGCGTCACCCACTCGCGCACAAGCCACGCCGTGATAGGTGTAAGCAGGATTCCACCGCGAAAATGTCCGGTTGCGATAAGCAAGCCGTCAATGTCGGTCGGTCCGAGGATGGGCAGATGGTCCGGCGAGTCCGGCCTGAGTCCGGCCCAGGTTTCTTCCACGCGCGCGGCTGCGAGATCAGGCGATAGCTCGATCGCTCCCGCGAGAATTTTTTCGAGACCGCCTGCCGTCAAACCTTTTTCGAAGCCGGAATACTCCACGGTTGCCCCTGCGAGAATTCTTCCGTCATTTCGCGGAACAAGATAAATGTTTTCCGACCAAAGAACCCTTTCGATTTTAAGGTCGTCCGCGCGCAGCGCAACCATTTGGCCTTTCGCTGGCCGCACCGGCGCATAGGCTGCAACTCCTTCAATACCTGCGGAAAAGCATCCAGCTGAGATGACCGTCCGCTCCGCTTCGATCTTTTCGTTTTTCAGATGTAGGCCAAGGCATCGTCCGTCTTCGCACCAGATTGCTTCCGCGCCACGACCGGGAAAAAACTGCACGCCGCTTCGCCGCGCGGCTTCCAGCACAGCTTGCGTCATAGCTCGATTGTCGACGGATGCTTCGTCTGGCCGAAGCACGGCAGCTTCGAGATCTTCACTGAGAGACGGCTCAAGTTCGCGAGCGTCCTCTGCACGGAGCGGCTCCGCCTTCAGCCCCAGCCCATGATGCAGAGCTACGATCGTGCTGAGCTCCACCAGCGCGTCCCGCGAAAATAGCGCTTGCAACGTGCCCTTCGGGCGGTAACCTGCGCTTTGACCGGAGATTTCCTCGACCATGCCCACGAATTCCGGATAGATCGCCATGCTCGCTTTGCCCAGCGGCACGAGCGAAACCATGGCCGCACTCTCCGGTGCCGGCGAGAGAATGCCCGCGCCAGCCCATGATGCTTCTTGCCCGGGATTCTGGCGGTCAAACACGGCAACGCGTAAACCGGCTCGCGCAAGCTCAAGTGCAATCGATCCACCGATCAAACCGCCGCCCGCTACGGCGACATCAAACTTTGTCATGCAGCCATCTTAACGCAACTTTGTGCCGGGTTCATGCTGGGACAGGCAATGCATTTAGCTTCCACACGACTCGCGGATCTGACGCGGCATCTTTCGCATCTAGGCGCTTCCGTTTTGCAAGAATCGAAGTTACGGGGCTAAGGAGAATTACAGCGACCCAATGAGTTCTTCGGACAAAACCTGTGCCTTTTTCGCCAAATCGCGGGCTCGTGCCCAATCGCCCTCCCGGCCTGATTCTCGCGCGTCAGAAATAAAGCTGCGCACTTTGGAAGCAAGGTCGGATTGCGTGGCGCTCAACGATTTTCCGGACGCGGCGGCAAGGTTGCGTTCGGCGGCGGCCAAACTTTGATTCGTCTCCCGTTGCAATGAGGCTGATTCTCGCGTCGACAGCTCGGGAACAATTTGCGGAGTATCAGGTTTTTCTGTGCGCGCACCTGAATTTGCCGGGGGCGAAGTGTTGTGTGGCCTCGTTGGAGGAGGAGGAGTTCGCGTGGCCAGCGGCGTGGGAGGTGGCGGAAGTTCCATCCCAATGTCTGGGACAGGAACTTCGTCAACTTCCGCTGGGGAAGGACGTTGAGGTGCGATTGGCCGCACAAGCACAGCCGTGTTCCAGGGAATGGTTGGATTTTTTCGCGCGGCGCACCCGCTTGCCAAGATCGCCGCGGAACCTAGCAGGCCAAATAAAATCCGGGCACGATCTCGCATCACGGCAAGCTGGGGTTGGGGGGAGGTTTCCGTCATATGCAATGGGGACTGCAAAGCAATTCGCATCACGCCGCGAGCGGCAGTTCGATTCGAAATGTCGTTCCTTTACCAACCTCTGTTGTAAAGTCTATCGAACCGTTGAGAAGCTGCACAATGCGAAACGTGCTGGCCAGCCCGATGCCACTTCCTCCCGGGCGTGTCGTAAAAAAAAGCTGGAAAACTTTCTGCCGGTGTTCGGGTGGGATTCCTTTGCCGGTGTCGCCCACGCTGATCTCCGCCATTTCGCCGCGGCGGCTCAGCACCAGCCGTAATTGTCCGCCGCTGGGCATGGATTCCCCGGCGTTCAGCACCAGATTGAGCACGGCCTGCTTCAATAAATCGCGATCGACATAAACTTCCGGCACGTCGATTGGCAAGAGCCGCGCAACTTGAATGTTGGCTTTTTGCATCTGCGGCTGGGCTATCTCGAGAACCTCTGCCAGCAATTGCGCAAGCTGGGTAGGTTCGAGCCGCACATCCATCGGCCGTGTGAAATCGAGGAACCGTTTCACGACGGCATCCAGCCGGTCGATCTCCTTGTCGAGCACCTGCACGGCTTGCTTTGCGCCATTGTCGGAATCTTCCGGCAAGGACTCCTTCAAATTTTCGAGCCACAGGCGCATCGAGTTGAGCGGATTTTTGACTTCGTGCGCAACTCCCGCGGTGATGCGCCCCAGTGCGGCCAGCCGCTCGCTCACCTGCAGCTGCGTGTTAATGCTCTCGATGGAATCGAGATCGCGCAGCGTCAGCAGCGCACCAATCCGTTCGCCATCCTCTTGAATCCCTTGCACGGTTACGCTGACGCGCTTTTCTCCTTCTGTCGTTTTCAATTCGATTTCTGCGGCAACCTCCCTCAATTCATCACCTTCGAGGTGCAGCGCATCCCGTAGCGGATGCCCGATCGGAAATATATCGGTCACACGCCTGCCGAGGAATTGGCCCGCGGGCGCGCCGAGAAATTTCTCCGCGGCCGGACTGACCATGACCGCGCGTGCGTCGCGTGTAAAAAGCAGCAAGCCATCTTCGAGACCAGCCATCACGGAGTTCATGTTTTCGCGCATGGTGCTGAAAATTTCGTGAACTCCGCGCAGTTGCTGGCCTACCTGCGTAATTTTACGGCTCACCTGGCCGAGTTCGTCGCCGCTCCCCGCGAATCCTTTCACTTCGGGCGAAGGCGCGTCGTACTGTCCGGCGGAGATGCGATCCAGCTGCTCGGAAATCCGCGCCAAAGGCGCCAGGGCTGCGCCACTTACCACCGCTGCAAGCACGGTGGAAATTACCAATGCCAGAAGAACAATGGTGGCTAGCCGCCGCAAGCTCGGCAAAAGATCATGCACCAACAGCCCCGAATCGATGGCCACACGAACTTCGCCGAAGGCCTCGCTGCCATTGTTGAACGGAAAATTGAATTCATAGATTTTGGGTGGCCCGGCCAAGACTCTCACGGCGTGAGCCAAACCGCGCTGCGTAAGCTGCGAGAGCGGAGTCCACCGGGCCGCAAATTTTCCCTGCTTGGCGTCGTCCGTCGATACCAAGACCATTCCTTCGCGATCTGTAATCGACACTTCGTATATGGGGAAAGTCGATTTGGCGGCGCTCAACTGCTCGTGCAAGACCTCGTCGGTCTCGAAGACGTGGCGCACATAGTCATGGACGTCCTTTGGACTCGTTGATTCGGGACGTATTCCTTCATTTGGTGCATTCAGGACGGCGCGTTTGGCCGCCGCAAATACCTGGCTGGCGATTTCTTGCGCTCGTTTGTCGGTCTGCTGGAGGACTTGATCGAGTAGTTGCGCTACGAGCACGATGCACACGCACGCCACTACCAGCAGCACGAGTCCTGACATCACGAGCGTGAGTTTTGTCCGCAGCCGCAGCTGCATCGCGGGTTCCTACTCTGCCTCGGCGCGTTCGCCGCCGTATTCTTTCAGCTTATTGTGAAGTGTCTTGAGGCTGATGGCTAGCAGTTCGGCCGCGCGCGTCTTATTGTTTCCCGTGGCGTTCAGCGTCTGCAAGATGAGTTCGCGCTCCATGGCGTCAACCGTTGTCCCAACTGGGAACTTGATGGACGACAGATCACCGGGGCTCTTCGGTGACGTTTTGCCAAACTCTCCGGGCAAGCACGCGCGTGTGATCATCTCTTTGTCGCACATGATCGCCGCACGCTCGAGGATGTTCCGCAGTTCGCGTATGTTGCCTGGCCAGGTGTGGCTCATGAAAATATCCAGCACTTCCGCGCCGATGCCCCGCACGTGCTTCCCGTGTTTGGCGTTAAGGTCGCGCAAAATGTGTTCCACCAGGAGAGGAATATCATCTTTGTGCTCGCGAAGGGGAGGCAGATTGATGTGAAAGACGTTTAACCGAAAATACAGGTCTTGGCGCAGCTCCCCGCTGGATACGGCTTTTTCCGGATCTTTGTTTGTCGATGCGAGCACGCGCACATCCACGGGCGTCTCGCTCTTGCTTCCCAGGCGGCGCACTTTGCGGTCTTCCAGCACGCGCAGGAGTTTCGCTTGTGTTGGCGCGGGCATCTCGCCGATCTCGTCGAGCAGCAGCGTTCCAGCATCAGCAAGTTCAAAGCAGCCGATGCGCCGTTCGGCTGCGCCGGTGAACGCGCCGCGTTCGTGGCCGAAAATTTCGCTTTCCATCAGTGATTCGGGAATCGCGGAGCAGTTGATGGGCACAAAAGGCCCGTTTGCTCGCGGAGATAGTTTGTGGATTGTCCGCGCGACAATCTCTTTTCCAGAACCGGTCTCTCCGGTGATCAGCACGGATGCCGAACTCGGCGCAGCCATCTCCACGATGCGCATCACTTCCTGCATCGGCTTTGACGCGCCCACCAGTTCGCCTAGCCGTCCCGCCTCACGCAACTGGCGCTGTAGCACAACGAGCTGGCGCGCGTCGCGTGCTTTGCTTAGAGCGCGGTCAAGCAAAGCTCTAAGCACTGGCCCCTTCAGTGGCTTTTCGATGTACCAGAACGCTCCGGATTCGATGGCCGCCACGGCACGCTCTTCGCTTCCTTTTCCTGTGATGATTACGGCGGGAACGTCCAGCAGTTCCGGTCCCAGCTGTTTGAGCAAATCCAGTCCGTTCATTCCGGGCAGCTCGACGTCCGCGATTAATGTGTCGGGCTGATAGCTGGCGAATTTCGCCAGCGCCTCTTCCGCGGTCGCCACACCAAGCACATCGAAGCCCCATCTTTGCAAGAGCTGTTCGTAGCCTCTGCGCGCGTTGTCTTCGTCCTCGACAATCAGCACGCGGTCCTTGCGCTCGAGCGGCTCCATCGCGCGCACCACACTTCTCGACTCCTCCCCCATGCAGTCACGCCTCTCCCATGCGGAACGTCTTATTTTCTCAGATTCTGGTGCAGGCTGGACACTTCGACTGTAACAAGCTCACGCCACGCTTGCCAAGCCTGCTGTTGTCACGCCGGAGCCGGAGGGCATCAAATCCTCAAGAAGATCGCAAAACGAAAACGTAGAGCCGGCGCAGCCTCCGCGCTGCGCCGGCTCATCCCCGGCGTCAACAAATCCATGATTTAGTTCTAGCTCGAATTTCAGCTTTGTCCTTCTGTCACCCCTCGCTTAGGTGTTCACCATCGGCGCCCGCCTGGCTCTACTCTTTAACCAAGTACAGCGCCCGTTCCAGCTCCAATTCCAGCTTCACGCCCTTTGGCAATTCCAACTCGCGACCACGCCCTGACTCTACGAGATACGCTGTGATTGCGCCCAACGCCGCACCCTCCGCGGCTTCCTTTTTGTCCTTGTCTTTGACGCCTTTCACCGCGCCGAGCGCCGCCCCTGCGGCAGCGGCTTGCGCTGCGTCTTCCTGCGTGCTGCTTCTTCCCTCGATCAAGCCTTCCTGGCCGGGTTTGTTCTTCACGCTATGCTCGCCGGGAACGCTCACGACTTCTGCAACGATAGGCAAACGCCCGAACTTGGTGTGAATTTCATCAAAGGTCAGCCATATTCTCGCGCGCCCCGTCGTGCCCGCCGATTCCACATGACTCACGTGGCCCTCGATTTCCGCGCCGGATGGCAAGTAAATCCCGCTGCCCGCTTCGAGCGGTTCCAGCGTTTTTACTTTGAATTTTGCTCTTTCCGCAGTGCCTTTAGTGCTCAGATCATCTTCCAGCGACACCAGAAATTTTGTACCGGGCGCAACGCCATAAGTCTCGAGCGGCAATCCGTGGCGCTTGCCGTCCGCAGCCTTCGCCGCCTGGTCCTCGGGCGCTCCGATCTTGTCAGCAGAAACAATCGGCCTTTCTTGTGACGGCTGCGGAACTTGATCCCGCGAAGTTTCCTGTGCCGCGCACGCCATGCCGAACCCTAGAGCCACTGTCAGCGCGGCCGCCGATGATGCGTATCGCCTTCCATTCATTGTCCGCATGATTGCCTCCAAGCTTCAACGTCTGCCAATCCAAAATGCATGTCGTTCGCCATTGCCATTTTCCACTGCACCGGTAAGTGGCTGAAAAAGCAGCCAGTTGAAAGTCAGGCTGGGCGGACATCGCTAGGGAAGCGGAAGCCTGTCAGGAATTTGCGTCCCTGCACTGTCTGCTAATGCTGACAGTGCAGGGATAAGCATTGGCACGGCAGAAGCGGGGAACTTACTTGGAGAGGAACCGGCGAATCCGCGCCAACACTTGCGAGTACATGGCAGGCGTCACTCGCCCAGTCTGGGTGTTTTGCTGGCTCGGGTGGTACACGCCGAAAAGCCGTGGGCCTCCCTCCGGGAGCTCCGTTTCAGCGCCGTGCGCGAAGTGGAATGCTGCTCTGGATGCAATGAGGCCGCGCTGCTTCAAAATTTCCAGGTACGCATCCCATGCGATTTTTCCGAGGGCCAGTACCGCACGGGTCTGTAAGATTTCCAGCTCGCGAACCAAGTAGCTTCGACAATTCATGATTTCCGATGGAAGAGGCTTGTTTGCTGGGGGCGCGCAACGTATTGTCGCCGCGATGTAAGCATTTTTGAGGCGCAGCCCGTCGTCGCGCCGCAGCGAAATTGGTTGATTGGCAAAGCCGGCTTTGTAGAGCGCCGCGTAAAGAAATTCTCCGGAGCGATCTCCGGTAAATACGCGCCCCGTCCGATTGGCACCGTGGGCCGCAGGCGCTAGCCCTAGAATCAACAACGCCGCATTTGGATCGCCGAATCCCGGGACAGGTTTGCCCCAGTACGTCCACTCGCGAAACGCCCGTCGCTTTTCTCGCGCTACTTTTTCGCGGTATTCGACGAGACGCTGGCACTTCCCACACGAGGTGATTTCTTGGTTGAGAACGCTCAGGAGTAGTTTTTTCTCAGCCATAGAGGAAGTTAAACGTATCAGGAGAGCCGCCGCGCCATCATCTGATTCAGTTCGGCGTAGGGCACAGTTACCTGATGCAGCGAATCATAGGACCCGTGCGCCAGCCAATCCTTCGCGACTCGTTGAAACGCACCCATCGCCGCTCGCATCGCCGACGACCCGGCGCTTACCCTAGCCACTCCCATTTTTTCAAGTTCGTCGAGCGATGGGCAGCCCGGCGATGCCAGAATGTTTAGTGGTGCACTCAGCGCTTTCACCAGTTTTGCAATGGTTTCGCGATTGCACAGGCCTGGCACGAACAAGCAATCCGCCCCCGCGCTACGATAGGCGCGCAACCGCTCGACGGTCCTCTCAAATCGAGTAGCCTCCGGCCCGATCGGCATCAAATATATGTCCGTCCGCGCGTTGATCACGACTGGCACGCCCATCGCCGCCGCCGTCTCTCGAATTGCGTGAATTTTCTTCACCTGCAACACCAACTCCACATGCGTGCTCTCGTCGTCTCCCGTCACATCTTCAAAGTTCAGGCCCACCGCTCCCGCGGCCACCATGGCTTTCGTGAAATCCGCAATCTCTTCTCGCGTTTTACCGTAACCAGACTCCAAGTCGGCAGTGACAGGAACGCGCACCGCCCGCGAAATCCTCGCAACCGCATCCAACATTTCGCGACGAGAAATGCGCTGCCCATCGGGATATCCGAGCGAAAACGCTACAGCCGCGCTGCTCGTGGCAATCGCCGGATGGCCGACTTCCTCCAGAATTCGCGCGCTGACCACGTCCCAAGCATTTGGCAGCGCCAAAATTCGAGGCCCATGATGCAGCTTCCTAAGCTCCTCTGCCTTTTCAGCTTGTACCTTAATTTCCATTAGAATTCCCTCGCAGAGCCTCGCAAAACAATGCATGGTCTTTCTTCCGCAGCTAAGATTAGGTACTCGCCGTCCGGGACAAAACGTCCAATTTGGCGAGCTATTGCCAAGTCGAGGAATTTCGTGGCTGGGGCGCCGAAAAATCTGCTTTACTTTGCGTTCAGGGCATTCGCCAGCACCACGGCTTCGTTGTGCTCCTCATCTTTCGCCCCAAAGAGCAGGGTGAGCGTTCCGTGCTCATTCGCCATTTTCTTCAGTTCCGCGACCAGTTCTCTCTTTTTCGAAAGCTCGCTCCGGTATCGCCTCTGAAAATCGCCCCATTTTTTCGGCTCATGGCCAAACCACTTCCGCAAAGCATCGCTCGGTGCCACATCCTTCATCCACGCGTCCAGGTGCGCGGCCTCTTTTTTCATCCCCCGCGGCCACAATCGATCCACGAGCACGCGCCATCCATCTTCTTTCGCTGGTTTTTCGTATATCCGCTTAATTTTGATCATCGTTACTCCCCACGTTTTCTATGCGGCTGCCACCTATCTTTTCGCAAACGCCAGCCTCGTTCCCAGCGCCATGAGCAGTCCTCCCGTCACCGCTTCGATACCGCGCTGCACGCCACTGCGCGTCAAGGTTGCATTCAATCTATGCAACGCGGCGCTGTAGATTACCAGCCAAACAACGCTCATCGCCACGTGCAGGCACGCCAACAAAAGCGAGACTCGCAGAACGGGATCGCCTGGCGCAATAAATTGCGGCAAAAAACGTAAGATAAAATAGGGCTACCTTCGGATTCAGCAGGTTTGTGAACAGCCTTTCAAAATAGCTCGGCCGCCATGTCATGTTTCTCACCATCGGGCTCGGCGCGTGCTCCAGGCAGATCAGAGCAGACTTTTTCCACGCGCGCATCAGCGCGCGAACTCCAAGATAAAACAGGTACTCCGCGCCAGCCCACTTCACGATTTCGAACGCCCGCGCCGATTCCGCCAGAATCGCGGAAAGCCCTAGAGCCGACGCAGCCGCATGCACGAACAACCCAGAGCAAATCCCCACAATCGTCGCAGACGATCCTTTCTTTCCTCTCGTAAACACATTTTTCGCCAACAGCGCCATATCCGTGCCAGGCGTGATCGTTAAAACCGCCGCTAGTCCTGCAAATGCCAGATACCTCGAATCCATTATCGCCTCGCAAGGTTCTGTCTCACATGCTCCGACTCACTGCAAGAGTGCGAGCACCTCGTCATGGATCTTCCCGTTAGTGCTCACCATATTCCCGCTGTAGATCGATCGTTTTCCGTTTACGTCCGTCGCCCGACCGCCTGCCTCTTCCACAATCAGTCCAAGCGGAGCCAAGTCCCACGCTTTCGAATGCAAATCCAGCGCCGCCTCTATCGCGCCCTCGGCTACCAGCATGTGCTGCCAGAATCCGCCGAGAGAGCGCCCATGCCGCGCCGTGTCCAAGAGCCGCCGCATCTTTTCGACCTTCTCTTTATTTTTGTTCTGTCCCGTCCCGCCTGTGAACGCCATTCCCGCATTCAAACGTTCAACGTTCGAAACGTGGATTCTTTTTCCATTCCGATACGCGCCTTCGCCGCGATAAGCCCACCAGCGCACGCCCAGCGCCGGGGCGGTCGCCATTCCCGCAACGATCTCGCCATCGCGCTCGATCCCCAGCAGCGTCCCAAACGTCGCAATCCCACGCGAAAACTCTTCCGTCCCGTCGATAGGATCGATGATCAATCGAGCGCGCCCCGTCGTGGCCGGCCCTTTCGCATTTTCGCCGCCCATCTCTTCGCCCAAAACATCCATCACCAACCCGCTGGCGGCCACTCTGGCCCGTGCCATCTCTTCCACGCCGCGGTCTGCCTGAGTCACGGCTGAGCCATCGTTCTTTCTGTCTATGCGAATCTCGTCTGCCCGGAAATATCGGATCGCGATCGCGTCCGCCTCCCTCGCAAGCTCTTCCAGCAGCAACCCATATTCTTCTCGGTATCCCATTCCTTCCCCCGTAGACCGCGATCCTCGGTCAGGCCACTTTCTCTTGGTTTTCAGCCCTCGGCCTTCCATTTTTGACTTCTTCCGCTCGCCAATTGACACTACTACCTTCCGCCTCTAGCATACAAAGCAATGGCTATGAGCGCCCAAGCTGACAGCGGGACCGTCCTCGACCGCATTCTTCACGCGCGCCGTCTTGAGGTCGATCACCGCAAACGGGTCCTCCCCGAAGCGGCGCTGCGGTATGGTGTGAACGCTGCTACGCCGCTCCGCGATTTTCCCACGGCCCTCACGCGGAATTCCTTAAATATTATCTCCGAATTGAAACGCGCTTCACCCTCAAAAGGAATTCTGCGCGAGCCTTTCCATCCGGTCGAGTTGGCCAAGACTTTGGAGGCAGCGGGCGCCGCTGTGCTCTCGGTGCTTACCGAAGGCGAATTCTTCGGCGGCTCGCTGAAGAATCTCCGCGACGCGCGCAATGCCGTTAAGGTCCCCGTTTTTCGCAAAGACTTCATTTTCGATACGTGGCAAGTCTGGGAAACGCGCGCCAATGACGCGGACAGCTTTTTGCTGATTGTCGCCGCCCTCGGCGATGAACTTCTTCGCGACCTCATCGCTCTCGGCCGCGAGATTGGCATGGAGCCCCTCGTCGAGGTTCACACCGCCGCTGAGCTCGACCGCGCTCTCGCAGCCGAACCCCGCATCATCGGCGTCAACAATCGCGATCTGAAAACTCTGGAGCTCCGCGTCGAGACCTCCTTCGAGCTGATCGAACGCATCCCCGATGCTTGCATCGCCGTCAGCGAATCCGGTCTGCGCACTCACGAAGATCTCGCCAAACTCCGAGGCGCCGGCTTCGACGCTTTTCTCATCGGCGAAACTCTTATGCTCTCGCCGGATCCGGCGGCCGCCCTGGGAACTTTTCTAGGCCGGTCCGCGCAGCCGGTTTAACCAAGCCATGATCCTCGTCAAGATCTGTGGCATCACCAATTGGCCGGACGCCAAAGCCGCATGCGATGCTGGGGCCGACATGCTCGGCTTTAATTTCTACGAGAAGAGCCTTCGCCGCGTTTCCACGGTCGAAGCCGCCACCATGCGCGCGAAGCTCCCTTCGGGTGTACAGGCAATCGGTCTCTTCGTGAACGCCAAGCCCTCGGAAATCAATTCGCTCCACGCGTTTGTCCGCTTCAACGCCGCCCAACTTCACGGCGACGAGACGCCTTCCATCGTCTCCGAGGTTTCGCGAACCGTTCCCGTCATCAAAGCCTTTCGCGTCGCCGCGGATTTTCCGCTCTCGACGCTTGACAAATATCACGACGCGTTTGCTTTTTTGATTGATGGCTCTCGCGTCGGCCAATTTGGCGGCACGGGCGTCAACGCGGATTGGAACGTTGCCCGGCGAGCCGTCGCCGCCCACCGTATTATGCTAGCGGGTGCTCTCACGCCCGAAAATGTCGGTGCCGCGATTCGCACCGTGCGTCCTTACGCAGTTGACGTTGCCAGCGGCGTCGAATCCAAGCCCGGCAAAAAAGATCACGCCAGGTTGAAGGAATTTATTGACGAAGTCCGTCGCACGGAAGCGCAGCTGAACGCGCCAGAAACAGGTCGACCTGCGCCATGAGCTCGACGATTCACTCCGCAACATTCGCACCTGGACGCTTCGGCCCCTACGGCGGACGCTACGTTCCCGAAACGCTGATGGTGCCGCTCTTCGAGCTCCAGCGGGCCTATGAAGCCGCGAAAACTGATGCGCGCTTCCAGGCCGAATTCGCCGATCTCCTGAAAGACTTCGCGGGCCGCCCCACGCCGCTGCAATTTGCTGCGCGCCTCACCGCGCATCTCGGGGGCCCGCGCATCTACCTCAAGCGCGAGGATTTGCTTCACACCGGTGCGCACAAAATCAACAACGCCATCGGCCAGGGTCTGCTCGCCGTAAAAATGGGCAAGCCGCGCATTATTGCGGAAACCGGTGCTGGGCAACACGGCGTCGCTTCCGCCACTGTCGCCGCGCATCTCGGCCTCGAATGCGTCGTTTATATGGGCACGGAAGACATGGCGCGCCAGGCTCTCAACGTCTCGCGCATACGCATGCTCGGCGCGCAAGTTGTCAGCGTCGATTCCGGCAGCCGCACTTTGAAAGACGCCATCAACGAAGCCATGCGCGATTGGGTCACCAACGTCCGCAACACGCACTACCTTCTCGGCTCCGTTCTCGGCGCGCATCCCTATCCCACGATGGTCCGCGATTTTCAATCGGTCATCGGCCGTGAAGCTCGCGAACAAATTCTCGTCGCTGAAAAACGTCTGCCGACGCATCTCTTCGCGTGTGTTGGCGGCGGTTCGAACGCCATCGGCCTCTTCCACCAATTCTTGCGTGATACTTCCGTAAAAATGGTCGGCATTGAAGCCGGCGGCCGCGGCGGCCAGCTTGGTGAGCACGCTGCCCGCTTAGCCGCTCATCAAGGCTTCACCGGCGCGCGCCCCGGCGTTCTGCAAGGCACTTACACTTACATTCTGCAAACCGAGGACGGCCAGATCGCCACAACGCATTCCATTTCTGCCGGCCTCGACTATCCCGCCATCGGTCCCGAACACGCCTGGCTCGCCGACGAAGGCCGCGCCGAATACGCTGCTGTCTCCGATTCGGCCGCGCTCGAAGCCGCGCGTCTCCTCTCGCGCACTGAAGGCATTATCCCCGCTCTCGAATCGGCCCACGCTATTGCCGGCCTAATCGAACGCCGGTCGCGCCTGACCGCCGACGACCTCGTCATCCTCAACCTCTCCGGCCGCGGCGACAAAGACATGGACACCTATTCCCGCCTGCTCTAATCTTTCTTGCAAAAACAATGGCCTCGGCAACCTCCAACTTGACTCGCATCTCCAAAAAATTCGCCGAACTACGCGAGTCCGGCGAACTTGGCATCGTCGCCTACATCACCGCAGGTGATCCCACGCTGCACGCCACGCACAAATTCGTCCTGGCTTTAACAGAGGCTGGCGCCGACGTGATCGAACTTGGTATCCCTTTCAGTGATCCCTTGGCAGACGGCCCAACCATCCAGCGCGCTTCCGAGCGCGCCCTCAAATCTCACACCACGCTCGCCCAGGTCATCGATCTAGTCCATGAAATCCGTAAGTCCAGTGAAGTTCCCATCGTCCTGTTCAGCTATTACAATCCCGTCCTGCAGATGGGCCTGGAAAAATTTGCGAACGCCGCTGCATTAGCTGGCGCCGACGGCGTCCTCATCACCGATCTCACTCCCGAAGAATCGGACGACTATCGTCACATTCTCGCCGCGCATCACCTCGATACGATTTTCCTCGGCGCTCCCACGTCCACCGACGACCGCCTCGCGAAGATCGCCGCCGTGTCCTCCGGCTTTCTCTATTTAATTTCGCGCACCGGCGTAACCGGCGCGAAGGACGCTCTTCCCGACGATCTCCCGGCCCTTCTGCGACGCGCGCGCAAAGTCACGCAACTTCCCATCGCCGTCGGCTTCGGCATCTCGCTCCCCGGCCACGTATCTGTTCTAGGCGGCCTGGCCGATGCCGCCGTCGTCGGCTCGGCGCTGGTCTCTGAAATCGAAAAGGCCACCGGCGCGAATCCCACACCCGCCGCGATCGATGCAGCCTCGTCCGCACTCGCTGCCCGAATCCGTTCCCTAAGAGAAGCCGCCCGGCACGGCCTCTCCCGCCGCGAGGTAGCTCCATGAACCTCAGCGACTGGCGTCGCCGCATCGATGAAATCGACAAAAAGCTTGTCGAACTCTTGAACGAGCGCTCGCACTGCGCCCTCGAAATCGGCAAGTTGAAGCAGGCGGGCAACATCCCGCTCTATCAACCGGACCGCGAAAACGAAGTCCTCGCGAACGCCGAACGCGCTAATCCCGGCCCGCTCACGGACGCCGCCATCCGCCGTCTCTTCGAACGCATCATCGACGAAGCCCGCGCCGCAGAGCGCAACGCCATGCATCCCGACGGCAAGCAAAACAAAGGCGGGAATGAATGATCGGTTTGCTCGGTCTTAACAAGGGCAGTAGTCCTAGCGCCGGGCTTTAGCCCGGCATCTTTGCCGCGTAGAATTCGCTGCAATCGAAAGGGAATCAAAACAACCATGGTCATCGTAATGCAAGAAGGCGCCAGCGACGGGCAAATCCAGCACGTCATCGATCGCCTCGTCGCCTCAGGCTTCAACGTTCACCGCTCCACGGGTGAATCGCACACGGTTCTCGGCGCCGTCGGCGTCCATCGCGATTTCGATCACCGCGATTTCGAGCTCCTGGAAGGTGTGCGCGAAGTCATGCGCATCACGCAGCCCTTCAAGCTCGCCAGCCGCCAGTTTAAGCCCGAAGGCACCATTGTCGATCTTGGCCGAGGCGTGAAAATCGGCGGCAATGAAGTCGTCGTCGCTGCGGGCCCTTGCTCCGTCGAATCACGCGAACAAATTCATTCCATCGCGGAGAGCGTCGCCAAAGCCGGCGCAAAAATTCTCCGCGCCGGCGCTTTCAAGCCGCGCACATCGCCATACGCGTTCCAAGGCCTCGGCGAAGAAGGCCTGAAACTCATGCGCGAAGCCGCCGACAAATTCGGACTCTTCACCATCAGCGAGGTTATGGACGCATCGCAAATCCAGATGATGCTCGGCTACGTCGACATTTTTCAGGTAGGCGCGCGCAACATGCAGAACTACTTTCTCCTTCGCGCCCTCGGCGAAGTCCGCAAACCGGTCCTCCTTAAGCGTGGCATGTCCGCCACCATGGAAGAGCTCCTGATGAGTGCGGAATACATTCTCGCCGGCGGCAATTACAACGTCATTCTCTGCGAACGCGGCATCCGCACCTTTGAAACTTACACGCGCAACACGCTCGACATCGCTGCCATCCCGGTGATCAAAAAACTTTCGCACCTGCCGATGCTCGCCGATCCGTCTCACGGCACCGGTCGCCGCGATAAAGTTCCGCCCATGGCCCGCGCCGCCGTCGCCGCGGGAGCAGATGGCCTGCTCATCGAAGTCCACAACGATCCCGATCACGCCCTCTCCGACGGCGCGCAATCGCTCCACCCAGATTCCTTCACCCAGCTCATGGCCGAGCTCCGCATCATCGCCCCAGCCATCGGCCGCCGCATGGCTTGATTCATGCCCTCAGCCCACCTCATCAACCGCGTCACTATCCTCGGCACGGGCCTGATCGGCGGCTCCTTCGCACTAGCCCTGCGCAAATACACGACCGATATTCACATCACAGGCTGGGACCGCCCCGAAGTCCTCCACGAGGCGCAATGTCGCAACGCCGTCGACGCCGCCTTCTCCGCCGACCTTGCCCCATCCCTGGAAAATGCGGATCTTGTTTACATTGCCCTACCCATCGGCACCACTCTCGATCTTCTCCCTGAAATCGCTCGCCTCGCGCCCGGCCACGCGCTCATCACCGATGCTTGTAGCACAAAAGTCCGAATCGCAGAAGAGACCTCGGACCTCTTCCCCGACGATTCCACAAAACTCTTCCTCGGTGGCCATCCGATGGCAGGGAGGGAACTATCTGGCATCGCCCACGCCGACGCCGACCTCTTCCGCAACAACACCTACGCCCTAATCGGCCCCACTTCCGATGCACACGACGCCCGCATCTCTGCCTTCGTAAAAATCCTGGAAAAAATCGGCGCCCGCCCCCTCTGGCTTGGTGCCCAACAACACGACTACGCCGTGGGCCTCGCCTCTCATCTCCCGCAACTCACCGGCGTAGCCCTCGGCTCCTTCCTCTACGATCATCTCGACGAAAACGGCCTCCCCATCACGCTAGCCGGCCCCGGCCTCCGCGACGCCCTCCGTCTAGCCGGTAGCCCCTACTCCACCTGGCGAGACATCGTTCTAACCAACAAAGAAGTCCTCTCCGCCGCCCTCGACCTCTTCGCCCGTCGCCTCGACGACCTCCGCGAACGCCTGGCTTCCCGCGACCTCGAAGCCGACTTCGATGCCGCCAACGAACTCTACAAACTCCTCCGCTCCTTGTAGGGGCACGGCACGTTTACCCTGCTCGTCCTAAGGAACGAAGGGAGCTTCGAAGGGCCCTGCCCGATGGGCCCGGCCCGCAGACCGCAGCCTCCGCCGCGCCCCTTTAACTTCCGTCTACCAAGCCCCTTCCTTCCGCCCTACCCACCAAACAATCCCGACGCCGAGAGTCTGCTGTTCCTTGCTGAGCACGCCCGTCTTATCCGTAAAAAACGACGGCTGATTCGAGAAGTCCCGCCGCCACTCGTATCGCATTAAGAATCCATCGGAAAGCTTGTAATCGAAACTCAAAGTAGTTTCTTTCAAAGCCTGCGTAATCCCGCTGAAAAGCCCGCCACGATCCGACAAGTACTCGGCCCGCCCCGCCACGGCAAACTTTGGCGAGAATTGGTACTTCGCGTAGCCTGCACCTCCAATGACGTGCGAGGGCGCCGACGACTGCCCCAAAGCTGTAACCGTATTCTGCCACTCGCGCTCAATCACGTAGTCGCCTTCCAACGCAAACGTCAGTTTCGGCGCCACCTGCAAGTTCACGTAGCTGTCAAAAATGTGCAGCTTGCCGTTTGGCGCAGGCGTAATCCCCTGAAACGTCAGCCCCGGCTGGACTGGTATCGGCCCGCTCGACGACACTACAACGCGGTCAGGGTGCTCTTGCCCCACGTAATAGTTCACATTCCAGGAGATGTTTTTATTTGGCGTGGCTGTGAACCCAAACAGCTCATCCTTGTAACCGTTGGTGGCTTCCGCTTGGTTCGTGCCATTGACCAGCCAATAGTTCAATGTCAGCATATCGTTTACTTTGTAGCCAGCGCGCAGGCCCATGTGGTAGAACGGCAGATAATCGAACCAATAGGATCGCGAATAATTCATCTGGTCTTTGGTGTAGTTTCCTTCGATTCCGATCGAGCTTCCAAATTTGCCGACATCCACGGTCAGCCCATTGCCGATCGGCAGCACGTAGGTTCCATAAGCCTGATATATATTTTGATAGATCGGCGGCCTTGGTTCGTTCGCGGGATTTCCTTGCAAAGTGTCGGTGGCCTGGCCGTATTGCAAGTCCAGGCGGAGTCCAAACGGCCGCCCCGCGTCAACATCCGGAGCGCGTTCGAACACCAAATCCGCCTGATTCAAACTGATGTTGTTGCTTAGAACGTCGTACGCCCGCAGCGCGTTCACTCGTCCCACGGGATCGCTGAAGTTGTACTCATAATATTCATCCACGGCGAAATTCAGCGTGGCGCCGTGCAGGTAGTCAAGAATCCCGCGATCAACGGTGTTTATCTGTTCCTTAGGGGCTTCCAGGGCAGCGCTTTGCGCAGGCGCAATTGCCATTGAAGTTGTTGCCTCCACTCTGGCGGTAGACGCTGTCGTCAGCGAAGCCGTCGCCGCGTCTCCGCTGGCCGCTGGCACAGCGCCGGCAACGAACGCGCTCCTCTCGACTCCGGCGGATGCAGGCTGTCGTTGTTTCAGCGCGCTTTCTAATTCCGTCACGCGCGCGACCAAGCTCTTCACTGCCTCGCGCAGCTCTTTGACCTCCTCCGCCGATGCAGGCGCCGCATTGGTCTCCTGCGCACGCCCCGCAGAACACCACGCCAGCAGAGCGGCACAAATCCCTATCGCGTAGCGCCGCGAAGCATTGCCAATCAAGATTGTCCAAATTGAGTTGCTTGAAAGCAGCGCTTTACCGCTGCCTGAGGCATTCACGCACATGGGGAGGCTCTTTCCCGGTTGGCAAACACTGATTCCAACCGCATTGTGGCCTCCGGGTTTTAGCATGAATCGCCTTAGTTTTTCGTTAAAGCCGGTGCCGCCTTAGAGGCGCACACCAAGTCTCGATAACTTTTCACCAGCAGCACGCGTAACCACCCTCAAGCAAGCACATCGCAATCCACCGTGCTGCCCAGATGGAGCGCAGCCATGTCCGAGCTTCAAAGCACCCGCCCAGTCACATTAACAAATCTCCGCACTGCGCAGCCTGCAACCAGCCGATTACCTTGGTGGCTACAAGTGATCGTGCTGCTCGGCGCTATTCTTAATCCCGCGATGCTCCTCTCTCCCCACGATGAGATCAATGCCGCCGTTCACATCTATGCGGAGTACGTCTTCTCGCGCAACGCAACGCTTGCCGTTTTGTTGGTGGCCTCGATGCTCTTTCGATCCAAAGGCACTCTCAACACCTGATCCTGCTAACAGCTTCCATTCAACTCTTGGACGCCATCGTGGACTGCATGGAAGGCCGTGGGGTTATTGTGCCTGGGGCCGCTGTCCTTGGTCTGCTGTTCTTGTTGACGTCCGCCCGCCTCTCGGGGCATCCGTTCTGGCAAAAGGAAGCTTGGAGCCAGGCCCTTTAGCGCGCCTTAGACCGCAGTTTGCGGGCACACCACGACCCAACTGACCCTTCCAGCTCACTTTTCTCTTTCTATTTCAGGTCGGCCTTCGCGCTCAGCGGCAATTCCTGCGACGATCCGCCCACCATAAACGTGTAGCCGCCAGGCACCAATTTCCACCCGCCCGCAGACTCGTCGTAGATCGACAAGTATTTCGCATTCACGCTCACGCTCACTTCCTTACTCTCGCCTGCCTTCAGCCACACCTTGCTCCATCCCACCAATCGCTTCGGCGGCTCGTCCGCGCTGGCAGGCAGCGCGGCATATACTTCCGCTATCTCCGCTCCGTCACGTTTTCCCGTGTTCTTCACTGTGAAGCTCGCGGCCGTTTCTTTCCCAGCCGTAACTTTCAACCCTGAATAAGCAAAGGTGGTGTACGACAACCCATGCCCGAACGGAAAGAGCACCGCCTTTTTCTCCGCGTCATACCACTTGTATCCAACCTTCAATTCCTCTTGATAGTGCACGGTGAACGTCGGTTTGGCCTCGCCCGTCTTCATCACCGCTTCTTCACCTGTTTGCCCCGGCCCAGGCTGCGTCAGCCTCGGGTGCGGTAAATCCGACTCGCTCTTGGGAAACGTCATCGGCAGCTTCGCGCTCGGATTCACGTCGCCGCGCAAAATGTTCACCACGGCCTCCGCTCCCTTGCTGCCCGCATACCACGCTTCCAAAACTGCCCCCACTTTGGCTACCCACGGCATCGTCACTGCCGTTCCCGTCTCCAGCACCACGATCGTTTTCGGATTCGCCGCCGCCACTGCGTCGATGATTTCGTCCTGCTTCACGGGCAGCGACAAATTCGGCAAATCCATTCCTTCGCTTTCCCATTGGTACGCGAACACGATGGCAACATCCGAATTCTTCGCCAGCGCCGCCGCGCTCGCCGGATCTGCGCCCGAATCAAACTGCACTTTCGCCCCCGGGAACTTGGCTTGCAGCACCTTTATGGGTGATGGCGGGAACCACACTTGCGCCTGCCATCCCGCCGACGGCCTCCCCGGAGCGTCCACTTGTGCCGACCCGCCGCCCGACATCATGCCCTCATTCGCGTGAGGACCGATGACCGCTATCGAGTGCACAGCTCCTGCACTGAGTGGCAAGAGCCCGTTGTTCTTCAGCAGCACGGCGCTTTGTTCCTCGACCTTTTGCGCCGTCGCCAGGTTACCTTCAACATCCGCTACACTTTTCTGCATCGGATAATCCACAATCCCGCTCACAAACTCAGACCGCAGCACGCGCCGCACGTGGTCGTCGAGCTCTGCCATCGAGACCTTGCCCGCCTCTACTGCCGCCTTCAGCTTCGCCCCAAAAAACTCATCGAGCGGCTCCTCATTGTCCAAGCCCGCCGCTGAAGCCTTCACCGTGCTGTGCGTTCCGCCCCAATCCGAAACTACGAATCCCTTGAATCCCCACTCTTTTTTCAAAACATCCGTCAGCAAATATTTATTCTCGCAAGCGAAGTCTCCGTTCACCGCGTTGTACGAGCACATCACCGCGCCAGGGTCGGCAATCCCCACGCCAATCTCAAACGCCAGCAAATCGCTCTCCCGCATCGCGCGCTTGCTGATAATTGCGTCCACTTCATTTCGCCCGCTTTCCTGATCGTTCACCGCGTAGTGCTTGATGTCGCCAATCACATGCTGCGCCTGCTCGCACTTCATCAAGTTCCCGACAAGCGTTCCCGCGAGGATGGGATCCTCGCCCAAATATTCAAAGGTTCTGCCATTCCTAGGTTCGCGCGTGATGTTCACGCCGCCGCCCAGAGTCATGTTATATCCCTGCGCGCGCAACTCCTTCCCGATCACGGTTCCGTACGCGCACGCCGCCTCGGTATCCCAGCTTGCTGCTGCACCGAGGTTCGAAGGCATCGCCGTCGAATACCGCCCATTCTCCGCGCTGCTCCGCACGCCATACGCCGCGTCACTCATCTGAATAAACGGAATCCCCAGCCGCGGCACTCCAAGAACAAATCCCGCGCCGCCATTTCCCAGTTCTGGCTCCGGATTCTGCACTTCGCGAGGCCATCCCGGCATGCCCATTCCGTGCAGCAGATCGATTTTCTCGTCGAGCGTCATCTCCTTCAGCACCATGCTCGCCCGCTCGTCCGGCGAAAGGCTGGCGTTCATCCACGGATGGTTCCGATCCTCTTTTACTGGCTGTCCGTGCATCCGGTGTTGGGCATAGACAGGCGTGGCGAATCCCAAAACTGCCGCCATACACGCGGCGAGCATACCGAATCCAATCGTCGCGGAAGCTCTGCTCCGCAAACGCCACAACTCATTCATTTTCATCAGGACCATCCTCGACCATGAATTGAATCCCACTATAATATCGATATTTCTGATTAAATCCAGAACCAAACTACTCCTTGCTCCAGCCCTCCATCTCTCACCACTTGCGGACCGCTTCATTGCCCGCGACTCAGGCACTGCCGCATCCCAAAAAAACCTTCCTGCGCCCCAAACTCTGACTTTTGGTGTATAACGCGCTCAGGTGGTTTTTTACACGGCCTAATGAACGGCAGCTTGTCTGCCGTTTTTTAATTTTAAGGCTCTCGCTCGGTCTCGAACTTCGATCGACTTGCACAAAGCCTAAGTACTTTAGAATCCGCACTTACGAAAAAAGGGGGAGGGGCATAACTCCCGAACATCATCTTCCAATTCTTGGCCCGTTACTTCCTTGCGTCTCCATTCCCATCTTGCAGTACACTGCCGAGTTCGGCCGAGGAGCACTCTTGGACAAGCGCATCTCATCCGCTGACGCCGCCATAGAAAAGCTGGCCGATGGCGCCACCATCCTCATGGGTGGCTTCGGCCTTTGCGGCATCCCCGAAAACCTGATCGCCGCGGTCCGCCGCAAAGGCACAAAGAATCTAACTATCGTCAGCAACAACGCCGGCGTCGACGACTTCGGCATCGGCGTCCTCCTGCAAAATCGCCAAGTCAAAAAAATGATCTCCACTTACGTCGGGGAAAACAAACTCTTCGAGCAGTTAGTTCTTAGTGGCGATCTGCAAGTGGAACTGAATCCCCAGGGCACCCTGGCCGAGCGCCTTCGCGCAGGCGGCGCAGGCATTCCCGCCTTCTACACAGCAACAGGGGTCGGCACCATGGTTGCCGAAGGCAAAGAAACGCGCGATTTCGATGGCTGCCAATTCGTGCTCGAACGCGCCATCCGCGGCAACTTTGCCTTCATCAAAGCGTGGAAGGGCGACCGGTGGGGCAATCTCGTCTATCGCAAAACCGCGCGCAACTTTAACCCCATGATGGCCACCGCCGCCGATTACGTTATTGCCGAAGTCGAAGAACAAGTCGACCTCGGCCAGCTTCGGCCGGATCAGGTTCACACCCCCGGCATTTTCGTAGACGCCATCCTGAAAGGCGCCGCATACGAAAAACGCATCGAGCGCCGCACCACTCGCAAGCATTGAATTTGAAGGGGCGCAGTACGCTGCGCCCCAGTCGCCCAGGATTCAGTTATGTGTCCACTCCGCCCTCTTCATGAACTCTTGGAAGTCGATGATCCCGCTTGGCCCGAGGTCGAGAGCTGGGTAGAGAAAGCGGCCAATTCCGTCGAGGTTTTGCCTCCAGAGAATGCACAGCGAAGTCAGGCACTTCTCGAAGCCCAAGTGACAACTCGCAGCGCCATAGGGGCAATCGTTTATCACACTGGAGGGTTCTTGATTGACAAAGGATGGCTTCGCCTGCTCGGCTCAGGTCATCCGAGGCTCCCCCGTTCCATGCCCGCCTGGAACCGCGGACGTTCCACTACGCCCGATGGCGCGTCACTTGGCTTCTGGCTCATAGCGGACGACGTGGTCGGTGGTTTCTTTGCGCTGGACAGCGGTGCCTTTGGTCCTGGCAAAGGAGAGGTCCACTATTTCGCTCCGGAAACTCTTCGATGGGAGTCCATGAACGGGATGAACTACAGCCAATTCCTGAATTGGTCCTTAAGTCCCAATCTCGGAAAGTTTTATCAATCTCTCCGCTGGGATGGGTGGGAAAACGAAGTATCTGCGCTCGATGGAGATCAAGCGCTATCCATTTATCCATTCCTCTTCACCAAGGAGGGAAAAAACATCGCAAACTGTTCCCGCAAGGCCTGCCCAGTCTCAGAGATTTTTTCGTTGAATGTGATTGAGCTGCCCAAGCAACTGGAATCTGGCACGGAGTAATCCCTATGCCGCGAACCGACGAGCAAAAACGTAGACGCCTCTTGCATTGGGGTATTGCGTCGCTGCTTGTACTCTCTTCGTTGCCGGTGCTGGCGTTTGGGCTCCCAGAAAATTCATCTACCAATTTCGACGGCGCGCGCGCTTACGAACATGTCCGCCATCTTGTAGAGGTCGGCCCACGGCCGACCGCGTCCGATGGCATTCATCGCGCGCAGGCTTACATCATCGGCCAGCTAAAGAGCTACGGATGCCCCGTAGAGGAGCATGACTTCCACGGATCGAGCGTCCTTGGCAATCTTGCGATGAAAAATATTCTTGTCAAGCTTCCCGGCGCCAATCCCGGCATCGTCCTCTTCACCACGCACTATGACACTGTGCGTATGCCCAGCTTTGTCGGCGCCGATGACGGCGGTTCCGGCACGGGAACTATGCTCGAGCTCGCGCGTTTGTTCTGCTCACGAAAAAATTCGCTCAACGTCTGGATCGTCTTCTTTGACGGCGAGGAGGCGCAAGGCAACTGGACCGATAAAGCCAGCATTCAATGGACGGATAACAACAACACTTACGGCAGCCGCGAACTGGCGGCGCAAATGGCTCTTTCCGGCGAACTCAGGCGCACCAAAGCCATGATCCTGGCCGACATGATTGGTCCCGCAAATGTCAGAATCACACGCGACACCGGCTCTACCCGCTGGCTCACGGATTTCATCTGGGACACCGCCGCTCAACTCGGCTACCAAAACAATTTCGTCAACGAAGACTATGCCGTTGGCGGTGACGACCACTTTTCGTTCATTCGCCGGGGCGTCGCCGGCTGCGACCTCATCGACTTCTCCGTCCGGGACACCTACTGGCATACGCCGCAAGACACGCTCGACAAAGTCAATCCCAAGAGTCTAGCCATCGTAGGCCAGGTACTGGCCGCGACATTGCAAAGGTTCGAGAAGAAATTTCGGTGAGCCCTTGTAGATGCCGGGCTTTAGCCCGGCCCATTTATTTTCAGTTTTGGCCTTTAACTGTAAACTGTGAACTGTGAACTTCCGATGCCTCTAACCGAAGACCAAAAACGCGAACGCATCGCGCGCCGCATCGCTCTCGAACTGCGCGACGGCTATTACGTCAATCTCGGCATTGGCATGCCGACGCAAGTCGCCAACTTTGTTCCGAGAGGCATGGACGTCATTCTGCAATCTGAGAATGGCATGCTCGGCGTCGGCCCGTATCCGCTCGATTCCGAAGTCGACCCCGACCTTATCAACGCCGGCAAAGAAACCGTCACCGAATTGCTAGGCACATCTTATTTTTCTTCCGCAGATTCCTTCGCCATGATTCGTGGCGGCCACGTTGATCTAACGGTTCTGGGTGCGCTGCAGGTCGATGAGAAGGGAACTCTCGCCAATTGGGCCATTCCCGGCAAAATGCTCAAAGGCATGGGCGGCGCGATGGATCTCGTCGCCGGCGCCAAACGCGTCTTTATCGCCATGGAGCACGCCACGCGCGACAACAAACCGAAAATCCTGAAAAAATGCACGCTCCCGCTCACCGGCGTGGAAGTTGTCGATCACATCGTCACCGAGCTCGCTTTCATCGACGTGACTCCCGAAGGCCTCGTCCTCCGCGAGCTAGCCCCAGAAGCCACGCTAGAACAAGTTCAGTCCTTGACCGAGCCTAAATTGTGGATTCCTGCAGCCGGTCCCAAACCAATGCCGGTCTGAGCTGAAGAACTCCGCCTTCTCCGTTCCTTCTACGATCTCGGTGAATTCTGTGTAAGTGTTTTTTCCTATGAAGAAGGACTGCTGAGATGCCGCGCCGTGCTGAATGAATAATGAAGCGCGGAAAAGATGCTGAAGAAAGTCACGCCGTAAACAAGCAGATGAATGATTTTTCTGAGATGGAAGTCTGGGTAAGCAGCGGAAAAAACGACGGTGAAAACGAGAATGATCTGAAAAGCCGTAGTCATTTTGCCGTAGATGCTGGGCGGAAATGGCCGGTAGCCGGAAATGAGTAGAATCACCACAGCCACCACAAGAATCAGTATGTCGCGGCTGAAAACGATGATTGTAAGCCACCACGCGATCTGCTTCTTAAACGCCAGAATGATGAACGAAGACGATAGCAGCAGCTTATCGGCGATGGGATCGAGATAAGCGCCAAGAGACGACCGCTGATTCAGGCTCCGCGCGAGCAAGCCATCGATGCCGTCCGAGAGGCCCGCAACAACAAGCACTAGCAGAGCCCATTTATAACGCTCGTAAGAAATAAGAATAAGAAAGAACGGCAGGAAGCCGAGGCGCAGCAAAGTAATTTGATTGGGAACCGTCCAGATGCGGCCTTTCATTGCAATTCAGGATAGCGCAGTTCCGGCGGCCCTTGTCATGCAAATTATGTCATCCAAATGTTGTCGTGGGAATTGAGTCACGCGAATTGCGAGAGGTATTCGGTAAGCGAGCGGCCAATCTTGCGCGCGAAAAGCTCATTCATCGAAGGGATAGAGCCGCTCGGTTCATCCAGAGACACACGTTCGACTCGGTTCATAGGGAAGAAAATCGTCGGAAACCCAATGCGTTCGCCGTCGGGCTCGTTAATCTGGCGGATAAAATGGTCGAACGAATTCAGATCGATACCTCGAAGCGTCACGCCAGAAGGATTAATGTCCAGCAGCTCGCCCCAAACTTTCTCCTTGGGCGTGTGCAAACTTACGACGACGATGGAATGCGGATCCATAAGCTGGGTGCGAACTCTGTTCTCTTACAGAGTACAGGAATTGCCTCCCGACGTGGGATGAGTTGCCGAAACAGCCGATACGCACCGGCCAACTTCCTGGGAAGAACCCTGCTGCGAAAACGGCGTGGGATCGCGATAGTGCAAAATCATCAATACAAAACACGCGACAATCACGAGCCCCGCAAGCCATCCTAAAATGTAGGCTCTGCGGCGTTCACCAGCACTCGTGGGCTGCCTGTCTGCGAATATCTTCCCCAAAATGAACCCAGCTGCGAGGCCGCCGCCGTGCGCCCAATTGTCCATGGCCATGAAACCAGAAAAGCCCAGTACGAACAGAATGACAACCGAGCTAATCAGCCGCGAACGCAAGTCGCGCATGTAGGCGCCCCCTCGCTTTGAGGTGACCGCGAGCATGACTCCTACAAGGCCTAACAATGCACTGCTTGCGCCCAACGAGAAGTGCCCGGTGTACGCACTCACCAGAAATCCAAACGCCCCCGTGAATACATAGATAAACAAATACCGCGCGGAGCCGTACAGTTCTTCAATGGCCGGACCAAATTGCATCAACGCCATCATGTTGAAGCCGATGTGAATCAGTCCACCGTGGAGAAACATCGCGGTGACCAGTCTCCACCATTCGTTCAAGAAAAAAATCGCCGGGCCGTAACTCGCACCGAGGCGGTATTGGGGCTCACCAGAGAGTCCCCACAAAATGGTTAGGCCTCCTCCCCGGCCAACGGCGGCGTATGCAAGCCAACTGACACCGAGCATCACAAAATTTGCGATCAAAAGTGCAGAGGTCACGGGCGCTTCGTGCTCGCCGAAGATTCCCGAAAACTTCTTGCTGAGAGCGGCGAGAGAAAAGCGCAGGTTCGTGCCGCATAGGTGGCATCTTGTGGCGCTGATACCGACGAGCGACCCGCATGCTGGACAAATCTGCGGCCGGGGCTGCTGTTCCCCTCCGCCGCCAAAAAATCCCCGCACGAAACTCTTCCAGCGCTCCAAACGTCGCTGCCACACATACGAAAGCGCCAATTCTCCTCCTTGCGAGCCACGCACCGCGTTCCTATAATACAGAATTCACAGCTTTTTACCGCGAACGAGGAGCCGTGAGCGCCACCATGGACAAATTCGAGGAATTCGGCCGCCGCATCGACGAAGAGCTGACGCGGCTCCGCAACTATATCGACAAAGAAATAGCGCCCGAAACGGAAAAGCGCACAGCTACGTTTCTGCGCGAGGTGTCGGAAAAGTTCACGCAATTTGCCGATAAGCTCGAATCGCGGACGGCGGCCCGCGCCGAACGCGGTTCACAGAAACCGCCATCGCAGCCATGATGCGAGCCAGCTTGTGACCAGCTGCAAGGCCACGTGCCGCCGCGTGAGCTTTTTCTATCCGTCGAACTCTCCGCTGAATTGTCTACTGAACCTCGCCTGCTTCTTCCTGCTCGGCATTACTGTTGGGTGCGCTTCGCGCCACGTCGCAGCGGGTGGGCAACCTGCTCCCTCGCCACCGTCACCTGCATCGCCAGACACGCTCGAATCCACCAAACGCTCCACAGATGCTGAACCGTCGCCAACGCCTGCGACGCCTCCGGGCGCCCATGCGCCGAAACGGGGCAAGCTGTCGCAGAGCCCGGCGCCAGCGGGTTACATCGAAGAAGGCAATGCTTCCTGGTACGGCGTGCCTTTCAACGGGCGGCGCGCCTCGAATGGCGAGATCTACGATATGTACAAGCTGACGGCGGCACACCGCACGCTGCCGTTTGAAACCATGGTGCGCGTGACCAATCTTCACAACGGCAAATCCACGACGGTGCGAATCACCGATCGCGGGCCGTTTGTCGACAATCGCATCATCGATCTTTCGCTCGCCGCGGCACGCGAGATTGAATCGATCGGCCCGGGCGTCGTGCCCGTGCGCGTGGAAGTTCTCACGCAGGGCATCGATCCCACCGGCGGATTCTTTACGGTGCAAATCGGCGCGTTTCGCGATCAGGGCAACGCGCAGAGATTGCGCGATCGTTTGAATCTCTCGTATTCGCCGATTTTCATTCAGCAGTACGAGTCGCCTGACGGCACTTTCTACCGCGTGCGAGTCGGCAAAGTGTCCGGCGAAGACGCCGCGCGCCAGTTCGGAGAGCAGTTGCGCAGCCGCGAAGGAGTTACACCAATCGTTGTGCGCCTTGATGAAGCGACACCTTCGGGAGGGAACTGATGAGCGCTGACTGCTTGTTCTGTAAAATCGCCGCGAAGCAAATTCCTTCGAAAATTGTTTATGAGGATCCCGACATTTTCGCGTTCGAGGACATCAGCCCTCAGGCGCCGACACACATACTGCTATGCCCGCGAAAGCATTTTGTTTCATTGGATGATGCGAAAGCTGAGGATCAAGCGGTGATTGGCAAACTGCATCTGGTTGCCGCACAACTAGCTCGTGAGCGCAATCTTCTCGATGGCTACCGCACGGTCTTCAACAACGGCACTGGCGCCGGCCAGTCTGTCTTTCATCTTCATCTGCACTTGCTAGGCGGGCGCCAATTCCGCTGGCCACCGGGGTAATCGCGAACCAGAAGAGCTAGGGTGTACATGGGCGATCTCGAATCCATGACAGAATCTGTTCAGCGGTAAGAGCACAGGCTGAAGCCTGCGCTACCAAAAGCTCATTCATAACGAAGGGCGACCAACGGATCGACGCGGGTGGCGCGGCGGGCGGGGACCAAGCACGCAAGCAACGCCACCGCGGAGATCGCGGCTACTGCTGCGGCGTAGGTGGCGGGGTCGGTTCCGCTCACACCGATCAACAGCTTGGCCATAGCCCGTGTGAGAGCCCACGCCGAACCTATACCGAGGACGACTCCTGCGCTTATCAGCACGAGGCCTGAGCCAAGGGCGAGTTTCAGAATGTCGTTGCGGTTGGCACCAAGTGCCACACAAATGCCCATTTCGCGCGTGCGCAGGGCAATTCCAAACGAAACGATTCCGTAAACGCCGATGACGGCGAGCGTAAGACCCAGGAATCCCAAGGCCGCAGCCAGAGAAGCGGCTAGACGAAAGACGAACAAGCCGCCGAGTCCGCGCACAGTTTGCTGCATGGTGCGTAGGTCAATGATGGGCAAATCGGGCGAAAGGGCGCGGACCTGCTCTTGTAGAGCGAGCCCGAGCGATTCAGGTGGGATAGAAGACCGAACCTGAAGCAACAGCCGCGAGCTGAAATTTTGCGCGAGGGGAAGATAAAAGTAGGGCTGAGAATCCGGAGAGAGAAAAAAGTATTGCCCGTCCTGCGCGACGCCGACTACTTCGACATAAGGCCGGTTTTCACCAGCCCATCGGAAGCGCTTGCCAACCGGATCTTCGTTTGGCCATTGTTTTTTGGCCATAGTCTGATTCACGATGGCCACTTGCGGCGCCGCTTCGTTGTCTGAATCGGCGAAAGCGCGGCCACGCAGAATGGGAATGCGCATCGTTGCAAAGTAAGCGGGGTCAACACTGTTGAAAGAAGTCTCCGGCGGCTGCTGGCCGGCAACCAGCGGATGACCTTCCACAGAAACGAATCCCACACGGCCAGGAATTCCGAGGGGCACAGCAAAAGAAAGGCTGGCCGATTGGACTCCGGACATCGCGCTGGCCCTGCTCTCAAGTTCGCTGTAAAACGCTTTTGCATGAATTTCGTCGGAACCTATTTGCTGCGGATCCAGCATAACGTTCAGAACGTGATCAGGATCGAATCCGAGATACATCTGCTCGGTATGCCGGAGACTACGAACAAAAAGTCCCGCGACAATCAGAAGGATGAGCGACCCCGCTACCTGCGCAATCACCAGGGCACCGCGAATGCGAGAGCCGACCCGCACGGAGGAGTCGCCTCGCCCGCCTCCTTGCAGAATGTCATTCACCTCGGCGCGACTGGCGCGAAGCGCCGATAAAAGGCCGACCAGAACGCCGGTTAGAATCACCGCCGAGAATGTGTAGGAAAAGACGCGCCAATCCAGGCTGCAATCCATTTTGTAAGCAAAATTTGTGGTGGTGGTTACGGAGCGAAGGGCTGAGCCGCTCGCGCGGATCGCCCATTTGCCGAAAAGCACGCCCAGGATCCCGCCGAGCAAGGAGAGAAGAAGGCTCTCTGTGAGCATTTGACGCAAGAGGCGTCCGCGGCCCGCGCCCAAAGCGGAACGAATGGCCATTTCACGCTGGCGCGCGGCCGATCGCGCCAAAAGAATATTCGCGACGTTCATGCAAGCCAGCAGCAAAATGAGACCCGCAAGAACAAAAAACAGACCGGTAATGAAGGGAACGAAGCTCGAGACAAAGACGGCCGGTCGAGCAAGTCGCTCTGGGATAACACGAATCGTGACCTCTTTGTTTGTCGACGGATATTGAGCCGCCAGACGCTGGGCGGTGATGTCTGATGATTTTGTGGCTTGGGAAGCGGACAGGTTTGGTTTCAGCCTTCCGAGAACGATCAATCGCCGATCGCGCCGGTCCGTCCAGAATTGGATGGACTCTTTGTCCGTGGCCATGGCGTTCAAAGTCAGGTAGCCATCCATTTCGATCGCGAACAAAGTTCCGTGAAAGTCCTTGGGGGCCACACCAATGATCGTTGCCGGCCGACCATTCACAAGAACCTGTTTGTTCACGACGCTTGGATCGCTGCCAAAGTTCTTTTGCCAATAGGAGTTGCCAAGAACGACGAGAAGAGGAGCGCCCGGCGTCTCACCTTCACCAGGCAGGAAAAATCGGCCGAGCGCTGGCGTGACACCCAAGGCCGAGAAATAATTTCCTGTGACGCTGCTGTAGGCAAATTCGCGCGGTGTTCCGTTGGCGCAAAGCCCGGCGACAGATAATCCGTAAGCGAAAAGATCGGAGAACACTTCCGACTGTTTCCGAAAATCGAGAAGATCGGGATAAGAGAAATTGGAGCCGTTGTGATCTTGTGAGAAAGCCAAAACGTGGATTTGCTCCGGCGCTCGCACTGGCAGGGGACGAAAGAGCCATCCATTGAGCACGCTGAAAATCGCTGTGTTGACGCCGATGCCTAGCGCCAGCGTGATAACGATGATGGCCGTAAGAGACGGGGATTTCTTGAGCATGCGCACGCCATACGCGAGGTCTTGAAAGAGCGTTCCAAGGAAATTGCCACGGCGGGATTCGCGGGTTTGTTGCTTAATGGATTCGAGGCCGCCGAAATCGAGGAGGGTCTGGCGATGCGCTTGTTCAGCGGACATGCCAGTGGCGATGTAGTCGGCGATTTGGCGTTCGAGGTGGAAGCGGAGCTCGGCGTCGAGTTGTTTTTCGGCTTGGTTTTTGCGGAAGAGGCGTGTTAGCCAGTGCACGGTTCATTCTCCCGTTGTGGCATGGGAAGCGGTTCGATGGAGGACTCTTGATGCGCGAGGCGGCGGTTTCTGCCGATGACGGGCATGGCATGCCTTGCTCCTATAGGAGACGAGGCACGCGAGGCGTGATAGGCGTGGGTTTGGTTATTCATAGCGGAGGGCGATGATGGGGTCTACGCGCATGGCGCGACGGGCAGGAATGCAGCAGGCGAGGCAAGCAATCACGAGGACCAGCGCGGCGGCGGCAAGAAAAGTGGCGGGATCGGCTGGTTTGACGCCGTAAAACTGGCTGGCGATCGCGCGCGAAAGAACGAACGCGCCAGCGGCGCCTAATGCGACGCCAATGGCGACCGACAGCAGGCCTTGCTGCAGAATCATTGCAAGAATGTTGCGCTGAGTAGCGCCGAGCGCCATGCGAATGCCGATTTCCTGGACGCGGCGCGCGACTGAATAGGAGATGACGCCGTAAACGCCAAGCAGCGCGAGCGCAAAGCCGACGGCCGCGAAAACGACGAGCAAAACACTGCGCAGGCGCTGACCGCCGACAGATTCAGAAATGGCGTGCGACATCGTGGTAAGGTGCGTAACGGGTTGATCGGGAAACACGGACCAAATTTGGCTGGAGACTGCCGTGGCAAGAGCGTCCGGGTCGGCGAGCGTACGCACGAAGAGGTGAATCGAACTCGTGCCGCCTTGCAGCATCGAGAGATAGTATCCCGCGTCCGGAGTGTCGCTGACATTAGTCTCGCGCACATCGGAGACAACACCGATCACTTCATACCATTCGCGATTTCTTTTTTCGTCCTTGAACATGCCGATGCGTTTTCCGAGCACATTCGGCGAGCCCCAATATTGCCGCGCCATCGCTTCGTTCACGATAATGACGCGCGGAGATCCTTGCGTCTCGCGCTCGGTGAAATCTCTTCCACTGAGAAGCGGCATGCCAAGAGTTTGAAAATACGAAGGGTAAACATAGCGGGCTTTCGCGTAACGCTCTTCTCCAGTCTT
>DATDHE010000198.1:0-20082 GCA_036521695.1 Candidatus Acidiferrum sp. | reverse complement strand
CCTGAACCCCTTCCGACTGCCCGACGATCTTCGAGCGCAAAGCTCCCTCGAAGTCCCGGCTATCCGTGCTGCGAATGCTTGGATCCAGTTGCTGTCTTGCGGCGCTTTTCATGGCATCGTTCCTTCCGCGTTCAGCTGCCCAAGACGCGCCATGCGTCTCAGCTATGCGCTTGCAGGAAATAGAGCATGGGAACTGCCAATCCCCGCCCTTACCTTTGCCATCGCAAACTGGTACAAACTCAATGACATACAAGTGTTGCAATTATGGAAACTGTCTCACGCCGTGAGACAGTGTTTCATCTGTGTTCAAAGTGAGAGGATGAAACAGTTTCTGTCAGCCTGCAAACGACAAAAAGGGGCGCAGCCTGTTCGACGCACCCCCCATTTCAGCGTAAGTGATTGTTTTCTCTACCGTTCCGTCTTTTTCCGTCCTTGAGGAGCAGCCGCAGGAGCCACCGACGGCTGCGCCGCCCGCAATTTTCTCTCTGAAACCACCACTTCCGGGGTTGGATCTGCCGTCTTGCCGTCTTTAGCTTCCGCAGCTGCCGCAAGTTGCCCTATCTGGGGCACAGCAGGCGTCACTAGAGCCCCTTCACCCTCTCGAGCGAACGTCAGTCCCTTGTGCTTGCGATCCCAATCGATGCACACCAGGTCTCCCAGGTGCACTTGCTCGGTAGCCAGCAGATTCGCCAGCGGATATACCACGTACCGCTCAATCGCCCTCTTCAGGTGACGAGCTCCGTAGCGTTGATCCGTTCCCTCTTGCAGCAAGAACTCTCTTCCCGCTGCCGTCACACGAAACAGAAACTGCCCTTTTGCCGTCTCCAACACTCGCTGCTGAACCTGGCCAAGCTCAATCTCAAGTACTTCTTCAAGTTGTTCCCGTTGTAAGGGGTGGAAAACCACTACTTTGTCCAGCCTGTTCATGAACTCTGGTGAAAACTTCCTGCGCGCAGCTTCCATCGCTGTCCGCTCGACTTTTTGGTCCAATCCTGTGGCAGGCGTATCGGCAGGTTGAACGAAGCCCATTCCACCATGCATCAATTCCGTGATCTCTCCGCCGCCGAGGTTCGACGTCAGGAAGATCACTGTCTGCGACAGATCCACCCGGCGGTTGTCACCCAGGGTGAGCGTCGCCTTATCAAGCATTCCTAGCAGCAATTGCCACAAGGCATCGGACGCTTTTTCAATCTCGTCAAACAGCAAAAAGCTCAGCTTCAGCTTGTCGGTATGGCTCTTGGCCAGTTCTTCTTGCGTGATCAATGGATGCGTTTCCCGATGGCCCAGATAGCCCGGAGGCGAGCCAATTAATTTAGCAATCTCGTGCGAGTGCTGAAACTCCGCGCAATCCACCTTGATGACCGCGCGCGCGTCTCCAAACAGAATCTCCGCGGCGGCTTCCACGATGCGCGTCTTGCCCGAGCCCGTCGGTCCCAGCAAAAGGAGGTTCCCCACCGGCCGCCCCGGTGAGTTCAATCCCGCGCAAAAGACCTGATAGAGGTCCACCAGCGCCTGCACGCCTTCCGCTTGTCCGACGATCTTCGAGCGCAGCGCCGTCTGAAATTCAATCGTCGTGTTGCTGCGCAAATTTGGATCGAGTGGGAGTATCTGGGCGCTCATGGTCTCCTCCTAGCGGCCATGCAGTCGCAGGGTCGCATTGCTGAAGCGTCCGCGCTTCCGGTCAAACTGGTTGAGTTTTACCTGAAGTGTGGATTGCAAAAGCCGAAGTTGCACTAACAGCTCTCGCGCCACCGTGGGCGTTTCAGAAATCCGTAGGAGCGGCGGAAAGAGGTCCGCCAGTTCGAGGTTCAACGCTCGCAGGTTGGATACGAGCCTTTGGATCGCCGGAGACGTGCCATCGGCCAGATCCACTTGATTGTTCATCTGTTCCCGCAGAGCCTGCCAATTCAGCTCCACGAACGGATGTTTTTTGGAAACTTCCTTCACCACCGCGTCCGTAATCCGCGCGCGTTCCCCAAGCCGTGCAAGATGCAGTTGCCGAACTTTTCCGCCGCGGCGCACATTATGCACCAAATAAAACGAATTTCCTTTCCGGCGGACAAAAGCCATGACATCACCTCGAGTCATTGACAGTGCCTGTAGTGTACTTTCATTCCACTACGCCGTCAATGAACGATCCGTACTAGTCCAAACGATTGTTTTGCATCGGTAACGCGTACAACGTATCGGGTTTCCTCCACAACCGTTCATTACTTTTTTCGCTTTGTTTCATCGATTCCATGCATCAACGTTTTTCTCTTCACTTTCTTCTCTTACTTAGATGCGCGGGGCAGCAATTTGACTGTTGGGCTACTTACTCTCGGATTGTAAAACTACTTACTCACCGGACTCGCTTGAGAAGCCGCTCAGTCTATAGAACACGGTAGCGCCGATTATTTCTCTTGTTGCGTTTCTCGCCTGCTCTTAGGATGTCTGGCGCGCATTTACAACGACTTCCGCGGGGACCGCGGGGAAATTCGCTGCAGGGGGCCGATCTCTCATGTCTTTTGATCCCGTTTACAAGCTCGTGAAACAAATTCCCCGCGGCCGGGTTCTAACCTATGGAGCCCTCGCTAAAGCCCTGCGCCTGCGCGGCGGTGCACGCACGGCCGGCCGCGCTATGGGCGCCACTCCTGCCGGAAAAGGCATCCCCTGGCACCGCGTCCTCGGAGCCAACGGCAAAATTTTGATCCGCGAGCCATACGCCTCCCTCCAAAAAAAGCTTCTCGAAGCCGAAGGCATCCCTGTCGTGGAATCCCGCATCAACGTAAAAAAACACCTGTGGACTCCGCCGCGAAAGAAAGGTTCTCCCCGCAAGAAAACCAGCAAGCGTGTTTCCCGCCGTCCGGCCCCCCATTCGTCCAGTGCCAAATAGAGTGCGAAAGCCTGGATTTGTTCCCGCTTCACTGCGAACTATTCTGAAGAAATGTTTGGCTGGCTCAAGCGTGGTCCCAACAAAGTAAAGACCGCGAACTACTCGATCGAAATTCGCACGATCTTCCGCGAGTGCATGGATATCGTCTACGAAGAGCATGGCCACAAGTTTTACTTTGGCGGCGAAAAGGTCGGAGAGAAGTGGCGGCAAGTCAATCTTGGGGTTCCACAAATCTCGCTCCCGGAGACGAATACCGCGCCCTCGCGAACCTCGGTGCTGGCCTCAAAGAATTGGGCTATGAGGTCGTCATCTTTTCGAACCGGCGAACCTCAGCCGGTCCCCGAGCACGAGCAGCAAGCTGCGCGCTCGGAACTTCGCGAAATGGGATTGGAGCCTGGGGTCGCGCCCGATAAATCCACCGTGAAGTTAAGCAAACTCCGCGGCTGGAAAAAGCCCGCCTCCTTCGACCCAAAAGAACAAGGCCGTCGCATGTCTCGGCTTGTTGCCATCGTCCGCGGTAAATGTTCTCCGATCGAAATCCTCCCCAAGAGCGTCGCCACAAAAATAGGTTTCAATTGGTCCATCCTGCAAATCACGTTTCGCTGGTTTATGATCTAAACCGGATTGGGTTATGTCATGCTCTCAAACTAAGTTGTGCTCTCCGAGGAGGAATCGTTTCATGCGCAATCGCATCCATTCGTTACCGTTTGCCACTGTCCTTGCCACGGCAAACTTTTGTCTTTCTTTTTCCGCCTCAGCGCAAGAAGTTCCGCAGCAACTCCAGCCGCCCGCGGGCGAACAGCTACTTCTTCAGGTTCATGCGAAAGGTGATCAGGTTTACACATGCAAGGGCGATGCCGCACAATTCGCTTGGACGCTGAAGGCTCCCGACGCCCAGCTCTTCGACAAAGACGGTAAACCTTTCGGCAAACATTTCGCCGGACCTTCCTGGGAAGCGAATGACGGCAGCCGTGTCTCAGGAAAAGCCGTCGCCAATGTGCCTTCGCCGGACGCCGATTCCATTTCCTGGCTACTCGTCAACATCGTGAGCCACGAAGGCAACGGCCTACTTTCCCGCGCCACTACCATCCAGCGCCTCAACACCAAAGGCGGCAAAGCGCCGGCCTCCGGCTGCGACGCCTCTCAAGCCGGCCAGGAACTCCGCGTTTCTTATTCCGCCGATTACTTGTTCTACGCCCCGAAGTAACCCGCTGCGCGGCACCCCGAGATAGCGGAGAAAGCGAGCACTTGCGTTATTCTAAGGGGCGCCTTTACGTAGCACGATGTAGCCGTCAAAGCCCATGGCAACTCCGATCATTCAAGTCGAAAACCTGGTCAAGAGCTACGGCGACGTCCAAGCCGTTCGCGGCGTTAGTTTTTCCGTCGAAGAAGGCGAAGTCTTCGGCCTGCTCGGTCCCAACGGCGCCGGAAAAACCTCGACTGTCGAAATTCTCGACGGCCTCCGCGATCTGGATGGCGGTCGCGTCTCAGTCTGCGGCCTTGACCCGCAAAGCGATTCGCAAGCGCTGAAGCACGAAATCGGCGCTGCCCTGCAATCCACTTCTCTTCCCGACAAACTTCGCGTGATGGAGGCTCTCCGCCTCTTCTCCAGCTTTTACAAACGGCGCCGCAATCCCGAAGAACTCCTCAAGCGTTTCGGTCTCGAGGAAAAGCGCAACACCTTCTACAGCCAGCTTTCCGGCGGCCAAAAGCAGCGCCTCGCCCTCTCCATGGCTCTCGTCAACGATCCGAGAGTGCTCTTCTTCGATGAACCCACGGCCGGCCTCGATCCCCAAGTGCGCCGCGAAATCTACGACATCATCGAAGAGCTCAAGCACGAAAAGAAAACCATCGTAATGACAACGCACTACATCGAAGAAGCCGAACGTCTCTGCGACCGCGTAGCTATCGTGGATCACGGCAAAGTCGTCGCCCTCGGTACTCCGCGGGAGCTGAAAACGCGTTCCGGAGGCACAACTCGCATTGAAGTTCGCCTCGCAAAACCCGAGTCCGATGGTGCGCTAAAGAATCTGGAAGGCGTAGCCGATGCACGCGAACTCGATGGCGCTTACGTGATTCATTCTCATCGCCCTCCAAAAACGATTGTCGATCTAGTGAAACACCTCGAAACCGAAGGCAACGAACTCGTCAGCCTCGAAATTGCCTCACCCTCTCTCGAAGACGTCTTTATCGAAATGACCGGAAGGAGGCTGCGCGATTGAGAAACTTCGCCACGCTCACCCGCATGCGCATCCAGCTCACGCTGCGCAATAGAATGTTTTTGTTCTTCACAGTTCTAATGCCGTTTGCCTTTTTCTTTCTCTATGCCGGTGTCTTCGCCAAAGGTCAGCCCATCGTCGTCAAATTTTTCTTCGGACCAGTCATTTCCCTCACGGTCATGGGCAGTTTCTGGGGACTCAGCGCTGCTCTTGTCATGTTCCGGGAACAAGGCATCCTGCGGCGCTTCCACGTCACTCCAGTCACAGCGAGCGACATGCTGGCCTCCAGCATTGTCGCCAATTACATCCTCATGTTTCCCACCGTTCTTCTCGAATTCTTCTTCGCCCGCTACATCTTTCATGTGACGCACTTTGGTGACCTCCTCGGTGCTTTCATTTTGATAAGCGTCGGCACCATTTCCTTCGCGTCTCTGGGTCTCGTCGTCGCCAGCGTGACCAACACCATGCAAGAAACTCAGGTGATCAACCAGCTTCTCTGGCTGCCTCTGATTTTTCTATCCGGCGCAACGTTTCCCCTGGCATTCCTTCCTCACGTCGTCCAGAAAGTTTCCCTGTTCTTGCCGGCGACTTACCTCGTTCAGGGCTTACAGCGCGCCATCTTCAATTCCACTCCCATTTGGCAGCTGGGTGTTCAAGTCGGCTCGCTCGCTTTCTGGGCCGTCCTCACATTTTTTCTTTCGACTCAGCTCTTTCGCTGGGAGCCGGAGGTCAAAGTACCTCGCAAGGCCAAACTCTTGGTCATCGCCACTGCCATTCCATTCTTGCTTCTCGGCCTGTGGGAGAACAAGTTCGGCAATATTCCCGCGCAAGCTCAATCGGCTTACGATTCCTTGAGCGCTCCTGCGAAGTCCTCGCCTCCGCCCGATTCGCAGAAGGAGCCTGATTCGCCCAAGTGACCTGACCTCACCTTTTCTGCGCAAACAATACGCGCCAATTTGGTTTTTGCACTTGCCACTGCGTCCAGTACACTTTATTGACGCTCCCGGGCGCGTACCGTATTCTGCACTTTCCGGCAACACCGCGAGTGGCGCTATAAAAGGACCCCATCATGCCCATCCAAAAGACCGATAAAATCTGGCACAACGGAAAGTGGATCAACTGGGACGACGCCACCCTCCACGTTCTTTCTCACGTGGTGAGCTATGGCTCCGCAGTCTTCGAGGGCATCCGCTGCTACGAAACCAAGCAAGGCCCCGCCATTTTCCGCCTCCGCGAGCACATGCAGCGCCTTATCAATTCCGGAAGAATCTATCGCATGGACTTGCCTTACTCCCTCGATGATTTTTGCAATGTCGCGACCGAATTGGTTCGCCTCAACAAACTGAATTCCTGTTACGTCAAGCCCATGGTGATGCGCGGCTACGGCGAAGTCGGCGTGAATCCGCTCAGTTCTCCGATTGAAATCTACATGGCCTGCTGGTCGTGGGGCGCCTATCTAGGACCGGAAGCCCTCACAAAAGGCGTCGACGTAGGTGTGAGCTCCTGGACGCGCATCGCGCCAAACACACTGCCCGCCATGTCCAAAGCCGCCGCGAACTACATGAACTCGCAACTCATCCGCATGGAAGCTTCCTTCAACGGCTACGCCGAAGGCATCGCGCTCGATTCCGGTGGCCACGTCAGCGAAGGCTCCGGTATGAACGTGTTTCTCGTTCTCGACGGCACGCTCTACACGCCGCCGCTCGCCACCAGCATTCTCCCCGGCATCACTCGCAACACCGTCGTCGCGCTCGCGGAAGATTTGAACATTCCCGTCAAGGAACAGGTCATCCCTCGCGAAATGCTCTATATCGTTGACGAAGTCTTCTTCTGCGGCACAGCCGTCGAAATCACGCCCATTCGCTCCGTCGACAAAATCCAAGTCGGCAAAGGCGTAGCCGGCCCGATCACGCGCCGCCTCCAGGAAGAATTCTTCGCCCTAACCAGCGGCAGCAAACCCGATCGCCACAACTGGCTCACTCCGGTCAACACGCCTGTGGCGGCAGCCACTCGATAGCGAGGACTCGGTCTCCTGCAGCTGCCAATTTCCGATCATCCGAACTACTAGGACTAACTCCCGTAATGGGCAGTATCCCGAATGAGGCGCTATCAGCACGCCTGCCTAAAGCAAGCCACTGCCAAGAGCCCACACAACGCTGCGAAGACGTAGAACACTCAAGGGACGCCTGAAGGTGCTGTCTGTTCCGAGTAGACGAATATTGCGGCAAAAAGCAGCGCGAAGGAACCCAAAATCCATGAGGCGCCACAGCTCATACCCGTTTTGGCGCTCGTGCCCTAGGACCCGTCAGGGTAAATCACTGCGTCGAACTGTGAGTCATAGATGGCAAGGCCATGTTTACGCGCCAGGCTTTCAACCAGCCGATATACATCTGTTGCCTTAGGCTATACGCAACACATGATCATGTGGCCGGGTGAACGGTCCAGTTTGCAACTCCACGGGCAGTAGTCGTGATCGCCGAGTCTTTCCTCGGGAATTGTGTCGATTTCTCGGTATCTGGCGGCCAACTCCGCATAAAACGCATCGATTGCCGGATGTGTCGCAACGCCGCTGGTATCGCTGTCACAGAGATGGACGTACAATTCCCTCGCTTCTTCGTTGCCGATTCGTTTTTCCGGATACCAAACGGCAAGGTCAAAACTCATTGGTTCCCTTCCGTCTACAAGGCCTAAGTGGGTAGCAGCGAAAATAGGAAGCACTGAAGTTCACGACTATACGCCAATAGAGCAGAGTGCTGATTAGCATGATCGGAAACTCGCCCACGACTCATTCTCCGAAGGACTGGCGTTTCTCTTTGCGTTCCAGATAGAATCCTTCCCGGTCGCAGCGGGCGCGCTTGGTTCCCCGGCCGGGAGGCTCCTTGATGTACAACTTTCCGCAGAAGCTGACGGCAGAGTTCGTCGGCACGTTCGCTCTGGTCTTTTTTGGCGAAGGCGCCATCTGCGTGGACTGGTATCCTCACGCATCGAACGCGCTCGGGCTTTTCGGCATTGCCGTGGCTCACGGACTCGCCATCGCCATCATGGTTTGCGCCCTTGGACATATCTCTGGCGGCCATTTCAACCCTGCCATCACCATCGGCTTCTGGGTCACCAAGCGGCTGAACACGATCGACACGATTGCTTACTGGGCCGCGCAGCTCGCCGGAGCCACGGCCGCCGCGTTCCTCCTCAAGGCGGTCATCCCGGAGGAAACCTGGCATGCCGTTGCCCTTGGCACGCCCATGTTCGCGCACGACTTCACGCGCCTAAACGGTATGATCCTCGAAGGCATCACAACGTTCTTCCTAGTGCTCACGGTCTTCGCCGCCGTCGTCGATGAACGCTCCTCCGCGTTCCGCCCCGTCGCCGGTTTCGCCATCGGCATCAGCATCGTGCTGGGCATCATGGTTGCGGGGCCATTCACCGGCGGCGCGCTCAATCCCGCTCGCGCCTTTGGACCCGCGCTGGCGTCTTCCCACTGGCAGAATCACGGCATCTACTGGGTCGGCCCGCTCGCAGGCGGTTTCCTGGCCGGGTTCCTCTACGACTCGCTTTTCATGAAGAAGGCCTAGCTACCTCTAAGTAAGAAACTCCTTTGTTCAAAACGGGACACTAGCGCCGAAATTCCAGCCGCGGAACACTGTCCTTTCGTTCAGGTGACTACCGCGCAACCGGACACCGCACCTTTCTTGCCCACCCCTATTTCGGGTGCTAACGTCGCACATTGGTCGTATTCTCGCGGAGCTCAAAACGACATGGCAATTAGCATTGACGATCTTCTCCGGCGCGCCGTAGAAAACAAAGCCTCGGACCTCCATCTAAAAGTTGGCAACCATCCCTATCTCCGCGTCGACGGCCTTCTCGCCCCGATCACGGACGTCCCCCGCATCACGCCGGAAGAAATGCTCTCCATGGCGTTCAGCATGATGACCAACCGCCAAAAACAAAAGTTCAAGGAAACCGCCGAACTCGACATGGCGTACGGCGTCGCTGGCCTAGGCCGCTTCCGCGTCAACGTTTTCCAGCAGCGCGGCAACGTCGGCATGGTTCTCCGCGTCATCCCCACCAAAATCCGCACCATCGAAGAACTGAATCTGCCCAATGTTATTGGCAAGATTTGCGAAGAGCAGCGCGGCCTCGTACTCGTTACGGGAACCACCGGTTCCGGTAAATCCACCTCGCTCGCCGCGATGATCGACCGCATCAACGCCAATCGCTCGGATCACCTCATCACCATCGAAGACCCCATCGAGTTCCTGCACCGCGACAAGCGCAGCTTCATCAATCAGCGAGAAGTGGAAGTCGACACTGCAAACTTCTCGACGGCCCTGCGCGCTGCCCTTCGTCAAGACCCCGACGTGATTCTGGTCGGCGAAATGCGCGACCTCGAAACCATTTCCACCGCATTGCTGGCCGCTGAAACCGGCCACATGGTTTTCTCCACGTTGCACACCCTCGACGCCACGGAAACCATCCAGCGCATCATCGCCGTCTTCCCGCCGCCCGAACAAAAACAAATCCGTTTGCAACTAGCCGCCACGCTCAAAGCCATCGTCTCGCAGCGCCTCGTTCGTCGCGCCGACGACAAAGGCCGCGTCCCCGCCGTCGAAGTGATGATCGCCACCGCCTACATCCGCGATTGCATCATCAACGCCGACAAAACCCGCCTCATCCACGACGCCATCGCCGCCGGCACCAGCCAATACGGCATGCAGACTTTCGACCAGTCGCTCTTCGACCTCTACACCAAGCAACTCATCACCCTCGAAGAAGCGCTGCTCCGCTCCACGAACCCGGACGAATTCCAGTTGCGCATCCAGGGTATCCGCTCCGCCGCCGACTCCGCCCGCGAGGAAATGGAGCGCCAAATGGCCGACTTCGAGCGCTTCGCCCGCAAGTAACCCAGCATTTGAACGGAACGCAAACAGGAGGTCGCATGCAACGGAAGACACCTCTCACCTTCCTCATCTGCCTCATCGGGATACTCTGTGCTTCGTGTTCTGTTGCTCGCAGCGGTCAGCGTACGCTTAGCAAGAGCGAACTTCTCGCTCTCGTTGCCGGCGGCATCCTCTCCGAAAACGTCGTATTCGACATTCACTCTCGTGGACTCGCCTTCGTCCCCGACGCTACCTACAAATCGCTCCTGAAATCCGCCGGGGCAGACGATAAGATTCTCACCGCGCTAAACGCGGCCAAGACCAGCCCTAGCGGAAACACGGAAAGTCCCTCCGACAAAGAACTCCTTCAGCACTTGAGCCACGCCGGCTGTTTGATCAAGGCCGGTAAGCTTGATGACGCCGCCACTGAACTCACTGATGTTCTTGTCGAGGGCAAGGGCAAGTCGGAAATTGGTTTTCTCGTCGGTCTGGTGCTGCTCGATCAGAAGCGATATCCGGAAGCAGGAAAAGTGTACTCGGAGATTTTATCTCGCGATCAGGAGTTCCCCGAAGTGCATGCCAGATTGAGCGCCACGTACTATGACACCGGAAACTCAGAGGAAGCGCTACGCCAGGCGAAGGCCGCTCTCGTCGAAAACCCCAACAACCCCGTGGCCCACATGAATGCCGGCGCGTCCCTTCAAAGACTGCAACACTTCGAAGCTGCGAAAGAGGAATATCAAAAGTCCATTCGCTGCAAACCCGACTACGCGCCCGCCCATATCGATCTGGGAATGCTGTTCGACAATCTCAAGGATTTCGATGCCGCCATTGAAAGCTATAAGAAAGCCCTGGCCCTTAAACCTGATGATGTCCAGGCTCGCTACGACCTCGGTGTTGTCTATGGCGAAAAAGCCGATTTCGTTGCCGCAATCCGCGAATATCGTGAAGTGAAGCGTCTCGATCCTCATATGCTCGAAGCTCGCCAGAATCTCGGCGCTGCTTTAATGCACATGGATCCAGGCGCAGCGATCACCGAATTCCGAGAGCTCGCCGCGATGGCCCCCGACTGGCCGCTCTGCCACCAGTGCCTCGGCAGCGCCTATCTCCGCACCGGAAGGTTGGACGAAGCGGAGAAAGAATATCGCATGGCCATACAGCAGAACCCAGGCTCGACCGGACCAATCAATGGCCTTGGAGCCACCTTCGAGACGGAAAAAAAATATGACGAAGCTTTGGCCCAGTATCATAAATCTGAAATGCTGGATGACACGGACGCTGCCGCCTTCCGTGACGCGGGTCGCATTTTCGTTTTGAAAAAGGATTTTTTGTCTGCTATCACCGAGCTTCGGCAAGCCGAACAACTAGATCCCGCCGATTGGAACAATCGCGACCTCCACGGCCAGGCGCTCGAAGGCTCCGGTGATCGCAAAGCCGCCATCGCCGAGTATAGGGAAGCGGTCACGCTCGCACCCAAGGAACTACAGGCCCGATTGGACTTCGCCCTTGCCCTTGAGAAGACAGGCGATTGGGTGGCGGCCTTGGACAACTTCCACCAGGCTGCCATTGACGAGTCTGCACCGAAGGCCAACGGCATAGCTGAATCCTGGTACGACGCACAGAACAAATACAAGAGCGCGCAGCAACGCTTTCAGCAACATCTCGCCGATTTGCGCGCCGGTGGCAAGTCTTCCGAGGCCGATGCGCTCGATACCCTACTCAAGAAACGCGAAAGTGCTCCCAATCTCGATCAAAAATTCCACGCCGCCATGGAAGACAGCAAGCAAGCCGCGATGGAGAAACGCTTTAACGATGCGGAAACATCCGCCAAAGAAGCCGTCGCCATCGCTGAAAAACTCCAGCCTCAGGACGGCCGCCTCCCCGAGGCCGTCGGCCAGCTCGGCAACGTTTATTCCTGGCGCGCCCAGTACAAGGACGCCGAGGCCTCCTACAAACGCCAACTTGCTTTGAGCCAGCAACTCTACGGGCCGGAATCGCCCATGCTCGGGACTGCTTTGCAAAGTTTAGCCATGCTCTCTGTTTTGCAGAGCGATTTCGCCTCCGGCGAGTCGTACTTCTCTCGCGCGCTCGCTTTGAATCTGAAAGCTTACGGCGAAAACAGCAATGAGACGGCGACATCGCTCGGCGGACTGGCACGCGTCTATTTCATGAAGAAGGATTATTCCAAAGCCGAAACCAGTCTGCTTCGTTCCCTGAAAATTTTCGAAATGATGTACGGTGAAACCGACTACAGGCTGGCTTTTCCGCTCACGAGTCTCTGCCAAACCTATGATGGCTGGGGCAACTCCGAAAAGTCTGTGTCCTGCCACGGCCGCCTCGTGTCCCTCGAGGAAAAGCAATTCGGCGCGGCAAGCCCCTATCTCGTCCGCGACTTGACCGCCGAGGCCCAAGCCCTCCGCAAACTCGGCCGCAAGGACGAAGCCGCCAAGCTCGAACAGCGCACCCAGTCCCTTCAATCCGCCCAAACGAATCCCAATTGAGCGCTGCCAAGGGGCTTGATTGATGACCAAGTTGCCGACCGGCAGCATCTCGCAAGTAGCATCGTGGTGCTCCTTCCATAACAGAGGGCATACTCTCGCGCTTGTTCCAACGTAAAAAGCCAATTGTAAATCCGACATCGCCCCCACCTATTCTCGATCTATTCGAGCCGCTTCCAAAGCCTGTCGATGAAATCGTCACCGGCAAATTTACCTTTTCCCTTCTTGCATTTGTCGTCATAGTCGCCGCCACCCAGAACTATGCGTTTTTGATCGTACCTCTGAGCGTCTTGCCGGCTCTCTTGTTGATCGTGGCCGTCCACGAATGCGGCCACCTCGTCTTCGGGTGGTGCGCAGGACTCCGCTTTCGCGGTGCAGAGATCGGTCCGTTCTGCATTCCGCGCATCCGTAGAAAATGGTCTGTCCGCCTGCGACCTCGGATTTACAGCGGCGCAGCTCACATGGTGTTGCGCCGTATTCGGCGCATCCGGCGCCAGCGAGTGATCTGCACAATCGGCGGGCCAGTCACTAGCTATAGCTTCGCCTTGCTCGCATTCGTCGTCGGGGAAGTCTGCCGCCCCACTGACAGGTTTGGCTGGACTACTCTTCTTGAATTCTCGGGTTCTCTCGCTGCTCATCGCTATTTTTTCGACCTTTCCATATCGCACTCAAGTCGGCGGCAATGATGCATACATTCTCCGCCAGCTTCTGGCCTCAAAGTCCGGCTCAATACAAATGATTGCCGCGCATGGCGCTTACTTCGCTGGCAGTGCCGAGCCAATTGTTCCGGCCTATTTTGAAAGATGGCGGAAACTCGCTTCGGCAGAATCCGAAACCCTCCACTCCCGTTACTACGTCGATTGGCAAGCCTCGGGCTGGCGAAAGATCCCGCGGTCGCAGCCGGTCACCTCGAACTACTTCTTCGCCAATCCTCTTGGCATTCTTGGCATGATGTGCAGACAAGGAATTTTCTTGTCGCCGAAGCGGCACTTTTCACCGCTCGTCATAGGCCCGGGCACGGCTGCTCGAGCGTATGGCTTCGCAGAATAAAACACCTTGAATGGCTCGACCCCTTGTCCCGCATTCGCCTCGATATTGCTCTCGCAGAGTCACACCAGGAGTTCGCCCAAGCCTTGGCCAGCTGCGATTCTGGCCTGTCATTGATCAGCGCCAACGTAAATGGTCCGCTCTGTATTGAGATGGAGTCCGAATGGGTCGATTGGAAAAAGCAGATCGAAGAGCGAGCGACTCACGAAATCTCCGAGGTCCTTCAACATTGTTAATTCCTCACTCAATTCTCGATAGGCATTTTTCTCTGCGCACTCTGCCTCCTCTGTGTTGAAATCCAACTTTCGCCTCTCTCGGATCTCGACTCTCGGCCAGCTACCTCGAAAAAGCCCGCGCACCTATTCGCCCCGCGCTACAATGTCCCCGCCATGTTTGGAAAGCCACGCCAGGTCGAAACTGAGACGGAGTTGTACGAAGCCGCAGTCCGTGCGCTGATGCGCCGCGCGTATTCGGTCTACGAGATGAAACAGCTGCTCGGCAGGAGAACCGAAGATGACAATCTTCTGAGAACCGTCATCGACCGCCTGAAGCGCGCCAAGATGATCGACGACGAGCGCTTCGCGAAGCAATACGCCCGTCAACGCACGGAAATTCGCCGCCAAGGCAAATTCCGAATCGCGCGCGACCTGCGGGCCCGCGGGGTCCCAGACCGCTACATCGAAGCCGCCCTCGCAGATGCCGCCAAGGAAACCGACGAAGCCGCGATTGTTCGCCAGCGAGTGGAACGCAAGCTACGCTCTTTCCGCGGCGAGATTGGCGAAAATAAAATGGCGTCGATGTATCGCAGCCTGTTGCGCGCTGGATTTTCCGCCGATGTAGTCCGCCGAGAATTGAAGGCCATAACCCGCGAGGAAATTCCAGAGGCAGAGTCGCAGCCAGAAGACTAGCGAATCACGCACCCTTAGCTCGCGGGCGCCCGCAGTTCAAGCGGAAACGAATCAATCCACGGGTTATCTTCATTTGGTATGCTCCCCTGCCGAGCCCCTGCCGCACATGGGAGAGGCACACAAGATGAAACGATGGAGCATGGGCGTTCTCGTTTTGATCGGGCTGGTGGCAACTCTGTACGGTGTTTCTGTCATCCGTCGAGGTTTCAGCGCTGCCGATCAACCGTCCGGTCTGGAGCGCGTCATGGCCCGCGCTGTGCGCAATATCGGAATTCCTAATCGCGCGCGCAAAGAAATGAATCCGCTGTCTGCTTCTCCGGAGATGTTGACGGAAGCTCGCGAGCATTTTGCAAATCGCTGCGCGAACTGCCATGGCAACAACGGAAACGGCGAATCAAATATCGGTCAGAACATTTATCCGAAAGCGCCCGATCTCCGCTTGCCCGCCACTCAACACCTGACCGACGGCGAAATCCACTACATCATCAAGAATGGTGTCCGCCTGACGGGTATGCCGTCCTGGGGAAACCAGCACATCGAGCAGGATGACACCGACGCATGGAAGCTCGTACTCTTCGTTCGCAGTATCGCCGGCCTGACGCAGCCAGAACGATGGCAACAAGCTGCCGCACTAAAATCGGCACACTATGTGGGCTCCGCCGCATGCCAGAAATGCCACGAGAGAATCTACGAGCACTGGAAGCGTACACCGATGGCAAACGTGGTGCGCGATCCCCGCGAGCATCCCGAAGCCATCATCCCCGACCTCGCCACGAACCATGTGAGCAAGAAGTTCACGAAGGCAGACGTGGCGTTCGTATACGGAAGCATCTGGAAGCAGCGTTACTTCAAAAAAATCGGCGACGATTATTTTCCCGAGCCCGCCCAATGGGACGTAACCAACCACCTATGGAAGCCGTACTTCGTGGCGAAGGGCACGGACTGGTGGGAGCCATATTATCCGCCCGATAACATGCAGCGTCCGACTGGGCCGACGTGCGACGGCTGCCACTCCGTTGACTACAACATTCACACAAAACAGGTTGCCGAGTGGAACGTCGGCTGCGAACGCTGCCATGGCCCGGGCAGCGAACACGTCGAGCACGCCACGCGAGGCAACATCCTGAATCCCGTGCGCATGGAGTACGTCGCCGCCAACGACACCTGCGTTCAATGCCACTCACAAGGGCGCCCGCTCACGAGTCCGATCGAGGGCAACTATTACGACTGGCCGGTCGGCTATCACGTAGGCCAAAATCTGCGTGATTACTGGCAACTCGAAGACCACAAACTCGGCGAACAAAGCTTCACTCATTTTGCAAACGGCACCGCGCACAAAAACCGCATGCAAGGAAACGATTTCGTTCAGAGTGTGATGTACCGCCGCGGTGTAACCTGCTTCGATTGCCACGACGTCCACGGCACAGACAACTACGCGCAACTCCGCAAGCCCGTCGAAAAGATTTGCCTGGACTGCCACGAGCCCGGTTCACGCAACGGACCGCGCACCGCAACTCTCGAAGAGCACACGCATCACAAGGCAGGCTCAACGGGAAGCCAGTGCGTGGCCTGCCACATGCCCAAAATCGACGTGACGATCCCCGGCGTTTTCATAAGCGCTCACACGTTCAATTTCATCACCCCCGCGATGACCGACAAATACAAAATCCCGAATCCCTGCACGGCCTGCCATGCCGACAAGACGACAACTTGGGCGACAGAAGCGCTGCGCCAGTGGCCCGAGCGTTCGCCCTGGCGAATGAACTAGCGGCTCCTCCGAAGGGCTAAGCGTCCGTCAGGAAGTTGTCTGAGAGTTGTTGAGGACCAGCCGGTACTTTCGGTAATCTTCGCCGGAGCCAAACCAATCCGGAAGGTTTTCGAGAAACACGGCCCCGAATTTTGCGTTGAGCGCTTGGCTCCCCCCAGGGCGGGCGTGCCCGTAAACAACATCGAACCCCTTGCCAGCAGCCAGACCCAGCCAGTGGGCCTTCAAAATGGCTCCGTATCCCTTCCTTTGAAATGCAGGAAGGATCGTGTTGGAAAAGCAGCACACCGCTTTTTCCTTTTCGCTTTCTGGGAGCACTAAGAGATCTTCGATAAGCTCGCTGGAGCTAGTCAGCGGGATGCCGTAGGATTCGCCGGCAAGCACGTCACCCACAAACATCCATACAAAAAACGCTCCGGGTGTTTCCCAAACTTCCAGCTTCTGCTCCAGATCGAGCTGTAGGCCCGGGTGATAGACAGATTCAAAATTCATTGTCTGCTCTAGCGGAACGTCGTACTTGAACCTGATGACAGCCACTGCACCCCTCGATTCCTGCGAGTTTGCAAAGCAATGTGACGCGATCTGATTTCCGGGGATTTCCTCGAATGAGTTTAGCAATAGCCACCCTCTCCCTAGTCTCAAATTCTTACGGATAGCGGTTGGCGACAAGACCAGCCAATTCGATCCGGAGTGGCACGCGTGCAGCGTTCGGTACATTTCCTTTGCTATGTTAGGATTCCTCGGCTTGCGACTCGCGCACTCTTGAGCGATATTAGAGATCAAAGAGTCGCAGAATTGCATCCCGGATCACCATGACGAACGACGTCCTAGTAATGGGAGGCGGAGCAACGGGCCAACTTGCGGCCGCCTATCTGCACATGCGCTTTCCGAACCTGAAAGTGGCTGTAGTGGAGGGCCCGCACAAAAATCGCCCGATTGTGGGCGAGTCCCTTGTCGAAGTAAGCGTCGATTTCCTTTTCGAGCTCGGCCTCGGCGCTTATCTGGTGGAAAAACATTATCCAAAATACGGCCTCACCTATTATTTCAAGCCCGATATCGACAATCCCGCCGACCGCACTTACATCGTCGACGAAATCCCGACGGCGCCCCCCATCCTCTCTTTCCAAATCAACCGATTCACTTTCGACAAAGAAGTTCGCGACCGCAACATGGCGAACGGCGTCGAGTTGTTCGACGCCACGGTAGCCGGCGTGGAAATCAGCACCGACGGCGGACTACACACAGTGACCGTGCAAGATCCCGCTGGCGCAAAACAGACGCTGACCACGCGCTGGCTCGTCGACGCCACCGGCCGCAACCGCGTCCTCCAGAAACACTTGCAACTCCAGGAAAAAGTTACGGAACAGAAAGACGTTTTCTGGTTCCGGCTCGCCAATTTCAATCCTGAAATTCTCAGCCATATTCAGGCCATCAAGACGCCAAACCGCTGCTACGTCCCTTACTACGCGACACATCACTTCTTCGGAAAAGGCAATTGGATCTGGTACATCCCGATGCGCTCGCCGGATAACGCGCCGCTAGTGAGTATCGGCATCACGTACCGCAAGGACGTCTATCCGCACGGCGAAGTGCGCACGATGGAACAATTCCTGGAGTGCGTCGGTCGTGAACACCCAGTGCTCGTCGAGCTAATCCACACCGGCATGGTGGTGGACACCAATTACTACAACTCCTACATGTGGGAATGCCGCCAGCGCTACTCACCCGACCGCTGGTACATCATCGGCGACGCGAGCGATACGGTGGATCCGCTCTACAGCGTTGGCCTGGCTCTGTCCACACTGCAAATCCGCCAAATCGCGGCGATCATCCAGAAAGAATTAAACGGGTTTGACACCGCAGACTTCACCAAGGACCTCGACACCGTCATCACCGCGTTTCAGCGCGGAGTCACGCGCGATACGACACGACTCTATGCCTGCATGGGCAATCCTTACCAATGCCATCTTGGCGTGCATCTGGCGGTGACCAAACTCTTTCACCTCGCGCTCCCCCTGGTAATCAACGACTATCTGTGGGATCCGCTAGGAGCGAAACTCATCAACTGGTTTTCCAGCCTCGAAACACTCGAGGGCGACTCCAAAAAAATCCAGGAACTCATCCGCGAGGTCGCCGCGAATCCGAAAAACTACACTCTCGAGAATTTCATCAAAGTTCAGTCCGGCGTCTCGATGAACTTCGGGTATTACGAGTTCCATCGCGAGGAGGATATTGCCGCGTCCTTGTCGAAGATGGCCTTCCACTTGGTTCGTTTGCGCCTTTCCCTTCTCAGAAAGCTCGGCTGGCGCGCGTTGACTAACTTCAAGCAACACCGTGCATTACTCAAAGATTTGTTCCGTGGGCTGTTTCTCGTGCCTTTCTATGGCAGCAAATTGCGGAAAAACTGGCTGGTGCGGATGAAGTTTTCGTCACCCGAAATGAGCCACGCCAGCAAGAAAGCCGTGGATGCCGGCATGGCGGGTCTGCCCGTCAGAAATGACGAGTAACGCCGCAGCATGGCGGCCATTTATCTTCTGTTTAGCCGCTTCGCGATAGTTTTCTTCACAGACGGAGAGCCGAACTAACTGTACCGAATCGCATCGAAGGCAGTTGAGTTCTCGAAATGGCTTTCGTCGCAAGGGAGTTTTCGCATGAAGACAAATATTTTCGTAAGACTAGCGACTGCCGCGCTGGCGATTCCGCTAGTTGCGTGCTCGTTCTTGATGGGCGCAACGGACACCTATCACCTGTTAAAGAAATATAGTTTTGGAGCCGCCGAGGGCAGCAGTCGCGAATATTTCGACTACATCACGGTCGATTCTGCCGCGCGCCGGGTCTATCTTTCGCACGGCACGGAAATCAAAATCTTGGACGCTGACACCGGCGCCCTCCTCGGCAACATCACCGAATTGAAACAGGATCACGGCGTAGCCGTGGCAAGCGAATTCAATCGCGGCTTCATCAGCGACGGTGCGCAGGGCAAAGTCATCATCTTCGATCTCAAGACGCTCAAGGTAACCGGCGAGGTCGACGCGGACAAAGACGCCGACTGCGTTATTTACGACCCTTTCTCGAAGCGCGTGTTCGTGATGGACGGAGATCCGCACACCGCGACGGTAATCGACGCCAAGAGCTTAGTTGTCGTCGGTAAGATTGACCTCGGTGGCGGCCCTGAATTCGCCGTGGCCGATGGTAAAGGAACGGTTTACATCAATCTGGAAGATAAGAGCGAACTCGTCGCCGTCGATTCCAATTCGCTAAAGATCAAATCGCGGTGGCCGCTGGCTCCCGCCGGAGCTCCCACAGCTCTCGCGCTGGACGTGCAGCACCACCGGCTCTTTAGCGCTGGCCGCAATCCGCAGATGATGGTCGTGCTCGACTCTGATAGCGGAAAAGTCATTCAGTCGTTCGCTATTTCCGCCGGCGTCGATGCCGCTGCCTATGACCCCGAAACCGGGATGATTTTCGTTTCCACCCGCGAGGGCAAGGTCCATATATTCCACGAGGATTCGCCCGACAAATTCAGCGAAGCCGAAACCATCACAACCGAATACGGCGCCAAAACGATGGGACTGGATGCCAAGACTCACAAATTGTTCTTGGATACCGCGGATTTCGGCGAAGCTCCCGCTCCAACAGCGGATCGGCCTCATCCGCAGCGGCCAGTGATTCAAGGAACGTTTCACGTTTTGGTTTACGGCCGCTGAGGTATTGGCCCAGCCCGAACGGATTAACGATCGCTACTCCTCAACTAGTTACTTTCCGGCGCAAAAATAAGGACCGAGGAGAAGGAATTCCCTGAACTCAGCCCGTGGGTTCCTTCCCGGCTGCCATTTTATCTCCATCTTTCACTTTCCCCTTTTGGTGATGCGGCTCGCGGCTTGATCTCTATC
>DATDHE010000197.1:0-6952 GCA_036521695.1 Candidatus Acidiferrum sp. | reverse complement strand
GAGCCGCCGCAGGAATAATTAATTTCTCTCCGACATCCAGAGCGGCGTGACGATCCAGATTATTCGCGTCGGAAATCGCCGCCGGCGTCACGCGGTATTTTTTCGCAATGGAAGTCAGCGTCTCGCCGGCTTCGATGCGGTGGCGCCGCCAACTCACCCACTTGTCCGCGGGAATATCCGCTATCTCCGCGGAGAATCTCTCCGCGGTGCCTACAGGCAGATGCATCTCGAAGGAAGCATCGTCCGGGGTCGAGAGGCGCAGCAGCGCGGGATTCAGATTGCGTAGAGTGTCAACATCGACGTCGATGGTTTCGGCCACCAGACGCAGATCGATCGCGCGGCCAGGCTTCACGACGTCCGTCGGCACAGGCTGTTCCGGATCAACTTGTATACCGTAATGAACAGCGTCCTTGGCGATGAGCGTAAGCGCCAAAATGATCGGAACGTAATTTCTCGTTTCGCGCGGAAGCACGTTGCGTTTGTAGAGCTCCCAAAAATCCGCGTAGCCCGTGCGCTCGATGCCCTTCTGCACATTTCCCGGGCCGCAGTTGTACGCGGCCATCGCCAAATACCAATCGCCGAATTGTCCATACAGATCGCGCAAATGCTGCGCGGCCGCGCGCGTGGCTTTTTCCGGATCCTGCCGTTCGTCGATCCACCAAGTGTGCCGCAGCCCGTATTCCATGCCGCGATAAGCCACGAATTGCCAGATTCCACGCGCGCCAGCCCTCGAGAGCGCCAGCGGCTGGAAGGCGCTTTCCGCTTGCGCCAAGTAAATCAAGTCTTGCGGAACACCTTCTTCATGCAGAACGCGCGCAATCATTTCGCGGTAGCGCCCGGAACGCCGCAGACCAGTTTCCACAATGGCGCGGCCGCGCGGCGTCTGGAAAAAATTCAGGAAGGAGAGCACTTCGTCGTTCACCGTGAGCGGCATGTCGTGCGAGATGTTCTTGGCGGCTTCCTCCGCCCGCGCTTTCAGCCGCGGATCAACGGGAAACGTCATCTCTGCGACCTCGTCAATCGGCGCGGGTACTGCGGGTGCTTCTTGAAAACCGTCGCCGGCGCGGAAAGCCTGCAGCTCGTAGCCGTAGACGGTATCCACCAAGCGGTGGAACAGTTCGCTGAGCTTGGGATCGCTGTTCGGGTCGTAGCCGCTTGTGAGCATCCAGTCGACGGCTTCGTCAAAATCGCGCCGCGCGGCCTCCAAATGTCCCGCTTTGTAATTCTGCTCGCCGGAGGCAAATTTCGCTTCCACTTGTGTGATCAAGTATTCCTTCGGGCTGGGAACTCTAGGTGCCATCGCGGCCAGCCATTGGGGAGAAAGCCTTCGCAGCGGAAGCTCTCCGATAGTGGCAGGAACTTGAGAAGCAGCGGCATGGACCGGGGCCAGCGCCGGGACGCGCGCCTGCACGCCGTTTTTGGCAGCATCCTCGCAACCGCCTGTGGCCAGGGCAAGTGTCGCTAGGAGAGCGGCGTATAGCCCAGTCTTGAGCTTTGGGGGCATCTCCTTATGTTAAGTAGCTGTCACAGTCCAGGTCAACGCTTTCCGACGGGGGAGGGGTGACCTACTCAATACACGCCCAAGGGCGGCCGCTACCTCCGCTACCTAGTAGCTGTTCCTGCGCAGGTCGGTCCGGGATAGACTCTCACGCGAGGTGTTTCACGTGAAACCCACTCCAATTGTCCGTCTTTCACAAGCAGCTCGGATCGTGCGGCTGTTTGCAGTCGTGCTGTTGAACGTTTCCCTTGGCTCAGCGCCGCTTCATGCACAGAACAAGAGTCTTTCCGCTGACAAGCGCGCGCAGATCGAAAAGGTCGCCTCGAGCTTCATGGCAGCAAACAGCGTGCCGGGAATTTCCGTTGCGGTCGTGCAGGACGGCGAGCTGCTCTGGTCTCGAGGCTTCGGAATGGCCGATCTTGAGAATTTTGTTCCGGCGACATCTTTCACACTTTTCCGGCTTGGCTCGATTTCGAAGCCCATCACGGCCACGGCTATTCTGCAGCTTTCGGAACGCGGAAAACTGGATCTCGATGCCCAGGTGCAGAAGTATTGTCCGGCATTCCCAAAAAAAGAGTGGCCCATCACCACACGCCAGCTGCTCGGCCACCTGGGAGGCATCCGGCATTACAATCCGGATGGCAAAGGCGATATCCCCGACGACAGCGCTAAACATTTCGTAAGCATGGAAGAATCGCTGCAAATCTTCGCTAGCGATCCTCTGGTTGCGAAGCCCGGAACGAAATTCCAATACTCGACTTATGGCTACACCGTGCTCGGCTGCGTCCTGGAGGGTGCCGCCTCGGAAAAATATGTGGACTACGTGAAGGAAAATGTCTTCGAGCCGGCCGGGATGGCTGAGACTCAGGCTGACAATTTTTTCGCCGTCATTCCCCACCGCACGCGCTGGTATCACAAGGACAAATCCGGCGTCGTGCAGAATGCGGGCGTCCTGGACTCCAGTTACAAGATTCCCGGCGGCGGGCTAATCTCTTCCGCGGACGACATGGCCCGGTTCGAGATCGCCATCCTGGCGAACAAACTCCTGAAGCCGACCACTCGCGACCTGATGTGGACTCCGCAGAAGGCGGCGGATAACTCGCAGAACGGCTACGCACTCGGCTGGGGCACGCAAAAGAAATATGGCCTCGCATTAGTGGAGCACACCGGCGGTCAGCAAGGCACCAGCACCTCGATCATCCTTGCACCCGAGCGGCGCGCCGGGATCGTTGTGCTCGCCAACATGGATAATGTCGATTCAGCGGCGCTTTCCACGGAAATCCTGAAGATCATGTTCGAACTCAAAGACAAACCCGAATAGCCTTTTGGCGAGCCGTTCTGGCTGCGCGGCGTCATGCAAATGGCAAGGGCTAGATAGCCTTTCCAAAAGCATCTTGACAATTTCCGGGCCGGTCTTAATATTAAACCGTATGGTTAACTATTCATCGGCGCCTCTGGATGCCACGTTTGGCGCGCTCGCCGATCCCACCCGCCGTGCGATTCTGGCCCGCCTCGCACAAGGCGAGGCCATGGTCACAGAACTTGCGAAGCCTTTCCGCATTTCATTGCCTGCCATCTCGAAGCACGTGCGCGTCCTCGAATCGGCAGGCCTGCTGGAGCGTGAAGTCGACGGCCGCGTGCATCGTTGCCGGCTGAAGGCCCAGCCCATGAAAAACGCCGCGGCCTGGATCGAGCAATATCGCGCGTTCTGGGAATTGCAGTTCGATGCCCTGGCGAAGTACCTGGAAACGAATGTCGGTAAGGAGAAACAAACATGGCAAGCGCACAGCAAGGCCAAGCGAACACGGGCTTCACTCTCCAAATCCGCAGGACGTTCGCGGTGCCGCGCGAAAGAGTCTTCGCCGCGTGGGCCGAGCGCGAGCAGTTAGAGAAGTGGATGTGCCGGGACGTGTCCGCGCACGTGATCACCCACCATGTGCAGGACATCCGGACCGGCGGAGGCTATCTGATGAAAATCCACGATCCGGCGAAGGGCGAAACATATCGGGGAAAAGGCGACTATCTCGAAGTAAAGCCTCCCGAAAAAATCGTTTTCACCTGGTCCTGGGAAAAGACGGAGCCCCATGGTTCCCGCACGGAAATGCATCCCGGCAGCCCTGAAACGCAAGTCACCGTGGAATTCTTCGCCTGTGGGAATTCCACGGAGGTGGTTCTGACCCACGGCGTCTTCAGCTCCACGAAACTTCGCGATGAACATGATGACGGCTGGAACGGCTGCTTCGACGTGCTCGCGCGAGTTCTCTAGTTCCGCGGCGCGTTCGATTCCCGTTTACACGCGCTCTTCTCGGATGGTAGTGTCCCATCGAATCGTTATTGTTCGATGGATCCGCATTGATTCACGCCAACTGCAAATAGTCTATCGGATGGACGAAGCATGAAAAACAAAACGAACCGCTGCGTTTGCGTATTCCTATGCGTTTTGATGTCTCCGGCGTTGTATGCGCAGCAAACGCCCCCGGACGCGCCTTATCTGAATCCCAAGCTTCCCATGGATCAGCGCGCCGACGACTTGATTTCCCGCTTGACGCTCGAAGAAAAAGTCGATCAGCTTGGCCATATCTCTCCCGCGATTCCGAGGCTTGGAGTTCCCGCTTACAACTGGTGGAACGAAGGCCTTCACGGTGTCGCCCGCGCCGGCATCGCCACGGTATTCCCGCAGGCCATCGGCATGGCCGCGACGTTCGATGAGCCTCTGATGCATGACGTGGCCGACACCATCAGCACGGAATTTCGCGCCAAATATTCTGCTACCGTGCACCCGGACGGTTCCACGGACTGGTATCGCGGCCTCACTGTGTGGTCCCCGAACATCAATATCTTCCGTGATCCGCGCTGGGGACGCGGCCAGGAGACTTATGGCGAAGACCCGTTTCTGACCGCGCGTCTCGGCGTCGCGTTCATCATCGGCTTGCAAGGCACCGATCCGAACTATTTCAAGACGATCGCGACGCCGAAACATTTTGCGGTTCACAGCGGACCAGAGTCCACGCGGCACAGTGTGAACGTCGAAGCCTCTCGCCACGACATGGAAGAAACGTACCTGCCCGCGTTTCGCGCAGCCATCATCGAAGGCAAAGCCGAATCCGTCATGTGTGCCTACAATCGCTTGAACGGAGAGCCTGCCTGCGCAAATTCCGCTCTGCTCGTGGAGCACCTCCGCAAAGACTGGGGCTTCGAGGGTTACGTCGTATCCGATTGCGGCGCCGTGGCTGACGTATATAAAGGCCACCACTTCACGGCAACTTCTGAGGCCGCCGCCGCTGCCGTCTTTAAAGCCGGAATGGATCTTATTTGCGGCGACTCGCGCAACAATATGAATGCGGATCCCCAGGGGATTTTGGGCGCAGTGCATCAAGGCCTGCTTTCCGAAGCCGATCTCGACCGCGCGTTGCGCCGCTTGTTCATCGCTCGTTTTCGGCTCGGCCTGTTCGATCCGCCGTCTTCCGTTCCCTATTCAAAACTGACGGCAGCCGACAACGACACGGAAATGCACCGGCAGCTCGCGCTGCGCATGGCGCGCGAATCGCTCGTGTTGCTCAAGAATAAGAACAACTTTCTTCCCTTGAAACACGCGCCTGCGACGATTGCCGTCATCGGCCCCGATGCCGATAGCCTCGATACATTGCAAGGCAACTACAGCGGCACGCCTTCAAATCCGGTCACCGTGCTTGCAGGCATTCGCAATCGCTTCCCGCAATCCAAAATCGTTTTCGTCCAAGGCACTGGCCTCGTCGGCCCTGTCACTAAATCCGTTCCCTCGGACGCCGTTTGCACGGACGCATCCTGCAGCGAGCACGGATTGAAAGGGGACTACTTTTCCAACATGACGCTGGAAGGCTCTCCCGTGATGAGCCGCGTGGATTCGGCCGTGGATTTCGCCTGGGGCGACACCGCGCTCTCGGCTCTGCTGCCGAACAAGTATTCCGTGCGCTGGACCGGCGTGCTCGTGCCGCCGGAATCCGGCGACTACTTGCTCGGTTTCACCGGCGAGGACGGTTTTCGCGTCTGGTTCGATGGCCCTCTGCTCGTCGAAGACTGGACTCTTCACCGTCCCGCTAACACCGAGACCAAGAAACTGCATCTCGCGAGGGGCCACACCTATCCCCTGAAGATTGAATACTTTCAGAACATTCGCAGCTCGGAAGCGCGCCTCATCTGGAGCCTGCCCGGCGGCGAAAAAGCGCAAGCCCTGGACGCGGCACGCAAAGCCGACCTGGTGATTGCCGTGATGGGCCTATCTCCCCGCATTGAAGGCGAAGAAATGAAAGTGAGCGCCGAAGGCTTTTCGAGCGGCGATCGAACGCGCATCGACTTGCCTGCTCCGCAAGAACAACTGCTCGAGCGCGTTGCATCCGTCGGCAAGCCCACTATCCTCATTCTTACCAATGGCAGCGCACTTGCCGTCAATTGGGCCGACGCCAATGCCAGTATTCCCGCAATTCTTGAAGCTTGGTATCCCGGCGGGCAAGGCGGAACAGCTGTTGCGGAAGCGCTCGCGGGAGATTTCAGTCCTGCGGGCCGCTTACCCATCACGTTCTATAGATCTTTGGACCAGATCCCCGCATTTGACGATTATTCGATGGCCAAGCGCTCGTATCGTTATTTCCATGGTGAGCCACTCTATCCGTTTGGTTTCGGCTTGAGCTACACGTCGTTTGCGTACAGTCAGCCGCGCGTCGATCACGCAAGTATTTCCGCCACGGATGCCGTTACCATTTCCGTCGAAGTCAAAAATACCGGCTCGGTTGCCGGTGATGAGGTCGTACAGCTCTATCTCACACACCCCGGTGTGCATGGCGCGCCGCTGCGGTCGCTAGCTGGTTTCGCGCGCATCCATCTGGATCGCGGCGAGAAAAAGACCGTCAAATTCGTTCTCCGCGACCGCGACTTGAGCATCGTCGACGAATCCGGCAAGCACCGTATTGTCCCCGGCAAAGTTGAAGCGTGGATCGGCGGCGGCCAGCCCATTGTGACATCAAACGTCGCCAAGCCCGCAGGCGCTGCCATACAATTCACCATCACCAGCGAAGCCACTTTGCCGGATTGAGGCGCCCGGGGGTACCCAGGAATCAAGCGAAACAAATGTTTCGAAAATTCCACTTGCAATTTGGAGGAAAAGTGGTATTCTGTCCTTGCGTTTGTTGCTCTTGTATCGCCTTTGGATTTGTAAAGCGGTCGCAAGGTCAAACTTGCGGCCTTTTTTTACGTCTGAAAGCGGCCGTAACTCTTAAGAGGGGTTCGGAATTCGAGGCACCAAATAGCTCAATTTAGTAATGCTCGGTTGCAACCCAACCGACAGAAAAGAGTACAGCAGTGAGTAAAGAACAAGGAACAGTGAAGTGGTTCAATGCCAGCAAGGGCTTCGGGTTCATCCAGCGCCAAAGCGGTGAGGACGTTTTCGTCCATTTCTCCGCGATCGTGGCTGATGGCTAC
>DATDHE010000196.1:0-4022 GCA_036521695.1 Candidatus Acidiferrum sp. | reverse complement strand
GGAGGAAGCGGCTAGCGTGAATGAAGTGCGAGAGCTGGACGGCTACGAGACGAACGCGGAGCCCAGGGATTCGCACGCCGATCCCGAGCGCCAATACTTGACGAAGGAATTGGCCACAAAGGCCCTCGAGGTATTGCATCCCACGCTTAAGCACACGTTCCTGCTGCAAAAGGGAGAAGGATGGACGAGCCGGGAATTGGCTCAGGCCCTGGACATTACTCCGGAGCTCGTGAAATCCAGGATCTTCCGGGCGCGTGTGAGATTACGGGAGCGGCTTTTGACCCTTGCGAAGCCGGAATCGGTCGCGCTTCAAGTGTGAGGAAGGCGGATCTATTTCAGCGCAGACTACATTGGGCTGGGGAAGAAACACGAGGTCCCGAGGATTGTCATGAATTATCAAAGAGATATTGTCTATCATCATCGAAAACGCAGACGCCCTTCATTGCTTGGGTGGGGCGATTGACGGCGTTGACGGCCTGGATGTCGTTTGAATCGCTCGCGGTTAGCAGCAGTGTGGTCTGAATTGCGGACCCATTGGCCCCGGACTGCACTTCCAGCGAACCACCGAGCTCGAGCAATCTCTCCGGCATTCCGGCCAGGCCAATTCCCCTCGCGAGACCAGCGCGAAACCCGTTTAGCGCCTTCGGCTAGGCCCTTGGTCGTCGTCGCGAACAATCAGAATGGCTCTTCGATCGGCGCAGGTAATTTCAGCAGTGACGGAGCGCGAGTTAACACGGTGGGCCTAGAAGGCCGGCGGCCAAGGGCAACTTCCAAGCCGGTCAAACTGCAAAGGCCCGTCTCGGGTTACCGTGTGCAGTCACTCCCGAAAGGGACTTGGCCGTCGGCGGTCCTACAATCCAAGAAGGTCAAGATAGCCAGCGCAGGCGGGTCTTACCATCCGTAAAACGCTGTAGAGATGGAAGACAATGCACGGTTTGCGTGAGGAATTCAAAAGAAGAAGGGTTTGCCCGACTACTGGTCCAAACAGTAGGCGGTTAGCTCATTTCCGCCATCAAACCGTTCACGACGGCGCCGTCAATCTTTGGGCTGACATAGGCTCGCTTTGCGATCACCATGGTAAGAGCTTTCACCAACTCTTGCTCGGCATCTGTCTTGAGCAGATACCCCCTTGCTCCAGCCCGAAAGGCGCTTCGCACCAATTCCGTAGATTCGTGGAGAGTGAGCAAGATTATCTTGATGTCTGGTTGAGCCTTTCGAATTGCGCGAGTCGCCTCAATGCCATTCAGTCCGGGCATGGATAAATCCATGATGATGATATCCGGTTTCAACTCTTCGGCCATGCGGATGGCATCGTTGCCGTTGTCCGCTTCGCCACAGAACTCCCACTCCGGGAAGGGATTCAATATTGTTTGAACACCACGGCGGATAATAGCGTGGTCATCGACAATAAGCACTCTAGGCATGGTCTGAAGTCTCTCAAAGTCGCACAAGGGAATCAGCTGTCGAGTCAGGCCAACCGCCGCAAGTGGTTGGAATAGGCATCAAATTCCAGATTCTAGTTGTTCACCGCTGAAATCATCTGGCGCCCGGGGAAAGTCACGCTTCAATGATTAGATTCTTTACCGCGTAGCGCACCACCTCGCTAACGGAGTGCATCTCCAGCTTTCTCATAATATTAGCACGATGCGTTTCAGCCGTTTTGACACTTATCCCAAGAGCCACAGCCACTTCCTTGCTGCTCTTGCCTTCAGCGAGCAACTGCACAATTTCGCGCTCGCGGGAAGTGAGTCTGTCCCGCAAATTGGCTGCCGGATCGGTCACGGAATTCTTGTTGGCGAACCCGTTCAAAAGCATCTCGGCCGCACGGGAGGTGAAAAAGGTTCGATGATTTGCCAGTGCATCGACTGCGCTGACAAGATCGCGGTCCGCATCGGACTTCATGATGTAGGCGCGGGCGCCAGCCTCGACGATGTCACGAACAAGTTGGTCAGAAAAATGAAGGGTCAAGATGAGAATCCCGATCTTAGGGAATGACTTATGGATTCTTCGGGCTGCTTCCAGACCATTGAGGTCAGGCATGCTGATGTCCATAACAACGACATCGGGCTTGAGTTGCTCGGTAAGGGCAACCGCGTCTCTTCCGGTTTTTGCTTCGCCACACACTTCCCAGCCGGGCCGTGAAGTGAGGAGCTGCTTGAGGCCCCGACGAATGATGTCGTGATCGTCTGCAACAAGAATTTTCACGGTAGTCATCCCCAATCTAGAAGTAGGCTCTTGAGACTGCTTCAAACTGCTAAGCATGGGCTCTCCAAGTCGCTCGAGACGTGCCGTTTGGCACCGACAATCTTGAGTAATAAATATTACGTTTGGGCCATGAAGCCCATACCGTTTTCCCTGTATTTTACTCCTTGCGGGTCGATTCATAGGCCGCATTTCATCGCTCAGCCACGGAGGGGGGCGACGGGATCCGACAACCTACTCACTGGCAAGTCTCAATTCGGTTACTCACTAATGGTTCCGACTTTCCCCGCGACTGCCGGGAAGAGAACTCTTGCCGTACACAAAGGCAAGGCGAGCTCTACACGATTGCACCGATTGTTGGAACGGGCTTCTTCGAATGGAATGAACGGCAGAGGGCACGTCAAAATGTTAATCATCTTGCTGGTAGTTCTTCTCTTGCTGAGCTTGGGCAGCCTGCCAACGTGGCCGCACAGCCGGAACTGGGGCTACTATCCGAGTGGAGGCCTGGGGCTGGCGGTGGTAATCCTGCTGGTTTTATTGCTTCTTGGAAGAATCTGAATCTCCCTGTTCACGCAAGAGTTGGAATCGTCGATCGCGACAGAGGGCTGCCGTGTGCCGACGCAGAAATTCGTTGGATTTTCTGTGGCTGCAGGATTCCTGAGAGTTGCGCAGTCTCCAAAGATGAATCGGGCCGTCGGGTATAGATCGACAACTACTGCAGCATTCGCCGTATTGGCCGCTGCGTGGGATCAGAGCACTCTGAGCAAGAAGCAAGAATTAAAACGAGTAGTGGATCTAACAGGAATCAGGAATAAGGAGGAGTACATGTTTATCATTTTGTTCGCGGTTTTATTGCTTGCGTGGCTTGGCGGATTTCTCGTTTTCCACGTGTCTAGCGCCTTGATACACGTTCTATTGCTGCTTGCGGTGCTTTCGCTCATTGCCCACCTTTTCCAGCGCAGGACGGTATCCTAGCGTGCCCAGGCGAAGAGAGGGAGGGAACGGTTCTGGATGATGAGCGGCCCGGCAGAACTACTTCAACCGCGGTTATTGAGCCGCATCGCGTGGCTCTTGTGGGTGATTGTTCTCGTTCTCCTGATGGCCTTTTGTTTTTTTGCGAGTTCGTTTTGTATCACTTTGCTGCTCGCCGCGTTTCTTGCAATCCTCGTTGATCCCGTCGTTACCTATCTGGAGCGGTGGCACGTGCCTCGCCCGGCTTCGGCAGGAATCATCATTGTGACCGGAATGCTTTTTTTCTGTTTCCTGACGTACGCCTCCTACAATCGCATTTCCAATGTGGTCGATGCCATGCCGCAGTATGCGGAACGAATCCGCGAGGCGATTAAACCACTGAGTCAGAAGCTGGCGAGAGTTCAGGAAACCGCGGGTGCCTAAACCCAGAGACCTCGCCAAGAAAAGTTGCAGAAGTAAAGATCAAAGAGCCACCCAGTTGGCCTTCCTACATTATTCGCGGCGGGACACCCGTTTGGGGAGCCATCATTATTATTGGAGTCGTGCCCTTTCTGATGTTCTTCAATCTGATTCGCAAAGAGCAAATGAAGCAAAGGCTGTCAACAATCATGGGCGCGACCATCGACGTGCCGCAATTTGCCGGACGCGTGACCAGGATGGTCCGAGGGTTTGCGGTCGGAAACTTTATCATTGGATCTGCAATGGCCGGCGTCACCGCGCTCGTCCTGCTTGCATTGAAAGTACAAGGCGCGGTGTTGCTGGGGATAGCCAGCGGTTTCCTGAACCTGATTCCGTTCCTGGGTGTAGTGTTCGCTGTTCTGGTTCCCATTGCCGCCGCACTGTTGCAA
>DATDHE010000195.1:0-10079 GCA_036521695.1 Candidatus Acidiferrum sp. | reverse complement strand
GATGCGACGATTGCTTGCGGATGAATCTCCGGGATGCTCATTTCGCGGGTTCTTCCGCCTTCGCACCCATGTTGCGATCTACCATCTTGCACATCAGCGTGGCTTCCGCAGCTAATTGCCCGTTGACTGTAGCCTTGCCCTCGAGCTTGCAGAAGTCGCCGCGCCACGAAATGACCGTCACTTCAAGCCGCAACTGGTCGCCAGGCACCACTGGCCGCCGGAAGCGCGCGCCGTCCACTGCCACGAAGTACAGCAACTTGTTGTCGCGGTCCGGAATCTCCAGCAAAAGTAACAACCCGCCGGTCTGCGCCATCGCTTCGATAATCAACACGCCCGGCATGATCGGCTTTCCCGGAAAGTGCCCCTGAAAATGCGATTCATTGATGCTTACGTTCTTGACGCCGACGATGTACTTCAGCCGCTCCATCTCCAAAATCGCGTCCACCATCAGAAACGGATAACGGTGGGGCAATATTTTCTGTATTCCAACAACGTCCAGTATCATCCCTGCTCCCCATCGCGTCACAGATCCTCCCTGCGACGCCCACTCTAACTCGCAAACTTTCTATTATATGCGAACCTACGTCAACCGGGCTACACGCTCTCCCCCGCCGCCACGCCGTGCCGAATTTTGAGATCTCCGTCCTTCCCGCATTTTATGTTCGTACCGTTGCTCCCACTGCCCGTCATTGTTAGCATGTCCCGGCCATGCCCGACACCAACTACCCCAAAGAATTCTTGCGCCTTCTGAAAGTCCGCCTTCCGGAGATGCTTTCCACTCTCCAGAGGCTCGTCCTCGCGGAGTCTCCCAGCCTTGAAAAAGAGCCAGCCGACCGTTGCTGTGACATTCTCGCCGCGGAATGGCACAAACGCAGCGCAATCGTCGAACGAATCGCGCAGAAGCAACGTGGCGATCAGCTTCGCATCACGTGGTGGCCTCAAAAATCGCGGCCCGCAGGCCAGTCCTTGGTGCTCGGGCATTACGACACGGTCTATTCCTGCGGCGCTCTAGCCAAAATGCCCTTCCGCGTTTCCGCCGGGAAAGCGTATGGCCCCGGCATCTTCGATATGAAGGCTGGTCTCACGCAGGCCCTCTTCGCTCTCGATGCTCTACAACAAATAAAAGTTCCCGTGCGCCACCGTTTGGTCTTTCTCTGGACCTCCGACGAAGAGATTGGCAGCGACGCCTCGAGAAAACTCATTGAAACAGAAGCTCGCCGAAGCGATGCCGTCTTTGTACTCGAGCCTTCGCTGGGACCAAAAGGCCTGATCAAGACCGCTCGCAAAGGCGTTGGTGAAGCGGAACTCATCGTCTCTGGACGGGCCTCTCATGCAGGCCTCGCGCCGCAGGAAGGCGTCAACGCGATTTACGAGCTTTCGCAGCAACTCCTCCGTGTTCAAAAGTGGAACGACCTTCGCCGCGGCGTGACTGTCAACGCTGACGTCATCGAGGGAGGCACTCGCGTAAATGTGATCGCCGAACGTGCCCGCGCCGTCCTTGATCTCCGCGCGCTGCGCGTCGCAGACATGCGCCGCATCGAGCGCCAACTGCACGCACTCCGTCCCATTCTCCCCGGCGCGAAACTCGAAGTTCGAGTCGGCTTAAATCGCGCCCCGCTCGAACGCAAATCCAGCGCCGCGCTTTTTGCCAAAGCCAAAGCGCTGGCCGCGCAAATGGGTTTGTCTCTCGGAGAATGCACCGCAGGCGGTGGCTCTGACGGCAACCTCACCGCCGCAGTGGGTGTCCCCACGCTCGACGGCCTCGGGGCCGTCGGCCACGGCGCCCATTCCAAGGACGAGCATATCCTCATTAAAGCCATGCCCGCCCGCGCTGCGCTGCTAGCGTCATTATTGCTGAACTCTTGAAATCATTTGGTGGCTCGATCCTGCTAGTGGCCGTAAGTCTTGCGCAGATATTCCGCCGTGGACTGCATCAAATCGTTGTAATCGCTGTGTAGCACTCCGCGCAGTGCTGCTTCCGTTGAACTGCCGCTGCCGATGCGCTCGAGGATTCTCTCGACGTCGCCCATACCGTCTGTCTGCACGATGTATTCGATATTCGCGAGCGCCCACGCATAGGCATAGCCTGCCGCATCGCTTTGCAAACCCATCCACGATCCTTCCAGTTGGTCTAGCGAAGGCGCGTGCCCTTCCTGAAAAACTTGCGCAAGGACTGCGGCATTATCGCCGCTGCGTTTCCCTTCCATCCACTGCGCCAAACCTTCCTGGATCCACGTCGGCGCGTGGCCTCGCGTTTTCTGCCCCACAAAACTGTGCGTCAGCTCATGCTTCAGAACGCGCGACAACTCCGCCGTTACGCCGCTCAATCCCTGCACGGGCACGCGAATGCGCCCATCATTCAGCGCGCCCACCCAGCCGGGTGCGCGAGTGATGTCCGCAAAAGCCTGCTGCGTGTAGAGCACTACCCCGATGGAATCCGCCGGCGCAAAATTCAGTTCGGACTCGATCGCCGAAAAATGCGCCTCCAGCGTGTGTAGAACGTCGCGCGCCAGCGCAGGCTCCGCAGCGCCGCTGTAACGCAGCGTAAAGTGGCTGCTCTCGTTTTCCTTGTAACTTTCCTCTTCCTGCTTGTCGCGCTGCGCCTTGTAGAGCGCCGCCTGCACTTCCGGATCCGGCCGCAAAGCCAGCGCGCGTTTCCATTCCGCAACCGCCTGATCGATCTTGTTCAAGCCGTAATACGCCCAGCCCGCCAGCTTCGCGACGTCGGCGTTCCCCGGAGCAACCCGCCGCGCGCGCTCCAGATAATCCAACGACTGCTTGTACTCGCTTCGCCGCAAATGCAAGTAGGCCACATTCATAAGCAGCGTCGGCTCTTCCGGCGCAAACGTGAGCGCCGTGCGTTCGTCTGCCAACGCACGTTCCATGTCACCGCGCGAAAGCTCGAACTGGGCCGCCGCATGATGTGCGAGCGCCGCGGCCGCATTCGCGCGCTGATCGCCGGTGTGCACGGCTGCTTCCAGTTTCGCGATGTACTCCCGGTCAATCGCGCCGTCGTGCACGGCGCCGCTCTCAATTTCCGTGCCCCCGCTTACCGTTCCCATCGCGGGCGGAGTAATAGCCAGATTCGCGGCCGCAACCCCGGGAGAATCTCCCATCGGCACGCCGCCGCCTTTTTCAATATGGTCGACGATGGACTTCGGTAGGCTCAGCTCACCCGCGGATGTCTCGTACTTAACCTTGTCGCCCTCTTCTCTGACATGGTTCGCGACAATGCGCCGTCCGTTCTTAAGAACAATCGTATCCGCACGCGCCGCAACCGCCGCAAAAAACACCACGGCACACAGCATCCGAGCGCGTCTAAATAGTGTGAAATGTCCCATTTTCTGATTCTAATCCTCCTCGCCTTCGCGCTCCTCGCGGCCTTGTTCCGCAATGCCGAATGTGACTACACTCTTTGCATGAGGCCAGAGGTGGCACTTCTAATCTTGTGGTGTCTCATTGCGCTGCCCGTATCCTCCGCCGCCGAGCAGTCGCCCCACGAACTCTACGACGCGATCAATGCCCTGCGTCTCGACCCTGCAGCCACATACCAGCTCTCTGCCGCCAACCGCATCGAGCTCCGTCGCGGCGACGTGGAAGTCTATTTCGAAGAAGGCAAACTCGCTTTTTTGGCTCCCATGGATGGTCGCCTCACCGGCTTCGTCTTCTCCGGCCGCGGTCATGCTCTAGCATTCCCTCGCGAACCAGTCGAGAAACAGCAGATGGCTCACTTTCTGGGCGCTCCCGTTCTGGACCAGGAATTCCTCACCGCCTACGTGCGCTTCACCGATGACGCTGCCGATGATCTCCTGCGCCAGTTCCATTCCGCTAATCTCGTTCCGCAGTTGGACACCGCCTTCGCTTCGCTCTCGGACACGTTCATCGCGCAACTCAATGCTTCCCAATCCTTGCGCATTCTCGAAGGCCGCCTCTCGCAAAATCCAATGCCCTATTTCTATGCGGCGCTCGAAGGCATCGAAACCGGTTTCTTCGATCTCCTGTTCGACCCCCAGCGGCGAGAGCAGGTCCTCCTAGGTCAGCGGCGGAAATCCGGCAACTTTATGTACTACGATGTTTGGGCGTCTTACAGTGTCCCCGGCTCCGCTCCTCCCTCTGTCGATTTCCACGCACTCGACTACACGCTAGACACCACTGTCCAGCCAGATAACTCCCTGGACGCCACAGCCGCCGTCCATTTGCGCGCCGAAACTTCCGGCGAACGCGTTCTGACCTTTCAACTTTCCCGTGCGCTCCACGCCGAAACCGTTTCGGACGATGAAGGCAAGCCACTCGCTTATTTCCAAAATGAAGGCATGAACCTGCAGGAACGCAGCGTGCGCGGCAATGACTATCTTCATGTCGTGCTCCCTCTGCCCTCGCGGAAAGGCCAGGAGTTTACAATTCACTTTCATTACCGCGGCAATGTCATCGAAGACGCCGGCAACGGGGTACTCTTCGTCGGCGCGCGCGAAAGCTGGTATCCCCACCTGGGTGATCAAGCGGATTTCGCCTCGTATAACCTCACTATACGCTGGCCTCGCCATCTGAAATTGGTCGCTACCGGCGCCAAGCTCGATGAACAGAGCTCTGGAGAATTTCGCGTAGGACACTGGCGAAGCGACAAGGCGCTCGCCATCGCGGGGTTTAATTTGGGCGAATACGCCTCCAGTTCCATCGCCGCCGAAACGCGCACGATCGACGTCTACGCCAACCGCCAGCTCGAGCAAGCCCTCAGCAATCGTCTCGATGCGCCAGACGCGAGTTCGCTTCCGTCAGTTGATGTTCCGTTCCGCATGCCCGGCGGAAACAGCCGCGCAGCCATGCAACCCCCGACCCCGAGTCCTGCCGACGCGCTAAAGCAGCTCGGCAAAGAAATTGACTCTTCCATTCGCTTCTATGAAAACTTTAGCGGGCCCTTTCCTTATCGCACGTTGAGTGTCTCCCAGATTCCCGGCACGTTCGGCCAGGGCTGGCCCGGCCTGCTTTACATCTCGACATTTTCTTTCTTGTCCCCCGAAGCACAAAACCGCGCGGGTCTTTCTTCCACTCGGCAGGAAGCGTTTACCGATATCGTCCCCTACCACGAAGTGGCTCATCAGTGGTGGGGCAATGTCGTTGGCTGGTCCAGTTACCGGGATCAGTGGATCGATGAAGCCATTGCCAACTATCTCGCGCTTCTCTTCGCGGACAGCAGAAAGCCCTCCCAGCACGAACTTCGCGTCTGGCTCGAACGATACCGCAAACAACTCGAAGAGAAAGTTCCGGGATCGGACACTCCTGCGGGCGAAATTGGAGCGCTGTCTCTCGGCAACCGGTTGAATTCGTCAAAGTCTCCGAGCGGTTTCGAAGAAGTGATTTACAGCAAAGGCTCTTGGGTCATCCACATGCTGCGCGAAATGCTAGGTCAGCCGGGCGCCAAGGATCCTGATGCGCGTTTCGTAGCCTTGCTGCGTACGATTTCCGCGAAGTACGCCTATCGCGCGTTCTCCACCGACGATCTGCAGCGCGAAGTCGAGGCCGTCATGACGCCTGGAATGGGTCTCGAAGGCGGCCGTTCCATGGAATGGTTTTTCGAGCAATGGGTGCGCGGAACAGGAATTCCGCATTATCGCGTGGAGTTTTCGACGCACCACACCGATAAAGGTGAAGTCGTTCGCGGAAAACTCTTTCAGACCGGGGTGCCGCGCTCTTTCATCGTCAGCGTCCCGCTTTACTCCAATAACGGCCTGGGACGTAACGTCTTCCTCGGTGCCGTCGTCGCCGCCGGCCCGGAGACTTCCTTCCACTTCACAACACAAATCGCGCCGCACAAGCTCGTCATCGACCCCCAAATGACGCTCCTCTGCACCACCGAGCAAACGGAAAAGACACAGGAATAAGTGGCCTGATACTTGAAGTTCACTTCGAGTCTTGGTGAAGAAGCTGTTGTTCGAGCAAAGGACTATCCAGATTCAACGCGGCCTTGCCGTCCGGCCCGCAAACATAAGGATAGCCTGCCGGATCCACCGGCACACGCGGCAACAGCCCGGCTTGCACCAGTTCCACCAAGCGCGATGGGCGACGGCCCGTCCGCTTGTGAAATTCATCGGCGAGGGCGTCGAGCTGCTTACAGTCCTGCTCGACACGCAGCAGCTGCAGATGCGTCAGCGCGTTTTCCTTCACTTGAGGATCTTTTGTCGACTGATACACCTCGTTCCACAAGAAGATCGACGTCTGAAGAGACTCGCCTTCTGCCGCGATTTTCGCGGCCATGACTTTCATCCAAATCTGCGCGTCAGGATTCTTACTTCCTTCGGCAAACGCCGCCGAAGCTCGCGCGTAATCCTTCAGCTCGAAGTAGTAAATGAATCCCAGGTCTTCATAAAATCGCCAGTACTCGGGATTGGCCTTAATGCCTCGCTCCAGCAGTTCGATGCCGAGCTCCGGTTGCCCAGCCCCGCGAGGAGAAGGCTCACTCAAAAATGTCGAGCCAAAACGGTAAGCCACCAGCAAGTTGGGATCGAGCGTCGTCGTGACATCCAGGAGAGGCCACAGCAGCTCGAAATTCGGATCGTGTCTGTCGCGTTTGTCGCCGTAGTATTGCACCACGCGCGTCCAGTAGATGTCCGCCATCAATGGCGCATATTCAAGGCTCATCGCCTTCAAAAGCTTGCCGGAACGGAGAACCAGCTCGTCGCGCTCCTGGTGCAAAGCAGCTCGCTGGCTGTCTATGCGCTGCTGAAGCTGCCACACGCCCGCAAATCCCACAGGGAGCAATATCAGCAGCAGCCAATTCTTCGAATTCTGGGTGCTCATTTCAGATTCCGGCGCGAAAAAACGGCGGCGGCCACGAGCAGTACGATGCCGCTGTACAACGCGGCATAAGCCGTGTTTTGCAGAATCAAGGCGCCGGGAATTTCCCGTCCGTGCGCGGCCGCGGCCATCACATTGAAATTTTCAAAATTCGGCAGCAAGTAAGAAAGCCCCCGTAGCAGAGCCTCCATCGCCGGGTTCGGAGTGGCGAGGTGAAAAGTTCGCATTTCCGTCACGAACAGTCCGGCGATGTACAGCGCCGATGTATACAAAATGGCCAGCAAAGGGGTTGTGTAACATGAGAAAAGCAAGGCCAGCGCTACAACCAGCATCAATTTCAGTAGAATGAAATAGACCGCGATAAGCAGCACGCCATCTGTACGTTCCAAATGATGCTTCACGTACAACAGCGCCGCGAACATTCCCGCCGCCATCGCCAGCGTGTTTACCGCAAGCGTTAAAACCAGCCCGCCAAATTTTCCCAGGAGAAACTCCCACCGCCGCACCGGCTTGGCCAGCAGCGCATACAGCGTCCGCTTGTCCATCTCTTTGTAAACCAGGCCTACGCCGATGAACACCGCGATCAACAAACCAATCACGCTGATAGCGCTCAAACCCAAACTCTTGATCACCATCTCTTCGATCCCGATCGAGATTCCCCCGACGAGGATCGCTGCGGCCATCATCAACAGCGCAAAGAAAACAAGGTTATACAAAACGCGGTCGCGCACCGCTTCACGAAATGTGTTTAACGCCACCGCGCCCGCGCGCCTCATTTCCCGCTCACCTCAACCGCCGCCGCTTGCGCACGATCCGCTTCGATCAGGTGCATAAAGTACTCTTCGAGAGATGCTTTCACTTGCGCCACGGAAAGAATCTTCGCCCCCGCCCCTCGAAGCTGTTCCACCGCTGTGTACAACTCTTCTTCAGGGACTTGCAACCGGTAACGGTCGCCCGTCTTCGTGGCCTTCGCAATCACTGCCGCCGCGATTGAGCCACTCCCCGACAACTCGAATAGGATTTCCATGCCGTGCGCTTTCATCCCGACCATCTCACCCGGCGCGCCAACGCCGCGTAGCTTTCCTCCGACAATCACCCCAACACGATCGCAGAGCATCTCTGCATCGGACAAAATATGCGTTGAGAAAAGTACCGTCCGTCCCTCTCGCTTCAATTCCAAAATAATGTCGCGCACTTCCCTCCGCCCGATCGGGTCCAGCCCCGACATCGGCTCATCCAGAATCACCACTTTCGGATCGTGCAAAATCGCCTGCGCCAAACCCACACGCTGCAGCATCCCTTTCGAGTACTTGCGCAACTGAATCTTCCCCGCTGTCTCCAGCCCCACTTTCTTGAGCATGCGCGCCACGCGCTCGCTCCGGTCGGCCTCCGTCAAATCGTGGAACCTGGCAAAGTAATCGAGTACCTCCGCCGCCGTCAGGTAATCGTAGAAATACGGCTGCTCGGGCAGATAGCCGATGTCGCGATGCATTTCGATATCCGTGATCGGCTGCCCCAAAATACTCGCCGTGCCTGCGTCGGGGAAAATCAAGCCAACAAGCAGCTTGATAGTCGTGGATTTTCCCGCCCCGTTCGGCCCGAGAAATCCAAACACCTCGCCGCTCTCGACCTGCATGGTCAAGCCTTCCAGCGACCTTTTCTTTTTTAGGTGCAGGAACCCGTACGGGTAGTCCTTGGTCAGATTTTCAATTTCAATCGCTGCGCCTGCCATACTCTCATTCTTCAAAAGAGCCCCCCTACCGTCAATCAATCACGCCAAGCCATGTGCGCGGAAAGAAAATAGAGAGTGGGCAGCAGGAAGAATACTAGGTCGCGACTAGGAATCGCTTCGAGTACTGCCGATTTGGACGAGCTCAGGCTGTGGCGACGGAGGCGCCATGGGCTTTGGCTTCAAGGTCTGCGGGCCGCGCCAGTTGTCGATAATCCCCACCTGCTGCACGCACGAAATCGTGCACATCGGCGCGCAGTGTTTCGCCGTGTAGTATTCGCGATGGCGCATCTCATCCGTGTACTGCGACAGCGGAATCCCTGGATACCCACGTTGTTGCGAACACCAGTGCACCAGCCCGTCTTCGCAGATATACAAATACCGCGCCCCGGAACGGCAGCGCCAGTCATGCTCTTTGCCGCGGGCCACGCTGTGCTGAAAATCATTGAATCGCGAGAACGAGCGCTTCCCTAAAGTCATAACCTCTTCGAAAATCTCCAACTCGCGCGGCCCTAACGGCTTCAGTTGGCCATTGCCGTCGTGAATGATTCCAACCGTGCTCGTAAAACCCAGTTCCACGGCGCGATGCGCAATCTTCAGCGCATCTTCCGGATCCTTCACTCCGCTCCCAAGCACCGAATTGATGTTCACCTGAAAGACGGCGAACTCCGCCAGCCATTCAAGTCGAGTATCCAGCGTCTTCAAGCTCTTTTTGGAGACTTCGTCGGGCACCAGGTTATCGATACTGATCTGCAGGTGCTCCAAACCGGCCTCGTTCAGAGTGCCGATCCGCTCCTGGCTCAGCAAAAATCCGTTGGTGATCATTCCGGCGATCATTCCGCGCTTCCGGATGTGCCGGATGACTTCTTCCAGCTCGGGATGCATCAGCGGCTCCCCCCCGCTGATGGTGATGATCGACGTGCCTATGTCCGCCAGAATATCCAAGCGCTTCTTCATCTCCTCGAGCGGCACGGGCTTGGAGAAATTGTCGTACTCGTTGCAATACCCGCAATCCAGATTGCAGCGCCGCATCGGAATGATGTGCACCAAAACGGGATGCTTCGTGGAGGCCAGCGCCTTGGCGATCATCTTCAGCTCGCGCACGCGCGTCCGCCGAAACCTCCGCCGCCGCTCGCGCAAAACCCCCGCGCCAGCGCTTACTGTTTTTGTCTCTTCTGGCATGAATTCCGCTAAATCCCCAAGGCTTCAATTATACACAACGGTTGGCTCGCGGCTGCCTTCCGGACCATAGCTGGCAACCACCGTGTTTCCAATCCTCCAACGGCTGCCGCGCACGCGCCGTCAGCCCATTACACGCGCGCCGCATGGCCATAGGTAGGCTTGCCGCTGCGCGAACCCGAGACTAGCTTTGTGCGGGGATTCCAGGCGTCTCGTCGGTCCGGACCATCTGCAAGAGCAGGAGGTGGAGGGAGACTTTCGAATGGCAGCGACCAGCGTGAGGGTACACAAGCCAGCCAGAAGAGGCCTTAGGCCTGCATCTGGCTGGGCCTTTCCAACATGTGAGTATTTGCAAATCAGCTCGCTACGTCATTAAGGT
>DATDHE010000194.1:0-28300 GCA_036521695.1 Candidatus Acidiferrum sp. | reverse complement strand
CAGCATTTTGTAGCTGATCGTATAGTTGATTTCGTCCAGCACGACAAGGTCGTACTTCCCTCCGTAAATCGCGTCGCGACCAGCCTCCCAGCATTCCCGCGCCAGTTTGATGTCTTGCGGATCGGTCTCGGCGGCACCAATTTTCACGAATCCGCGCCCCATCGGCCGTATCTCAAACTTGTCGTCGCCCAGCATTTTGGCCGCGTCGAGTTCCCCGTAGTGCCAGGAGCCCTTGATGAACTGCACCATCAAAACGCGCAGTCCCTGCCCCACGGCGCGAAATCCCGTGCCCAGCGCGCAAGTCGTCTTCCCCTTGCCCGGCCCGGTGTAAACCATCAGGAGCCCTTTTTCTTCCGGCATGAGTTCCTTCCCCTCAAGAGAGCAAGCCATAGGGAAGGTCTAGAGTTTGGAGGGTGCGAAAAGAAAGGTCAAGACGACACAGGGCAGCGGCTTAGAAGCCGCCGCCCTGCTTACTCAGCATTACTTTGGGAACACTTCAGAAACCCGTCGCGCCAAACGCCTGCTTGACGTGCGGTTTGAACAGATAGACCAGGATCCAGATTTGGATGGCAAGGGTGATGACTCGGATCATCATCGCAAACACCATTACATGCGCAAGCATACTGAACATACCGAGAAGCCCGAAAAGCACGGCGATCCCGGTGAACACGATGGCAACCACGCGGGCCCAGTTCTGCAACTTGATGAACCCGATTCCGATGGCCAGCTCCAAGAGCGCGAGCACGAGAAAGAAAGCTCCGACGACGGCTCCTCCCGCCGCAAAAATGGCGCTCCCAGGCCCTCCCGACTGCGCCAGGCCAGAAAGCATGGATCCGCCAACAATGAAGAGAAGCCCACAAATCGCAAGAAACGCGGTGCCTATGAAATACAGCACTGCGAGGATCGTTACCCCAGTAGGACGTTCCATGGATGCTCCTATGTTGAGAGATTTTCGCGATGATAGGTCTGCGGAAACACATCCCCGGGGGCACTTCCAGATCGCAGACCTACGAGTATAACTCAGGCTATGTCGGGCATTTCAGATGGTCAAGGACGGAAATCGGATTGGTGACGCTTAAGTAAGCGCGAGGCGCTTGGCTAGTTCGCCGGCGATGGCCGTGATGCGTTCCTGTGTGGCGGAAGGCAGCGTCGTTTTTGGTTTGCCGTGCGGGTCGCGGATGACGATCCACAGGCCGGGGCGGTAAACCTCGTCTTCGCCGGGACAGATCGCGCCCGTTAGCTGCGTGAGCTCGAGGGCATGCGGGGCAGAATGCGTGAAATCGAGTTTCGCATGTTCGGGAGAGTTCGCCTGGAAGGGAGGATGAGCGAGCAGATCCATCAACACGCCGCGAGCGTCATCCACAAGATCGCGAAAGCCTTGCGAAACCAGAACGGCGTCAACGTCGCGCGGCGTGGGCTGCTCTAGCTGAAGCAAATCATAATCGGGCAGCGGTGTGGAGAGCGAAATTTCGATTGCTGCGGAAGGCTGGTCTTGATCAGGAATAACGCGGATGGACATGGTGCGTAAAGTTTTACACCAGCGCGGCTATTTGGGATAGGGGCTGCCGGAGAGGATGGTAAAGGCGCGGTAGAGCTGCTCAGCCAGCATGGCGCGCGCGAGTTCGTGAGAGTACGTCATGGCGCTGAGAGAGATTTTTTGCAGGGCACGTTCGCGGAGGGGCGCGGGGAAACCGTCGGCGTCGCCGCAGACGAAGATAAGTTCGCGCGTTCCGCGATCGCGGAGTTCGCCGAGCCATTTCGCAAAAGCGTTGGAATCGAGATTTTTCCCCAGCGCGTCCAGCAATACAACCGTGGCGGCGCGGTCCGCGTCGAGTTTTTTGAGCGCCACTTCCCCGTCGCGAACCTCCGTGACCTCGATGGGCGAGTGGCGGCTGACGCGCTTCACGTAATCGTCGACCACCGTGCGCAATTCCGCGCGGCGCGTTTTGCCGAGCATGAGCAGGCGGATTTTCACTTCAAACCATATTTTTTGCGTTTTTCGAGGAGAGTTTTGCGGCTGATCCCGAGCGCTTCGGCAGTACGGCTGATCTTGTAGTGAGTGGCTTCGAGCGTGGCGGCGATCACTTCGCGCTCGACCTCTTCGAGGGAGCGCAGGCCGGCGATGGTGCCCGCGGCTCCGGAAGCTGCGGCGCGAATGTTGTCGGGGAAATCGGCGGGATCGAGGGCGTCGCCATGGGAAAAAACGATCGCGCGTTCGAGCGCATTGCGTAGCTCGCGGACGTTTCCGGGCCACGCGTAGGTTGCGAGCATGCGGCGCGCAGGTTCGCTGAGGTGCGAGCCGGGGTGACCGTGGATCGAACGCAGCGTCGCTAGCAAATGATCGGCAAGAGGCAAAATGTCAGCGCGGCGTTCGCGGAGCGGTGGCACGGTCAGCGCCAAAACGTTCAAGCGGAAATAAAGGTCCTCGCGAAAGTGGCCGCTGGCGACCGCGGCGGTGAGATCGACGTTGGTTAAAGCCAGGATGCGCGCTTCGATGCGCAGCGTTTCCGTGCCGCCGAGCCGCTCGAAGGTGCGCTCCTGCAATACGCGAAGGAGCTTGCCTTGCGCGCCGGGCGTCAATGCCGCGACTTCGTCAAGAACGATGGTGCCAGCACCGCCCAGTTCGAGGCGCCCGAGCTTGCGTTCGACAGCGCCCGTGAATGCCCCGAGCTCGTGGCCGAAGAGTTCGCTTTCCACTAGGTTTGGCGGGAGGCTGGCGCAATCAATTTTCAAAAAAGGTGCGTCGCGCCGGAGGCCAAGTTCATGAACGAGGCGCGCGAGATGATCCTTGCCGGTGCCGCTTTCACCGCTGATGAGAAGCGTCGTCGCGGCGGTGGCGACTTTTTGCGCGAGTTCGAGAAGACGCTGCGAGGCGGGGTCTTCCGCGATCCACGGCAATCGCTCCGTGCTCATTTGGAATAGGCTTCCCCGGCAGTTTGGGAATCGTCGAAGGATTCAAACGAGTGGTTTCGCGCGGCGACCCCTGGCTCGTCTGGGATCACGAGCTTTGGCGAAGAGCGCCAGAGGCGTTCCAGGTCATAGTAGCGGCGGGCCTGCTCGCTGAAGACGTGTAGAATGAAACCGCCAAAATCAATCAACGCCCATTCCGCGGATCCGCGGCCCTCGCGGTGTTTCGGCGAGCGATGAAGATGCTTTTCAAGCTGCTCTTCGACTTCGCTGCAAATGGCCTGAACCTGCGGCGTGCTGAACCCGGTGCAGATCACGAAGTAATCGGTGAAAGCGCCGACGTCACTGAGGTCGAGAACGGTGATTCCTGCTGCTTTTTTGTTTTGCGCCGCTTCGACAGCCAGGCGGACGCCCTGTGGCAAAGTTTCAATTTTCAACGGTATAGGCCTTGTTTGAGAATGTATTCCTCGACGCGCACGGAGACAAGTCCATGAATGGACTGGCCGCGATTTGCGCGCCGTCGGATGTCGGTAGCTGAAACATCGATAGCAACAGATTCGAGCAAATAAACATTAGTGTTCTGAAGCTGCGCGACTACTTGCGACGGCGCAGCTTCTCCATTTTTCTTGAGGTCGCGGCGACCCATCAGATGGGGCGGGATGACCAGCCGCAACGCTTCCGCGCGAATTCCCGGGCGGTTCGCAACGATGAAATCACAAAGACCGAGAAGCGTTTCGTATTCCTTCCAAACAGGAATGTCGAGAAAAGCATCGGCGCCGATGATGAAAAAGATGCGGTCGCCGTGGCCGTTATAGGCGTGCCGGAAATAGCGCACGGTGTCCACGGAGTAGTGAAGCTGCGTGCCGCTGAAATCTTCGCCGGCTTCGGCGAGCGAAGGAACGAAATGCGGATGTTCGGCGCAAGCGAGCGAGGCCATGGCAAAACGGTGAGGGAACGGAGCCAGGTGTTGTTTGAGCTTGTGCGGCGGGCGGCTTGCCGGAATGAAATGAATTTCGTCGAAATTGAATCGGCGGTCGGCGGCGCGAGCGACGGCGAGGTGGCCATTGTGAATCGGGTCGAAGGAGCCGCCGAACAGCGCGATACGACGCGGGTGATGCTTTGCGGCGGTGCGATGCGCCTGCGCGGTGGTCAATGCGCCTCCCGAGGGGTGACTGTGGTCAATTTTCTCACGAATTTTTGATCGACGCAGGCAGGGAATCGTGTCCCGACGCGTTCTCGTCAATTTCTCCTGAAGGGGCTGGCAAGTCCAAAGTGGTTTCGTGGGCCGGGCGCGGAATTTTGTCGAGCGCATCGGCGATGGAACGGACCAGATCTTTCACGCCGTCACCGGCAACCGCGGAAATAGAGTGGAACTCAAGGTTGCGCTCCTTGCAGAATTCCTGAAGCGCATCGAGGCGTGTGCGGTCGGTGGTGGCATCCAGTTTGGTGGCAACCACGATCATCGGTTTTTCGACCAGGGATGGGCTGAAGGCTTCCAACTCTCCGTTGATGACTTGAAACGAATGGACCGGATCATCGACGTTGGAATCGCTGGTATCGATTAGATGCACGATGAGGCGTGTGCGTTCGACGTGGCGGAGGAAGCGCATGCCAAGGCCGGCGCCCAGATGCGCGCCTTCGATAAGCCCGGGCAAATCGGCTACGACAAACGTGCGGCCAAGTTCGGTGCCATGCCCGCCAGTGCCGCCATCGGCGTTGACGACGCCGAGATTGGGCTCGAGCGTGGTGAACGGATAATTTGCAATTTTGGGTCGTGCGGCGGAGATCACCGAGATCAGCGTGGATTTGCCCGCGTTCGGGTAACCGACCAAACCAACATCGGCAAGTAACTTAAGTTCGAGGCGCAGGTGGCGTTCTTCACCGGGAGACCCGTCCTCATGTTCGCGCGGCGCTTGATGCCAGGGCTTGGCGAAATTTTGATTGCCGCGGCCGCCACGGCCTCCTTGCGCGATGAGGACGCGTTGTCCGGGCACGGCGAGATCGGCGATGGTTTCGCCCGTCTGTTCGTCGTAAGCGAGCGTGCCAACAGGAACGAGCAGGGTCATGTCCGCGCCGGAATGGCCGGTGCAGTTCGAGCCTTCGCCGTGGCGGCCGCGGTCGGCTTTGAATTCGCGATTATAGCGGTAGCGGAGAAGCGTGTTGTCGTTGGGATTCGCTTCGAGATAAATGCTGCCGCCGTGGCCGCCGTCGCCTCCGGAAGGGCCGCCGCGAGGAACGAATTTCTCGCGGCGAAACGCGACGCAGCCGTTGCCACCGGTGCCGGCCTTGACCAGAATTTTTGCTTCGTCAACAAACACGAGAATCACTCTCCACAAAGGCTGGCCGCTAGGCGGCTGCCACTAAAAACGATAGCATAAGCGAACGATCGATACTGCATATCCAATCGATACTGCAAGAGCGGGGCTGCACCCGGAAAACTATGTCTGCCGTGATCAAATGGCTGAAGAGGCTGCTGCTTCTTTTTGTGATCGCGCTTGCGGCGGTCTGCGCGGCCTTCTATGTTCTCTATTTTCGGCGAACTTCACTGCCGCCGGCCGCGGCACACACCCTTGTCGCGCCTTCCATCGCTTCTTTGCCCGGACTCTCCGCTTGTTGGATTGAGACCGGCAAAACCTTCAGCAACTTTTCTTTCGGCTCGACCACGGGAAGCATTCTGGTGCGGCATCCCGCGGGCGACTTGCTGATCGATACCGGCAACTCGAGCCACTTCAATGACGAGATTCGCGGCTACCCTTTCGGAACGTGGCTCAAACTCCGATTCGTGACCGGGCAGTTAAAGCCCGAGGTCCCACTCTCTGAGATGCTGCGCCGGGTGAAAGAAGACCCTGCAAAATTGCGCTGGGCGATTCTTTCTCACGCACATCTCGATCATTCCGGCGGGCTGATGGACTTGCCCCGATTGCCGGTGCTGCTATTGCCGGAAGAACTGCAATTCGCTGCCGACCCGAACGTGCAAGCAAAGGGTTTCGTCATTGCCTCGCACGTGAAAAAATTCCCGGCTCCCGGCGCACCCACCTTGCGCTTTGATCCCCAGGCTTACGAAACATTCGACGAGAGCGCCGACCTTTATCGGGACGGCTCAGTGGTCGTCGTGCCGCTGCGCGGCCATACTCCCGGAAGCGTGGGCATCTTCGTAAATCTCTCGCCGAACCGGCGCCTGTTTTACGTGGGCGACGCCGTCGATGATGCACGCGGATTTGAAGACCGTGTCGGCAAATCGCTGGTTCTGCGGGACAGCGACAACGACGAAACGCTCGCCAATCAGATCGTCGCCAAGCTCAGCGACTTGCACGAAAAACGGCCGGAACTGGCGATTATTCCCGCGCACGGACGGAGCGCGTATAAAGAATTCTTTCCCGGCGGCCCGTTGAGTTGCGTCTCGGCACAGTGAACAAGTTGTGAAGAAAAATGCCGTCCGTTAGAAACCGGACGGCAGAAGAGATGGACCGGACGGGAAAATTGCTATGCGCGTGAGCGCTTAGTTGACCGCGGACGCAGCTGGCTCGACGCTGATGAAGCGGCCGTGCCGACCTCTGTCCGTGAACTTCACGACGCCGGTGACGAGAGCGAAGAGCGTGTCGTCCTTGCCCTGGCCGACGTTTTCGCCGGCCTGGTGGCGCGTGCCGCGCTGGCGCACAAGAATCGTGCCTGCGTTGACGAGCTGTCCGCCGAAGCGCTTTACGCCCAGCCTTTGCCCGTGTGAATCGCGGCCGTTTGTAGAGGAGCCGCCGCCTTTCTTATGTGCCATGACGAATTTCCTTTTTCTTTAGAAGCTTTTTTCTCGAAAAACCCTGGAAGAGAAACTCCGGATTTGAAAGAGATTACAGCTTGATTTCGCTGACTTCGACGGCCGTGAAATTCTGACGATGGCCGCGAGAAATCTTGTACTGATTGCCCTTCTTGAACTTGAGCACGGTGATTTTCTTGGCGCGGCCCTGCGAAACGATCTTGCCGCTCACGCTGGCTTTGGAAGCATCGCCACCCAGAACGATTTTCTTTTCGTCGGTGTGGACGGCGAGAACCTTGCCGAACGTCACTTTTTCGCCTACTTCGCCCGAGACGCGCTCGATACGAATGGTGTCGCCCGGTGCGACGCGATACTGCTTTCCCCCGGTCTGAATAACGGCGTACATCTGCCCTCCAAGCTGTAAAGACAAACCCTAATTATAGGGGTGAACCAACTAAAGCGTCAACAAAGGAACACGGGAGGGGTTGCACGCCATAAAAGTGAGAACAGCGAGAGAATAGGGTGGTAAGAAGTTATTCTTACGGATATTATAGCCGTAAGAGGGACTATGCCCGATTCAATAAGACCCCTCCCCCCCCCTCCCCCCGGGTTTTTTGCGCAAATGTTCATTCCAAACACACTTAAAGTCCTGCGTTTCTCAGCACTTGTGAAAATCTTGATTCTAAATAACTTGCAAGGCCTTAGTTGCCTTGCGCTGTGAGGGCAGGCCTTAGAGCAAAAAACGTCAGCAAGATGCTGGCGCTACGGAGACAGTGCCCAATATTACCCAGCACATACTATACGTGAAAAGTAACTTTTTGTCAAGGAAAAGGGCGGAGTGTTCGCCGCGGAGGAGGCGTGGCTGAGAGTGGCCGTGATGCTAAGAAACTAAGGAGGTTAGCGCTGAGGACGCCGAAGGCACGGGGGACACAGAGAGGAAGGGGAAATGGGCAGGGACGGAGGCCATCAACCCGCTCGGAGGCGCAGAGGGATGGACCGCAACTTTTGTGCCGTTTCGGAGTTAGACTATGTAGGTGCATCAGAATGAATGAGACACCTGAGAGCAGTTAGGTCCGATGCGTGATGAGAGAAGTAGTTCGGATCTAGCGAGGATAAGACCATGAGATATTTAAGATATTTGGCGCTGTTAGCGATTGGCGCTTTTGCGCTAGCCGCGCCGTCCCAAGCACAGGTTAGTGTTGGCGTTGGAGTTGGGCCCGTGTATGGCGGCTATGCTGCACCTGTTTGCGCATATGGGTATTACGGGTATGCGCCGTATGCCTGCGCGCCTTACGGTTACTACGGCCCGAGTTGGTTCGTTGGTGGAGTATTTATCGGAGCTGGACCCTGGTTCCACGGGTATGGTGGATATTGGGGCCGTGGCGGTTACTACGGCCACGGTGGTTATTACGGACGAGGCGGTTACTATGGCCGCGGCGGCTACTACGGACGCGGAGGCTATGCTGGTCGCGGACCGGTCGCTACTCCTTATCGGGGTGGCGGTGGAGTGGCTCGAGGATCGATGGGCGGTGGATTCCGCGGCGGATCAGCCGGCGGGTTCCATGGCGCTAGCGGGTTCCACGGCGGTGGCGGTGGCCATGGCGGTGGTGGGCACCGGTAATTGATTTAGATTCTCCAAATGAGAAATGGAACGGCTGGCAGCACACGCTGCCAGCCGTTTTTGTTTTGGACTTGGTTGGGCGGGATTGATTCAGTCCTGTCTATCGTTGCTAGCTTGCGGAATTGGAACTGTGCAAATTTGTTGGCGTCGTGCCTTGAGTCTGGGAATCGCATGTCGTAATGTACGGCGCGTGAGTGCACTCGAGAACGGCCGGAAATTGCGCAGATTTGTATGGCGTTCTCTTGAGAGGCGGAGTTAAGTGCCAACTCTCGAGCTGCTTCACTCACCGCACGCGCCTGAGCTGAGCCCCGTCACAATCCACTATCGCGAATTTGGGGACGGACGACCTCTGGTTTTTCTCCATGGCGGCTGGGGGTATGGAGTCTATCCCTTTAATCGCCAGATTGCGGCGTTCCAAAACGAGTTTCGGGTATTGATCCCCGACCGTACGGGATACGGGCATTCGACGCGGATCCAAGGAGAGATGCCGCTGGATTTTCACAGGCGAGCGGCTGCGGAAACAATCTCATTTCTTGACGCGCTGGGGATCGAGCGAGCCGTGCTGTGGGGCCACAGCGATGGAGCCGTTATCAGCGCAATGACTGGGTTGGCGGCGCCGGAGCGATGCGAGTGTTTAGTTTTGGAAGCCTTCCATTTTCTGCGCAGAAAACCGGGATCGCGGTCTTTCTTCGAGCGGTTTGCTGCCCGCCCGGAAGATCTCGGCGAAGAAACGAAGAGGCTGCTCGCGGGGGACCACGGAGAAGCGCAGTGGCCAACGGTATTGTGGCGGAATTGCACGGCTTGGTTCCGGATTGCGGATCAGGTGACGGGGCCCGAAGAGGATTTGTACGACGGGCAGCTCGGAAAGCTTGCGGTATCGACGCTATTCCTGCATGGAAGTCTTGATCCTCGGACGGAGCCAGGAGAAATGGAGCTGGTTCGAGCGGCAGTGCCGCGAGCGACAATGAAGTTCGTCGGTAACGGCAAACATAGCCCGCACAGCGAAGAAGGCGCATTTGAAGAGTGCAACGCGATTGCAACGGAATACCTCGAACGCCGCGGGTGAGCGCGCATGCAGTTTGCGGACGAGTGTCAAAAATCGAAACGATAGCCGAGAATCATTTTGGCGATGAGATGATCGGTCGAGGCCGTGAAGCCAACGCCGAGGCCGAAATTCACCTCCCATTTGGGCGATAAATTCAGATCGATGGCGGGAAAAATCTGCTGCTGCTGCTGCCGAGTAGGCAGGAAATCCGTGGCTGGTCCGACGGAACCGTAATACTCGATACCTCCGGTGATTTTCTTCGTAAAGTCGTAGCTGATTTTTGCGTTGGGCGAGAAGACGAAGCCTTGACTCACCGATTGGCCGTGAAAGGATCGATCGAAGGTGGGGTTGAAATCGAGATACCAGCGGCCGAGCTGCCGATCGATGATGGGACGTATCTCCCAGGTCCAAGTGTCGGTAGAGAATTGGCGGCGCTGGTAGCCGATTTCATTGGAAAGGCTGAGCCCGACAGGCCATTTCCACTTCTTTGGGATGGCGACACGGGGACGAATGTGGTCGCCGACCCATTGAATGCCCTGGCCGCTGCGCTCGGAAGTAAAGATGTAAAAGCCTACTTCGAGCCAGTCGGTGAAACCATGGGTGATCTCAATGGTTTCGTGTTCAGCGTGATTTGTGGGATAGACGCCGTCGACGATGGTCTTAGTGCCATCGATGGTGAAATTACTGTGGAGCTCGACCATGGTGTGGCCGGGATCAACCAAATCGTAGCTGTAGACCTGAATTTCGTAGTTGTCCTGCGCGCGAGCAGGCACAGCCGTCGCGAGAAACAAACAACACGCTAAAAAAAAGCCGCGAGCCAGAAGTCTTGTGTCCACGATCCGCTCCGTGGCGTAATTTGCAAAATGAGACTAACGCGTTTTGTCTGATGCAGCAAATTTGATGCAGCAAAGCGGATACGGAGCATGCAAAATTTCCTCAGTTCGTCTTGTTGCAGTAGATTGCTTATGAATTATTCATGTGCTAGAAACAGAACCAATCGATGATTCCCTAGCGCAGTTCTGGCAGCGAGATGGGACTGGGGAAGAGGGCCTCGCCCTCGAGCCGAAAACCCCCTCTGGGGTGGCTGTTGCTTTCTCAGTTGGTGCCTTGTTGCTGACATTCTGATTTCGAAGGAGGAACCTTCATGCAGAGGATAAGGGGCGGGGGGGTTGTAGTGGCGTTGGCGTTCGCTTTTTTTTTGCCTCTGGCGACGACTCCTAAAGCTGGCGCACAGTCCACGACGGACGGAGCGATAGGCGGCACGGTGGTGGATTCGGCCGGCGCCGCGGTCGCGAATGCACACGTATCTGTTCGAAACAACGGAACGAATGAGGAGCAGTCAGTGACAACGGACGAAACTGGCTATTATCGCGTGACGAAATTACAGCCGGGCTCCTACACAGTTTCCGCTGAAGTTGCGGGATTTGCTCCTTTCAAGGCGGAGCAGGTGATCGTTCAGGTTGGCAGCGTCACCGAGTTGGCGGTGCACCTGAACTTGGCATCCGCTGGAGAAACGGTGGTCGTGAACGAGGAGGTGCCTCAGGTAAACACAACCTCGGCGGAATTCGCACCTACAGTCAACCAGTTGGAAATCAGCAATCTGCCCATCAATGGCGGTCGGTGGTCGGATTTCGCATTGCTTACGCCGAGCGTGGTGAACGATTCAAATGGATTCGGATTGCTGAGCTTTCGCGGGATCAGCACACTGCTGAACAATAACACCGTCGACGGCGCGGACAACAATCAGGCGTTTTTCTCCGAAGAGCGGGGAAGGACGCGCGTGGGGTATTCCAGCGCGAAGGCCGCGGTACAAGAGTTCCAGGTCAATACCTCCAACTATTCCGCCGAGTATGGACGCGCAGCGGGCGCGGTCGTAAACACGGTGACGAAGAGCGGCACAAACCAATTTCATGGCGAAGGTTATTTTTACGACCGGGACAACGATTGGGGAGCGACAAACCCTTTCACCAAGATAACGACGCAAACGTCCCCGGGCGTTTTCTCCTCGAATGTTTTCAAGCCCGTTGACGTCCGTAAGATGGGAGGATATGGCGTCGGTGGCCCCATCTTAAAAGACAGGCTTTTCTTTCACTTTGCGTTTGACGACTACAACAGAAATTATCCCGGGACGGCAGTGCCCACCAGTCCCAGCGCGTTTTTCGCGAGTCCCGTGCCGGATCTGACGAACTACAGTACCGCGGACTCGTGCGCCACATTGAATGCAAATGCGTTCACGACCGGTTCCCATGCACTGCCGAATGGCGCAAACATCCGGACGGCCACGCAGGGGGCTTGTACGCTCTTCAGTAATCTTGGGCTAGCCACCTACGCTGCTGCCGTCACGGATTACAACAATGGATTGAGTGGCTTGCTTGGCGAGCTTGGCACCGTGCCCCGAATTGGCAAGCAAACCATCTTTTTTCCCAAGATCGATTGGGTGATCAATCAGAAGAACCGGGCTTCTTTCGAAGTCAATCGCATGCGGTGGATTTCGCCGGCGGGCATCCAAACGCAAGCTACCAACACTTTCGGCGTGGCAAGTTTCGGAAACGACTATGTGCGGGAGACCTGGGGGATTGCGAAACTCTATACTTTCTTCACGTCCTCGCTCTCGAACGAAGCGAGGTATCAGTACGGCCGTGATTTTGAATTTGAATACGCTCAGCCGCCTACGGCTTATGAGTCGGCCAACTTCGTCAGCCCTGCGGGCTATACCAATCCTCTCGGGCTACCTCCCGACGTATTCATCACTAACGGATTCGACATGGGGGTGCCAACGTTTTTGCAGCGGCCGAAGTATCCCGATGAACGGCGTCAGCAGATCGCGGACACCCTCTCCTGGGTGCACGGAAAACACAGCCTGAAATTTGGCGTGGATTTCGCGCATACGAACGATCTCAGCCAAAACTTGCGGACCCAGTATGGTTCCTTTCAATACGGCAGCATCGGCAACTATCTTTCCGATCTGCTCGACCCCAACCGATGCGGTGCCGCGCACAATCTGGTTTGCTACAACAGCTACGCGCAGGCTTTTGGCCCACTGGGCTTCGCCTTTAATACCGATGACATCGCATTCTTTGTTGAGGACAGCTGGCGGATCTTGCCGCGCTTCACTCTGGATCTGGGGTTGCGGTATGAGTACGAGAAACTCCCCGGTCCTTTCACCAATCTGATCAATCCGAGCGTGCCGCAAACAGGCCATCTGCCGAGCGACACGAACAACTTCGGCCCGAGAATCGGATTTGCATGGGATGTTTTTGGTAACGGCAAGACTTCTCTTCGCGCCGGCTATGGTGTCTACTATGGCCGCATTATCAATTCCACAATCTATTCGGCGCTCACCAGCACCGGCGCAGCCGCAAGTCAACTGTCGTTCACGATTTTCCCGACAATTACCGGAGGCGCCCCGAATCCCAGCGCGCCGCCATTCCCGCAGATCATCAATCCCGCCACGCCGCCGCCTCCAAGCAGCGGACTGGGCGTGGTTTATTTTGATCCACACTTCCAGGCGCCACAGATTCAGCAGATGGACCTGACCATCGAACGAGAAGTAGGCTGGAATACCGTAGTCTCCGTGAGCTTTCTCGGCAGTCTTGGCCGAAGCTTGCCAGACTTCGTGGACACCAACATCAGCCAAGCCAACGCTGGGACGGTGACTTACGCGGTCGGCACGGGTGGCCCAATCACGGCGGCAACCTACACAACCGCTCTCTTCAAAGGCCCGCGGCCCAACCCGAATCTGGGCGCCACAACGGACATCTTCAGCGGCATCAGCTCGAACTACAATGCGTTCGCGACACAGGTGAGCCACCGGCTCAACCATCACGTTCAGTTCTCGGCGAACTACACGTGGTCTCACGCGCTGGATTACGGGCAGAACGCGACGACTTTTAACGACACCAACGACCTGCTAAGCCCGTTCAACATCCGGGACGAATACGGCAATTCCAACTTCAACGTTCCCAACCGCATGGTCTTTAATGCGATTTTGGAATCTCCGTGGCATGCCAAAGGCTGGCTGAACTACCTGGTCAGCGGCTGGCAGCTCGCTCCCATCTACCAAATCCAAAACGGTCTTCCCTACTCTTTGGTCACATCGGGCAATGCCCCCGGCGGCCTGGGAGGCGGAGTCAACGGATCCAACGGCCGCAAGGGTATCGATATCATCGGGCGCAATACCTACCGCTTGCCACGAACTCAGGTTGTTGATCTGCGCCTCTCGAAGAGCTTTACCTTCGCGGAGAAATATACATTCCAGGTGTTGGGGGAAGGCTTCAACCTCTTCAATCACCTGAACGTCACTGGCGTCAACACCACGGGATACAGCATCGCAACGACAGGATCGGTGCCAACTACGGGCGGCACAACGCCGTGCACCGCCGCCGCTCCGTGCCTGAGCTTCAACGCGCCTTTCGGCACGGTCACCAGCGCCAACAGCAACTTCGCTTATTCCAGCAGACAAATCCAGATTGGATTCCGCTTCCTGTTCTAAGCGCGCTGGAGAACCATCGAAAAAGCGGCGGCTTCGGCTGGCGCTTTTTTATTTACGGGATTTCCGCTTAGGCGTGGGGATGAGCTTTATCGTAGATGTCCATCAACTGACGGATGGAAGCGTGGGTGTATTTCTGCGTGGTGGAAAGCGATTGGTGGCCGAGGAGTTCTTGAATGGCGCGCAGGTCAGCGCCATCGGCGAGAAGATGCGTGGCAAAGGCGTGACGCAGGGAGTGCGGATGCAAATCCCAATTCACGTTGACAAGGCGGACATATTTCTTGACGATGCGGCCGACGGAGCGCTGCGTGAGCCGGCGACCGGCGTAATTGAGGAAAACGGCTTCAATATGAGAAGCATCGCGCTTGCGACTGCGGCTGCTCGAGGCTTGCAGGAGCAGTTGCTCCCGAAGGGGCCAATATTTGTCGAGAGCCTCCTGGGCCTTGCTTCCGTAGGGGACAATGCGTTCCTTGTCCCCTTTGCCGACCACGCGCAGCACACGCTCTTTTTGGTCGATGTCGGCGAAATTGAGGCCGGTAAGCTCACTGACGCGCAGGCCTGCGGCGTAGAGCAATTCCAGCAAGGCACGGTCGCGGCGGAGCAGAAGGCCTTGGTCTTCAAGTCTGGCAAGCTTGCCGGGAGAAGCAGCCGCGTTGGTTCGCGCGCGTTTCTTCGATGCTTGCTCGCCGCTGCCGGAAGCAGGACCCAATCCTGCGAGTTGATTTAGAAAGCCGCACATCTCCTCGGCGGAGAGCACGGAGGGGATACGTTTGGGCAATTTGGGAGTGGCCACGAGCCTTGCGGGATTTTCCTGCAAGCGGCCTTCGCGAACGCAGTATTTGAAGAAGGAGCGAAGAGCGGCCAGCTTGCGAGCGATCGAGCTTTTCTGGAGGCCATGGTCGTGCAAGTGCCCGACGAACTCGCGAATCGTGTTGTGCGTGACGGAGCTTAGAGCAGGGAGTTCAAGACCGGGCGGCGATAGGTAGACGACGAATTGGCTGAGGTCCTTGCCGTAATTGGAAATAGTGTGAGGAGAGGAATTCTTCACTGCACGCAGATACTCAAGGTATTTGACGATAGCCGTTTTCATTTTGTGCCGGGGACTCAGCCGGTCTTGCACTATCGATTATAGGGCAGCATCTGGCAGCAAGCCTGTTTAATCGACGCATCTGCCGCCGGGAGTATGATGCCAGAGACATTCTTTTTGTTTACTCCTCGTTCGGTTTTCTCCTCAACTTAATGCGCTAATCCCGTAGCTTTCCTCAAGGGGAACACTGGTGGGCCGGCGCTCGGTGCCGCGATTAGGAAGTAGCCGGGACCACGAAATGAATTAGAGCTTTGCGCCGACGGGCGCGGCTTCTTCGGGCTGAACTTGAGGTTGTAGCTGGGTTTGTGGTTCGGGAGCAAGTTTTTCCCAATCGCAGCCTTCCTTCAGGCAGGTGCGCACCGTACCAATCTTTGTTTTCTTTTCGACGATGAAGGGTGCGCCGCACTTGGGGCACGGCTCGGGCAGCGGCATGTACGGCGTTGTGAAATCGCAATCGGGATAGCGCGAGCAACCGTAGAAAATACGCGGACGCCCGCGGCCGCCTCTTCCGGCGCTGCCTCTGCGGACAAATTCGCCTTCATCGCATTTCGGACATTTGATGCCCATGGTGATGGGGCGCGTGTATTTGCACTTCGGGTAGCCGGTGCAGCCGATGAATTCGCCGAAGCGGCCGTGTTTCTTGACGAGGCCGTTGCCGCAGAGCGTGCACCTTTCCTCGAGCGGCTCGTCGGGCTGCATGGATTTGCGTGTGCCCTCTACTAGGCGGCGCGTGGTCTGGCAATCCGGATACGCGGAGCACGCCAGGAACGGTCCGAACCGGCCCGCCTTGATGACCATCTCTTTGCCGCAGTTATGGCAATACTCGATTTTCGTTTCGCCAGGAGCGGCGTCCGGGACAGCGGGGGACAGATCCTGAATAAAATCGCAGTCTGGATAGCGCGAACAGCCCAAAAAGAAACCCAGGCGGCTGATGCGCTCGAGCAGTTCGCCCTCCCCGCACTTTTCACACTTTTTGCCGGTGGGGATACCCGCTTTGTAGGAGAGCATTTCGTCGTCGGCGCGATCGAGATCAACGATGAACTTTTCCCAGAATTCCTTTACGGCTTCGCGCCAGGGGAGTTTGCCTTCCTCGATTTCGTCCAGCTCTTCCTCGAGGCGAGCGGTAAAGGTGACATCGAAAATATCTTCAAAGCTTTTGACCAATAGCAGGCTCACACGCTCGCCAAGCATGGTGGGCGAAAAACGGCCCTGCTCTTTGGTCACGTATTCGCGTTCGACGATGGTGGAAATGATCGAGGCATAGGTGGAGGGACGCCCGATGCCTTTTTCTTCCAGTTCCTTGACGAGCGTCGCATCGTTGTAGCGGGGCGGAGGCTGCGTAAAATGCTGATCCGGGCGGATTTTGTCCAACTTGAGCGTCTGGCCCTCGGTGACGCGAGGAAGCGCATTGCCCTCGCCTTCGTCGCTCTTTTCGTCGTCGGCCACATCTACAACTTCGGACTGATACACGGCCAAATAGCCTGCGAATTTCTGCACCATTCCAGTCGCGCGGAATGTGTAGTCCGCCGCTGAAATGTCGATCGTCGTTTGATCGAACACGGCCGGCATCATTTGGGAAGCCACGAACCTCTGCCAGATCAACTGATATAGCCTGAATTGATCCTCTTTGAGGTACCTACGGACGTCTTCCGGCGTGCGCATTACATCCGTCGGACGGATTGCTTCGTGCGCCTCTTGTGCGTCTTTCTTGGACTTGTAGTAGTTGGGCTTTTCCGGCAAATAGGCAGACCCGAATTTCTCAGGAATGAGATCGCGCACTTGCGCCAGCGCATCCTGTGAAACGTTTACAGAGTCCGTGCGCATGTAAGTGATGAGGGCAACGGAGCCTTCGTCGCCCAGTTCGACGCCCTCGTAAAGGCCCTGGGCCACTCGCATCGTATTCTTCGCCGAGTAGCGCAAGCGGTTGTAAGAGGCCTGCTGCAGCTTTGACGTCGTGAAAGGCGGAGGCGGATTTCTCTTCTTTTCTCTTTGCGTGACGCTAGCAACTTGCCATCTTGCTTTGCTCACCGCGGCGACAATCTTATCGGCCGCCTCCTGGTTGGGTACTTCAATGTCCTCGCCGCTGTGCTTAAAAAGCTTGGCTTCGAAGAGAGGCGGCTGGCCTGAATCGAGCATGGCGTGAATCGTCCAATACTCTTGCGTTACAAAGGCGCGAATTTCCTGCTCGCGTTCGACGATCAAGCGCAAGGCGACGGTTTGCACACGACCGGCGGAAAGACCGCGGCGAACTTTGTTCCAGAGAAGCGGCGAGACCTTGTAGCCGACAATACGATCGAGAACGCGGCGAGCTTGCTGCGCGTCGACGAGATTGGTGTCTACTTTTCTGGGATGCTCGAACGCCGCGCGAATCGCTTTCGGCGTAATTTCGTTGAACGTGACCCGAAAAATCTTCTTTGGGTCGATGGACGGAATTTCTTTCTTTGGCTCGTCCTTCGGCTCTTCTTCCACGACTTCGGGCTTGGCGTTCTTTTTCTTAAAGCGCGAAACGGTGGGTTCCTGCTCGGGGTACTTGGAAGGCTTGGACAAAACCATGGCGAGGTGCGCGGAGATGGCTTCGCCTTCGCGGTCGGGGTCGCCCGCCAAATAGACGGCGTCAGCGGTGTTGGCGGCTTTACGAAGATCGTTGATGATTTTGCCCTTGCCGGCAATGATCTGAAGCGTAGGCTCGAAGATTTTTTCGTCGTCGAGAGAAATCGGCGGGCGGACTGGCTTCTCTTTTACTTTCTTCGCGCCCTTCTTGGCGCGCTTCTTTTTCTTTCCGGTGCCTTCTTCTTCGCCGGGCAGACGGATGCCGATCGTCTTCTTGGGCAGGTCCATCACGTGGCCAATGGAAGCCTTGACGAGGAAATTCCGCCCAAGGTATTTGTTAATGGTCTTCGCCTTTGCAGGCGACTCAACGATCACAAGCGAACGGCCCATCTTGTCTTTGTAACCCCGTAATGTTCAGCTGGGAGAGCTGGAGAGCGCGGCGTGTGTCCTTCTCGCTAACTTCCTGTAGATGCGGCTATACGCCTTTGGGATACTCTCAGCGTTTAGATGCAGGATCAGGGGCAAGCGATTCGCGCCCAATCTTTTTTTAAAACAACACCTTACTGAATCGCTTTCCGGGCGACTGCCGCACGATGCCTTTCATCTCCAGATCAAAAAGCGTAGCTAGAACTTCGCAAGAGTTCAAGCTGGATCGTTCCAAGATGTCATCAATGTGCTTGGATTCCTCGGCGCTGAGCAGCTCGTAGATCTTTTTTTCGGAGGGATTCAGGGAGGCGGCGACGAGCAGATTTCTTTGCTTGGCTTCCGGTTGCTCGGCTTTTACCAGCGCGGCGCGCACGGCCGTGGGGAGCTCCTCGATAACGTCTTCCGCATTGGTAACGAGTTTCGCCCCTTGCTTGATCAGCTGGTTCGGCGCAAAGCTGACTGGTTGTGTTACGTTGCCCGGGACGCCGAAGACTTCCCTGCCAAACTCCATCAGACGTGCTGTAATGAGCGAGCCGCTGATGAGCGGATAGACGGGAAGCCAAGCCGGGCGTGAGCGCCAGCGCGAGCCAGGAGAGGGATGAGTCTAGCTCCATCGCGTGCCAAGTCTATGCGCATGATAACTGCACTGTTGACTAGTATTGATGACCATCAAGAGGTTGGCACTCAATTTGGTTGAGCAGCGTCTTCGGCGAGGATGGTGTCCAGGGTTGTTACAAAAAGATCGGCGTCGACTTGGGAGAAAATTAGCGGAGGGCGAAGTTTGATGACGTTGTGATGCGAGCCGTCGGTGCCGGCAAGGATGCCTCGTTCGCGGAGGCGGTTGACGATGTAAGAGGCTTGCTGCGGGGCGGGTTCGCGGGTATTACGGTTGAGGACCAAATCCAGCCCCAGAAACAATCCAGAGCCACGCACATCGCCGACCAGCGCATGCTTTTCTTTCATTGATTTCAGTCGCATGGTCAGGTAATTGCCAACGCGCAACGCGTTTTCCTGGAGACGCTCTTCTTCGAGGATGTCTAGAACAGCGAGCCCGGCAGCGCACGCAACAGGATTGCCGCCGAATGTGCTGAAGAACTCCATGCCGTTGTTGAAGCTTGCAGCGATTTCTGGCGTGGTGACAACCGCGGCGAGCGGGAACGCATTTCCTATTGGCTTTCCGAACACCACAATATCCGGGATGACGGCTTGCGTCCCAAATCCCCAGAGGTGAGTGCCGAGGCGGCCGAAGCCGACTTGCACTTCATCGGCGATACAGACTCCGCCTTTTGCGCGGACGTGCTTGTACGCTTCCGCAAGATATCCCGGCGGAAAAACAATTTGTCCGGCGACACTGGGAAGCGTTTCGGCGATGTAGGCTGCGATGCTGCGGCCTTGCGAGTGAGCGTTCTGCAAAATCTCGGCGACGTGCTGCGCGTACTTTGCGCCCGCTGCGGCATCATCTCGCCGGTATGGACCACGATAATCGTCGGGGATCGGCGCGACGTGGACCCAAGGTTTTCGGCCGCGGCCTCCGGGACCAGCAAATTTGTACGGGCTGATATCGATGAGCGTGTTTGTGTGGCCGTGATACGCGTGTTCGAGGACGATCACGTCTTCGCGGCCGGTGTGCGTGCGGGCAAGGCGCAGCGCTAGCTCGTTGGCTTCGCTGCCTGAGTTGACGAAATAGCAGACGCGAAGCGGTTTCGGAAGAAGGCGCGTGAGGCGCTCGGCGTAGCGGCTCACATTGTCGTGGAGATAGCGCGTGTTGGTGTTGAGGATCGCGATCTGCTCTTGCACGGCGCGCACGACGCGGGGGTGGCTGTGCCCAACGAGAGGCACGTTATTGTAGACGTCGAGAAAGGCGCGGCCTGTGTCGTCGTAAAGGTATTGCATCCATCCGCGCACAATTTTGAGCGGTTGCTGGTACGAAATGCTGAGATTTTTTCCGAGGACAGCGCGGCGAGCAGAAAGTGTTTCTGCAGAACTCGGTTCGGGCTGCGGGAAGCGCTCGGCGGGAGCGCCGAGCAGCAAATTGGGATCGGGCGAAAGAGAGGTCCACACCGCGCGTTGCGATGCGAGAGCCACCCCGGGAAAATCGGAACGGTGGTCCAACAGGTCAACGATGATTTGGAAATGAAGGTGAGGAGCCCAGCCCCCGTTCTCGTGGACGTTGCCGATGTGGGCGAACTGCTGGCCGCGGGCGATGCGTTGGCCGGGTTGCAAAGCGTCAAACGATTCTCGGGCGAGGTGGCCGAAGAGCGTGAAAAATTCGAGACCGTCGTTCGCAGCGTGACGAAGAATGACGAGCGGGCCGTAATCGAGCGGTGCCGTGTTTATTGCCACGGCGTGGACTACGCCAACAAGTGGCGCGTGGATCGGCGTGCCGGGTGCTCCGAATAAGTCTATACCCAGATGAATCGTGCGGCGCTCTTCGGTGGGATTTTCGCTGGCTCCAAAAAACGGTGACGTGTAAAGCATGCGCGCTTCGTTGTAGCGGCCGACCCCAACGAATGCATTGGCGCTCTTCATCTTGTGAGAGATCGTTTCGCTGAGGTTTTCCGTTTCTGACGCGCTCGGATCGGCGCCAAGTAATGTGCTGCCAACGCTCAAATCAAGAATGACACACGGAGTCTTACGCAAATCCAGATCGAGGATGGAGGCCGCGCTGCTTGCGTTGGACGCAAGCCATCGCTGCACTTTTTCACTTTGGGAGACGGCAGGCAGCCCGCACGCAGCGCGAAAAGTGTAATGAGCGAATCTCGGATGGACCGACGCAAGCTTTTCGAGCGCTTCCCAAGCGGGGGCTTCACTAATCGTCACGTAGGGATCATGTGGGACCACAGATTTGCGATGCGCGGAATTCGAGACGCTGACCGCGAGCCGCATGCCGATCAGTGCGTAGAGAACGCTGATCTCGGCTTCGCTGAGCGGAAAAGTGGCGTGATACCCGGCGACAACGGCGCTCGCCGCGGAGAGCGGATCCTCCTCACCCAGCATCGCGTACGCAGCCGCAATCGCGACCTCGGACACGGTGAGACCGTAGTGCATGTCTCCAAAATCAATGACGCTGACTACTTTTCGCGGCCGCGGCCAAGGGGAACTAACCAGCACGTTGTAGTCATTCGCGTCGCCATAGACGACGCTGCGGCGGAGCGACTTCAGCGCCGGCACAACTTCCGATTCGTAGAGCGCAAGGAACCGCTCGACGAGCGCGCGACGCATTGAATCCTCAATATGCTTCAGATAATCCCGAATCCAGCCGGCGCGAGCGAGGTCCCACTTCAATTCGCGACGCGCGGCTGGATGACAGAAATCTCCTAGCGCGGCGTCCAGTTGGCCGAGAAATTCGCCCAGACTGCGCAGCAATTCAGGACTGTGTGGATTTACTTTGGCGAGAACCGGTCCACGAATGTACGTGAGTAGCCAGAGCAGGCGCTTCGTTCCATCGGAGAGCGTCGCGATGGTGAACGCTTCGCCGTTTGGTGTAGCACAAACGCGTGGAAGTGAAAGATTTGGGGCCTGTTTGGCCAAGTGTTGCAGCACCTGGCACTGCATCTCGACGAATGATTGCTCCCTTGCGGGATGCATAATTTTTAGGACGAATTCGTGACCGTCGACTGACCTGAAATGAAAATTATCATCGTACTCGCCGGGCAGTGACTTGGCGGAGACATCCAGGCAGAAAATTTCGCGCGCCAGACGCGCGGCTTCCGATTCAGTGACAGGCTGGGCCACGCGCGCTTCAGGAACCATCCGGGGAATCTTATCCGCAAGAGATGGAGCGCGTCCATCCTTGCGGGGCGCGGGCTGATGCGAAACGGGCGTGATGTGCCGCGCTTTGCCTTCGACTTCGCTCCAAGTAAGCCGGCACAAAGAGCCGGGTTTACATTTCTTCGCGTGACGACTGGATCGAAACCGGACCATTCACGGTCGAGAGCTTGATCATCGCCGGTGAGCTGCCGTATTCGATGCGGCGATTGTTGTCGTCCCAGGTTTTCCGGGCGTTATCGCAAATGCTCGCATGGCAGCTCATTGGGGAATAGTTACGCGATTCCACGCTGAAGCTGGACTTGTAATCAGCCGGAACGGAAAGCGTGAGCGGGCCGTTTTGCGCATCGGCAGTCAAGCCTGTGCCGTTCCAGGTCGTCCCTTTTAGATTGATGGAGATCGGGCCGTTTTCCGTGTGGATGCGCACATTGCCGCTGCTTCCGGTGATCGTGATGGGGCCGTTCGCCGCACGCACGTCGGCATCACCGGAAAAATCGCGCAGGGTAATGGGGCCGTTCGTGGCATGGGCGTTCAGTTTGCCATCGACGCTGTAAAGAGACAGCGGGCCATTGGCAGTCTCAAGATCAATGACCGCCGCTTTCGGTGCGCGAATCAGAAGGTAGATCGTCCACTCGCCGTCATCGCTGGGTCCGTTGGTCGAGACTTCTCCATTTTTAACGGAAAGCGTCATCTGAGCCAGAATCCGCTGCGCGCCTCCGTCCTCATTTGAAGCGAACTTGCAAGATGTCACCGAATAGGTGTCCTTGTCCCAGCCTTGCACCTGAACGCCGCCATTTTTGTGCGGGTGAACGCGAAGAGTGGGTGCTTCAGCCTTCGTCACTGTACGTTCTTCTGATTCCATCACCGCGTCGCGATCGTCGAAGCGAACATGGAGGTCCGAGCAATCCTTTGCGGGCTCACGATGGCCGCCGGACATGCTCATGGAGTGACGATGATCCCAATCGTTCCAAGTTGAATCGGTGGGGCTTGCGGGTGCGGCGGGAGTGGCCGGCATCGCGGGCGTGGCAGGCGCAGCGGGAGCCGCAGCGGAGAACGGAGCGTTCGGCGGCAAAGCAGGAACCGGTGGGACAAGGGCGGCAGATGGAGGCGCGGGCGGAATTGGAGGGGCAGGCGCGTCCTGGGCGCCAGCCAAAACCGCCACACTATAGAATCCGCACGCAGCGATCACCAACAGCAGAAGAACACTAATGCGCGATTTCATGGACAAACCCTCCTTGCTACATAGACGAACGAGACCTCCATCGGTTTGATGAATTCATGACTAGAGACCGGAAAGTGCGCGTTTGCGGGGCAGACCGCGGACTCCGTTCGACAACCCGCGCAGGAAGACAGCTCTCCATTGATTTGAAAGGGGTTGACGGCTTCTTGATTGCGCTGAAAGGCCGTCGGGCGTAAATTACGAGCGAAAGACATAGGGGAGGGCCCCGTGAGCGAATCAAACTGCAACCAAGTGCAAGGGAGAAGGAAACCGAGCATCCCCACTAACCATAGGCATGGAGTCGGTGTGGCGAGGCGGTTGCCATTGTTCATCGTGGCGGCTCTTGTTTGCGGCGCGCCTTCCGGCTGGGCTCAGGCCCCGGCTCAATTGCCCCAGGGCGAAGGGAAAGAAACAATCCAGAAGGCTTGCGGGTCTTGCCATGCGCTCACGACGGTGACGAACGCGGGGCACAACCGGCAGGAGTGGACGTCGGTTCTAAACATGATGGTGACCGCCGGCGCACCCGTGCCGAAAGACCAGATCGCAACAGTTACCGACTATCTAGCCAAGAACTTCCCTGAGAGACCGGCGCCCGACGCGGTTGTAATTCCCGGAAGCGTCGAGGTTTCTATCAAGGAATGGCAAGTGCCAACGGCCGGATCGCGGCCCCACGATCCCGCGTTCGCTTCCGACGGCTCGGTCTGGTACACGGGGCAAATGGCAAACGTGCTGGGGCGGTTTGATCCCAAGACGCAGCAATTCAAGGAATATCCTTTGAAGACGCCGTCGTCCGGTCCTCATGGACTTGTTCCCGACAAAGATGGGAATATCTGGTTCACGGCAAACTTCAAGGCGTACATCGGCAAGCTGGATCCGAAAACCGGCAACGTGACCGAATATCCGATGCCTGATCCTCAGGCCAAAGACCCTCACACGCTTCTCTTTGCGCCGAACGGAAACATCTATTTTACCGTTCAGAGCGGGAACATGGTGGGACGGCTGAACCCGAAGACGGGAGAGGTACAGGTGGTCAGTTCGCCGACTCTGCGATCGAATCCTTACGGCATGGTGGTGAGTTCGAAAGGCCTGCCGTTTTTCGTCGAATTTGGAAGCAACAAGGTGGCGAGCCTTGATCCGGACACGCTAGCCATTCACGAGTATGTGTTGCCGCATGTAGATTCGCATCCTCGGCGCGTGGCCATTACGCCAGACGATGTGATTTGGTATTCGGACTATTCGCGCGGTTACCTGGGGCGGCTCGATCCAACAACCGGCAAAGTCACCGAGTGGGCTTCTCCTGGCGGAGCGCGGTCCAGGCCTTATGGCATCACGACCGTGGGAGACGTCATCTGGTATAGCGAATCGAATACCAAGCCGAATACCGTCGTGCGCTTCGACCCCAAGACGGAAAAATTCCAGACGTGGACTATCCCGTCGGGCGGAGGCGTGGTGCGGAACATGGTGGCCACTCCCGAGGGCAATTTGTGGCTCGCTTGCAGCGGCGTGAACGGAATTGCGTTTGTTGAAGTAAAAAATTCCGTGAAAACGTCTTCGCTCAAGTAAACCGAGAATTACTGAGTTAGTCCCTCACTGGACTCGTCGCCGAGAATCATGGCTGCCAGTCACAATCCAACGTGCCCATGCTGCCGATGGGAGGGCCGTCCGGAGGCTCGACAGGCGCCGTGAGATCGATGCGCTTTGGATCTTTCTCAAACAGCTCGATACGCTGTGTTGTGAAAAAGATGCGCGCTTGGTCTTGAATGAACTGTCTTCCTCCGAGGGGTGCTCGGAGCGAGTCCCAGATTTCGTGCACTTTGAGGGAAGCAATAGCACGAACCTGGTTGCCTGCATGGTCGTTGGCCGCGAGCGCCATCAGGTCATACAAGACGATGTCGTCGACGACGTTCGCGATTTCCCCGTTATAACCAATCGTATGCGGAGATTTCCATGTTGCGGTGAGAACGGTTTCAATAACTTCATCGAGGCCCGGGTTATCGGAGTTGCGGGCGTGGAACTCGACGAGGCGGGCAGCGCGTTCCGGATTGAAGAGAAACTGCAACGTGTGCTGGGCGGCGGATTCCGCGGGAGCGAGTGCATCAAATGCCGGGCTGGTATGAATCTTGAAATCCTCTCGGTCGCGCGGATATTCGGGCGGACGCGGCGGAATGATTTTCAAGAGCGATTCCGGCAGAGCAAGCGCTTCTGGTTTTAAAGTGGCTAGCACGGCGGCGAGGGCGCGACGCTGCTCGGCTGGCGCGACGATTTGCGTAGGAACTTCTCCATCTCCGCGCAGAGCGAAGGTGTAGTCCATTCCGCCGACGAGTTTGCTGGCGGCTTCCACCTGGTAGCGTTGGAACATGTAGATGGGCACGAGCACGTCTTCGATGGTGGCGAGCGGCGCGCCTTCGCGAATGTTGTTTTCGCCGAAGCGCTTCAGTGCGGCCGCGCGAACTTGCATGATGCGGTTCAACTCGTCTACTGCATTCAAGCCGCTGTCCCAAAGATGCGCGACACTGCTGGAGGAACCGGCGGGGCGGGCGTCCTGGTCGGTGAGATAACGAAGCCCGCGGCCGAAGGCATCGATCAGAATTTTATCGAGCGCGGCGTGCTCGTCGATACCGGGCGCGAAATCGCTGTAGCCCCACGTAATCGACACTTTGTCCCAATCGCCGATGCCCCGGGCGTAGGCTTCGGACAGATCGGGCGTGCCGTCGGCGGCGAGCTTCACGAGCGGCGGAGGATAGTCCATCACGGAGGACCGATTAACCGTGCTTGCCGAGTAGTTGTGCATCAGTCCAAGCGTATGGCCGACTTCGTGTGCGGCAAGTTGGCGAAGACGCGCCAAGGCCATCTCCATCATTTTTGGTGAGACCGGTTTGCCTTTTTCGTAGGGGGCGAGCAGGCCTTCGGCGATCAGATAATCCTGGCGCACGCGAAGGGAGCCGAGCGTGACGTGCCCTTTGATGATTTCGCCGCTACGTGGATCGATCACCGCTGCGCCATACGACCAACCGCGCGTAGCGCGATGCACCCACTGGATTACGTTGTAACGCAGATCCATCAAGTCTGCGCCTTCGGGCATCAGCTCCACTTGGAAGGCGTTCTTGTACCCGGCGGCTTCAAAAGCCTGGTTCCACCAGCGCGCGCCATCGAGCAACGCCGAGCGAATCGGTTCCGGCGCGCCGCGGTCGAGATAATAAATGATGGGTTGGACCGGCTCGCTGACGGCCGCGTTGGGATCTTTTTTCTCGAGGCGGTGGCGCGCGGTGAAGCGCTTCACGATGGGCTCGCTCACCGGAGTGGCGTAGTCCATGTACGCCATGCCGAAAAAGCTGGAACGCGGATCGTAAACGCGCGGTTTATAGCCGGGCGGCGGAAGCTGAACAAAGGAGTGATGCTCACGGACAGTGATGGACTCGGGCGAGGGCGTGACCTCGCGCACCCTGGGACCGGGGTCATCGCCGGAAAAAGTGAGCGTCGCTTCGACTTCCGTATTTAGCGGAAAATTTTTAGTTTGGGGAAGATAGATCGCGCAGCGTGAAGCGTCTACGTGATAGGCGCCCTGCTTGGTGCGGCGCAGCGTTGCGGGTATGCCGTGGGCATCACGCAGGAAGAAATCGGTAGCGTCGACGAGCGCGTGACCGTTTTCCTCGGCGGCAACCGTGAAACCCCAAAGCGCCGATTCGGCAAAGGAGTCATGGACGGCACGGCGCTCGTCCGCGTCGTTGGTCACGGCGCGATAGCCGAGATTCTCCTCCATGAGCAGAATCTTCGGCCCGCTGCGTTCGAACCGGACGATGGCCGTTTTGCCAAGCTGGCCGCGGTCGAGGCCGATGTCGTTCGAGCCGATGCCCGCGGGAAGGCCGCTCTGGTAAAGGAATTCCGTGCTCCATTTGTCGATTTCGAGCCACAGCTTGCCTTGCTTGGCGTCCCAGTAAAGGTTGAAATAGCCGGGAAACTTCTGCGCACCCGCGACTTTTTCAGCGATGGTTGGCGTCTGGGACGCATCCGGACGGGCAGCGAGGCCAGCAACGGGTAGGCCCAGGAAACCGAGCAAGAAAAGACACCAGGAACGTTTCAACATTTTCAGCACCTCCGAACGGAAGGAACGTTTTACAACAAAAGACGCTTGGCGCGGAGGAAAATCCTCTCTGCTATACTTGGTTGAAATCGCGAGACTCTCAAACTTGCAAAAACTTCGCATATCTATCGTCCAGTACTTGAACACCGCGCCGCTTGTTTGGGGCTTTACGAACGGACCGCTCGCCGGGAAGTACGATTTGTCGTTCACCGTGCCCTCGCAATGCGCGGAAGCGCTACGCACCGGCGCGGCCGATATTGCCATCATTCCGGCGATCGAGTATCAGCGCATTCCAAACCTGGTCGTTTTCCCGGATTTGGCGATCGCCTCGCAGAATCGCGTGCGCAGCCTTTTGATCCTCGCGAAGAAACCCATCAAGCAGGTGTCGAGCATCGCGCTGGATCGCAGTTCGCGTAGCACGCAAGCGTTGACGCGCATTCTGGCTGCTGAACACTGGAAAATTTCGCCAGATTTTTTTGAAACCGAGCCCGATTTGAGCGCGATGCTGGAAAGGGCCGACGCTGCTCTGCTTATCGGAGACCCCGCGCTTCGGATTTCCATCGCGATCGAGAAGAAGAGCGCGGTTAGCCCGCAGGGCCGCGCGGTTTGTCAGGCGGCTACCCTTGGAATCCTTGGCGCAGAGATTTTTCATGTGTACGATGTAGTCGGCGAGTGGCGTAAATTTTCGAGCCTGCCGGCCGTGATGGCCGTATGGGCCGCAAGGCAGGAGGTTGTCACGACGGAATTGCTCGCGGATTTCGCGGTATCCCGCAACTTCGGGTTGACCCAGATCCCAGCCATCTGCCAGGAAGCCGCGCGCGAACTTGAATTGCCGCAGGTTGAGCTGGAATCGTATCTGCGGCAAAACATCGACTTCTCTTTGGGCGAAGAAAACTGCCGCGGGCTCGAAAGGTATTTTCACGAAACCGCAAGACTGGGTTTGACCCCAAGAGAGAAGAAAATTGCGTGGGCAACCGCTTCAAAAGAAGCAGTACAGGTTTCGGCGAAGTAGGAGCACGATATATCGTGTCCGTACGTGATCTGCAATTAGAGTTTAGGTGGCGCATTCGCTAGGATTAGAGTGCAACGACGCGAAGGAACAACGTGGCACTGACGAAACAAGAAGCTATCGACATGCTGCAATCCGACGACCTGGTGGGCGTCGGCATGGCCGCGCACCAAGTGCGCTTGAAGAAGAATGACCCGCGCGTGGTGACGTACCAGATCGACCGCAACATTAACTACACGAATTTCTGCACGGAATACTGCTCGTTCTGCGCGTTTTACCGGCCGCTCGGAGCAAAAGACGGCTATATTCTCTCTTTCGAAACGATCTACGAAAAGATCGAGGAGATGCTC
>DATDHE010000193.1:0-9194 GCA_036521695.1 Candidatus Acidiferrum sp. | reverse complement strand
CTGCTTGGAGTCACCACACTCTCCCTGAACTCTGAGCTCTCTGTGTAAGAATCCCCACGCTTCGTCGCTCAGAGCGTCTCCGGAGCGGGTAAGCGTCCGAACCGCACGGAACAGCAAAGCCGGCTGCAATTCTAAGTCATTTAGAATCAATATTTGTGAGATGGCCGCTAACTATTGATTATAAAGCAGTTACAGCAAGCCTAAGTCCTTTAGAAGCAACACTTACAAAATAGCGCGGCCCCATCCTCCGTTGTCTCCGAAGAGGCCTTCCTCTTGCACTACAACCGGGGGTTGTCATTCTCGCGGCATCCAAAGTGGCTGTCGGATAGTCGCAGCTGGATGGCGTAAACTAAATTTTTCGGAAGGGCCATGTCAGGCACACAGAAAAGTCCCCACAAAGAAGCAAGACGTCCGGTCTGGGCTGAAGTGTCCCTTGGCGCGCTGGCGGAAAATTTCCGCGCAATTCGCAAGTTCGTGAATCCGCCGGAAGAGAAGCGCAAGACGCCGCGAAAAACTCTCTGCATCGTCAAAGGCAACGGCTACGGCCATGGCGGCCCGCAAGTCGCCAAGGCTTTAGAGAAGGCTGGCGCGGACTGGTTCGGTGTCACCTGTACGGAGGAGGGCATCGCCGTACGCGAGGCTGGTGTCCGCAAGCCGGTGCTTGTTCTGACGAGTTTCTTTCCCGGCGAAGAGCCACGCCTCATCGAATACGATCTGACGGCGGTTGTTCATCGCTGCGAACAACTGAAGCAACTCGACCGCGCCGCCGCCCGCATCAGCAATAAGAAAAGCCGCAAACGGGTTTCGTTCCACCTGAAGATGGACACCGGCATGAACCGCCTGGGTATCGCGCCCGGCGACGTCGAATGTTTCGCGCGCCAGCTCGCCAAGTGCAAGCATCTGGAACTCGGCGGAGTCTTCACACATTTTGCATCTTCCGAAGTTCTGACAAACACGCGCGTAGGAGAGCAGACGCGGCAGCAAGAAGTGCGTTTCTACGAAGCGCTCGACCGCCTGCGCGCGCTGGGAATTGATCCGGGAATCGTGCACCTCGCCAACAGCGCCGCTATCGCCACGCGTCCCGAAACGTGGGCCGACATGGTTCGCCCTGGAGCGATTTTGTACGGCTATCATCCGGGCTACGACCCGGTTGAGCTGCGCCCTGAAATCGAAGCGCGCCTGCCGCTGAAACCCGTCATGAGCCTGCGCACGCGCATTATCAATATCCGTAACATTCCCGAAGGCGCAGGTGTCGGCTACAACGAAACATTCATAGCCAAGCGTCCCTCGCGCATCGCGGTCCTCGCTGCCGGCTACGGAGACGGTATCCACCGCTCGCTCGGAAATCGCGGAAGCGTCCTGGTGCGCGGCGCGCTCGCGCCCATCGTCGGAATCATTTCCATGGACGTCACCATGATCGACGTCACGGAGGTGTCGGGAGTCGAGCTCGGCGATGTCGTGACCATCTATGGCAGCGACGGCAAACACGTTCGCGCCGCCAACGTCATCGCACGCAGCATTGGTACCGTGACCTCCGATCTGCTCTGCGCGGTAAGCCAGCGCGTTCCGCGCCTCTACGCCCAGTGACTCGGAGAAACGGGTCACTCAAAATGCTCTTACTAGTCCTTTGTTCTCATGGATCGAGCGGCGCCCCATAGACCACATCTTCCAGCACTCCGCCATTCGCCTGACGCGCCCGCTTGAGGTACACTCTGAAGTTTGCGGCCCCATCGTAAACCCTGTCTGTGCGGGTCGCGCCTAAAATGAGCCGTATAGCCGCCATTCTCCCCGCCGCAGGTCTCGGCACCCGCATGGGCGCCGACACGCCGAAGCAGTTTCTTGAGCTGGATGGAACCCCGCTCGTCATTCACAGCGTGCGCCGCATCGCCTCTTGCTCGCTGGTTACCGACATCATTGTCGCCACGCGTGCGGACGTCGTTGACTCGCTTGAAGAGCGCATCCGCGGCGAGCGATTTATGCAGACTATCCGGGTCGTGCGCGGCGGCGATTCGCGCCAGGATTCCGTCGCGCTGGCGCTCCAGGAAGTTTCGGACGACTCGGAAATCGTTCTGGTGCACGATGCCGTACGCCCGTTCGTAACCCGAGAGCAAATCGCGCGGGTGATTGAAGAAACGCGCCGCTGTCAGGCCGCCATTCTCGGGATTCCCGCGATGGACACCGTAAAGGAAGTGAAACGCGCCAGCTTGCCGGAAGATGTCGCGCTCATCATAGGAACTATTCCGCGTGAGCGAGTCGTGCTGGCGCAGACGCCGCAGGGCTTTTCGACGAAGCTTATTAAGGAAGCGTTCGCGCGCGCGCAGGCCGATGGCGTCAACGCCTCGGACGAGGCCGGTCTCGTTGAGCGAATCGGACACGACGTCCACGTCGTTCTCGGCTCGGAGCGCAACATCAAGATCACCAAGCCCGCGGACATGGAACTTGCCCGCTTTTATCTCGAGCAGGAGCGTTCGAAGTGATCGGGATCTTCGAAAAGTTTTCTGACAAGGCTCGAACTGCCCAAAACTGGGCCTTTCTTGTCGCTCTTCGTGAGAATCAGCTAGAGGTCGGTTTGCATCACCTTCTTGCGGGAATTCAATGCGCCAATCCCGCGATGTTTGCCGAGGTTGATGTCGGGCAACTTGGTTTTTCCCCGCTCGAGGTGAGCGACGTGGAAAAAGTCCAGCAGGAAATGCAGAAGCTCTACATGCGAGCCCAAATCTCACGCGCTGCAAAAAGGCCCGATGAAGCACGCGCATTTTCTTTTCCCTTTGCCCCAGGGAGTAAGCTTGTGCTCCAAGCGGCGGGGGACGGCGCTAACTCCTTGGGTGCGCGAACCATTGGCACTCCCCACCTTCTGTTGGGCGTTTTTAAAGCAGATTCCGAGATGCGCGCGAAATTGGAACGCGTGAATCTCAACGAGTCTCGCATCTTGTCGTTTTGCCAGGAGTACAAAGAGGAAAGCGAAGGCACGTCAGTAAGAGAAACGATTGACGATATGCGCGGCCGAAAATTTCGGTCGGGAATTGGCTACGATCTTCACCGCCTCGCAGAAGGCCGCAAGCTGATCGTCGGCGGCATCGAACTTCCTTTTGATAAAGGATCGGTCGGACATTCTGACGGAGATGTATTGGCTCATGCGCTCTGTGACGCTTTGCTCGGCGCCGCGGGTCTCGGCGATATTGGCACCCATTTCCCGGACGCGGATCCAATGTGGAAAGGTGCGAACAGCCTTCGTTTTTTGGAGCACGCGCGAAAATTGCTCGACGAAAAACTGTTCGTGATCGAGCATGTCGACGCTGTGGTCATCCTGGAAAAACCGAAGCTAGGACCGCACTTTCCTAAGATGCGCGAAGCTCTTGCTGGGGCGCTAAGCGTCCCCACAGACAAAATCCATCTCAAAGCCAAGACCAACGAAGGCGTCGACGCTGTCGGTCGCGGCGAAGCGATTGCCGCGCACGTGGTCGCTACGCTCTCGCAATGATAGCTATGCCGCTCCTTTCCACTCATCACGCCAGCAAGCGATAGAATTCCGCGATGTCTTCGCCAGAAACTCCGAATCTTGATTCGCCAGCGAGCACAACGAACACGTTCACGGCGCGCGATGTTGCCCAAATTCTGCGCGCGCAAGGCTGGCTCGTTGCCGACGCCTCTCCAGCGCAATTCGCGTGGTGCGAACGCGCCGCCGCCCTGCTCGGTCCACAAGTCACCGAATGCCGCTCTCTCACTGATCTCCTGCATCCCGTGTTTCACTACAACGCGCATGAACTCCTGGCCAAAGTTGAGGCTCACACCGTCCTCGCGCGCTATGCTGCTCGCGACGTTTTGCGCCATCTCGCGCTGCTCTTGCTCGACGGAACTCCTCTCACCAGCGAGCGATTTAAAGAAATCGTAACCGCCTTGAAGGACCGCGTGGGGATTGGCAGCCGGGAGATCTTTCATCCCATTCGCCTGGCGCTCACGGGCCGCGCCGGCGGAGGTGATCTCGATCGCGTGATTTTGCTGCTCGACAAAGCCGCTGCCGCAACCTTTGCCGTTCCCGTCAAGTCCGCCCGCGAACGCATCCTGGAATTTTGCGCCGCCCTCGACTGATTACGCGCTTTGCCTGCACGTGATGCTTGGTAACTGGGAATGCCCTTTCTGCCAAGCTTCTGGGCGGTCACGAAAATTACCAAACTCGGACTTTCCTTTTTAACTGTCGACTCTCCACTGTCGACTGTAAACTATCTTCTCCCATGGACAAGCTCACCGGCATCCACGCCATCCGTGAAGCCCTGGACGCAGGACGCCCCTTCGATCGCATTCTGATCGCGCGCGGCCGCCAAGACACGCGCGTCGAAGAAATCGTCCAGCTAGCCCGCGCACGCGACATCCCCGTCCGCTTTGAAGACCGGGGCCAACTCGATCGGCTTGCCAATTCAAAAGATCATCAGGGAGTCGTTGCTCTAGCCGCCGCGCGCGCTCCAGCCACGCTCGAAAGCATTCTCGCTGCGGCAAACAAAAGCCCTGGCCACGGAAGCAAAGGCCTCATCGTTCTTCTCGACGGCGTCGAAGATCCGCACAATCTGGGCGCCGTCATTCGGACGGCCCTCGCCGCCGGCGCGCATGGCGTGATTATTCCGGAGCGGCGCGCCGTCGGCCTGACGGACACCGTCGCACGCGCCTCCGCCGGCGCCATCGCGCATTTGCCTGTCGCGAAGGTCACCAATCTCGCCCAAACCATGGAAGAGCTGAAGGAAGCAGGCTACTGGCTCATCGGTCTCGATGAACGCACCGACAAGAGTTACACCGAAGCCGATTACACATCCCCGGTAGGCATCGTCCTCGGCGGCGAAGGCCAAGGCCTTCACGACCTGACACGCAAACGCTGTGACTTTGTCGTATCACTGCCTACCACCGGCCCCGTGAAATCGCTCAATGTCTCGGTCGCTGCAGGCATTGTCTTATTCGAAGCCGTCCGCCAACGTCATACAAAATAGCGCATTGGGTTAGCTTCCGGAATACGGCTAACCAGGCAGTGGGACTACTTCTTGCTCCCAAAGGGGCGTTGACTACATTGGGGATGGCTCCTTGGCTTAAGGTGGCGCAAGTAGATTCCATCTTTGACAATAAGATATAACCTCGGCCACGACAGGCGGTTTGTCCCGGCTTTCCAAAGAAAGCGCCCCGATGGAGTTCACAAGCTCAAAAACCCGCGCGATATACACCAGTCATCTGTTTGCCGCCCTCGTTAGTGTTGCGGCAACGATTTACCTTCGGATCGAGTACTGCTCAGCCTCCGAAGACATGCAAATCTGACCCTAGAAATTGGAGGCGTTTACTACAGGACGGGCGTGGGCGATTCAGACAAAAGCAAACCTACCAACTAAAATGCAATATGTTCTTGCCACTGACTGATTTACGTCCTACTCGGAAACTGGATCACGACCGAAATAGCCACGGCTCGGCACGCCCAGCTAGAATCAGAATCGAGGCTACTTGTCGTACTGGATCAGCGAGAAAATATCGAGGCCGTTGAGTTTCGAGCGGCCATTGAGAAACGTCAGCTCTACTGCAAACGCCGCACCCTCGATTTTTCCGCCTAGTTTCTCGACAAGCTTTGCTGTAGCGGCGGCCGTGCCGCCCGTTGCAAGAAGATCGTCGCAAATAATCACGCTCTGCCCCGGCTTCACCGCGTCTTCATGAATTTCTAGCGTGTCCGTGCCATATTCCAGGGAATAGGAAACACTCGCGGTTTTTGCGGGCAATTTTTTTGGCTTTCGCACCGGGACAAATCCCGCTCCGAGCCGGTAGGCAAGTGCGGGAGCAAAAATAAAGCCGCGCGCTTCGATGCCGGCGACGACATCGATCGTCCGTCCTTTGTAGTGATCGCAGAGCCGGTCGATGAGCGTATGAAATCCTTCTTTGTCCTTCAACAACGTCGTCAGGTCGTAAAAAAGAATCCCCGGCTTGGGATAATCCGGCACTTCGCGAATCAACTTTTTCAAATCATCCATTCGAACGGCTCCCCATGGTCGTTTTTTCCTCTTGCGTCCTTCTCAAGCATCTGGCTCGATCACAAATTCCTTTCCGTATTGCGGCGAGTGCTGCGCTTCCTCTTCACGGACGCTAGACACACTCGAAAATCGCGGTCCGCGCTCGAGCACCCTCTTCATCGCCTCCAGCTGTTCGGGCGAGCCGATCGCCAGCACTTCGACTCTGCCGTCAAACAAATTCCTCGTATAGCCGCCGACGCGCAGCTTTTCCGCTTCGCGCTGCACAAAAAAGCGGAATCCCACGCCCTGTACAATTCCAGAGACGAAGTACCGCCTGGTTTGTTTCTCGTCGCCCACAAACTCCGGAATTGTAGCAGAGACCTCCCGCATTCTGTTGAAACCGCAACTGGCTCAAGAGTCAGGTCGGCAATACACTGAGACCGCAAGACGCTCTCGCCGAAGTGCGCTAAACTCAATAAGATTCGCCGAGACCCCGAAGCTGCTCTTCGGCGCTTCAGGCGCATCCAATTTGTCATGAACCTGCACGCCCAACCTTCTCGCGACCCCCGCTCACGAACTGCGCTCCATTGTGCTTTTCTTCTCTGCGCATTTGTCTTCTCGCTTCCAGCAAGCTCGGCGTGCGCCGCTCAGCAAGGCCCCCTCACGCCGCCCCCGGAACATGACGTCCGCCGGGTCGGAACGGAACCGGTCCCGCCGGCCCCTCCGTCGATTCCTCCGGAGGAAATCATCAAGCGCTTCTCCCAAAAGGAAGATCAGTACATCGTCGCGCGCGCCGGATATGGCTATAAAAAAACAGTCCGTCTCCAAGAATTTGGCCCCGACGGCAAACCCGCAGGCGAACTTTCGTTAGTCATCGAAGCCAAGCCCGGCCCCGACGGCAAAATTTACGAAAAAACCATCGAGCGCCCGCAATCCTCTTTGCAGTTTCTTGAGATGGGCCCCGAAGATTTCCAGTCCCTGGCGCGCATGCCGGCTTACCCGCTCACTACTGGCCAGCTCGCAAAATACGATCTGAAATATCTGGGGAAGGAACTCGTCGACGAAGTCGATTGCTACATTTTCCAGGTGAAGCCTAAAACCGTGGAGCGCGCGCATTACTATTTCGAGGGCATCGTCTGGGTCGACGCCGCGTACCTAGAAGTTGTCAAGACTTACGGAAAATGGGTCAACGATCTCGGCGACATGCGCTCGGCAACTATGCCCTTCAACATTTTCGAAACCTATCGGGAAAATGTGGACGGCAAATACTGGCTGCCGAACTACATGCGTTCCGACGACACGCTAAACCTCAAGGATATGAATGTCCAAGTCCGACTGGTGATTAAGTGGACCGACTACAAACCGATCCCAGCCGCCGGCGCGGCACCTGCGCCACCGGCAGCTCCGCCAAAGCCCAATTGATGAAGCTGTCTGTCCATACAGAGCGCTAGCCACAGAGACGTTTCAGTGTTTCAGGCAATTCCCGAATTGACTCGAGCAAAAAATCCGGCCGCGCCGCGCGCAGTCTCTTCTCCGTCGGAAATGGCCCGAGCACCGCAATAGCGCGAACTCCTGCTCTCTTCGCCATCTCCAAATCCTCCGGCGAGTCTCCCACGTACACGCAAGCCGATGGCTTCAAAGAAAGCTGCCGCAAAGCCAGCCGCAAAGGAGCCGGATGCGGTTTTTTTTCTGGAGTATCGCCGCTGCAAACACGCGTGCCAAACACGCGTGTAAGCCGGAACTCGCGCAACTGCCGCGTCACACGATCTCTGTCGCCGCTAGTAACCAAACCCAAGTGATGCGCCCGCCCAAGCCGCGCGAGCACTTGCCGCGCCCCCACAATCAGCCGAGGCGAATGCTTGGCATACTGCGCGCGCCACGCCCGGTCCGCATCGTCCCACCGCGCCCGCGGCAATTTCGCGGCACGGTACACGCGATACCAATTCGGCGAATAATGCCGCGCCAACTCCTCCAACCCCCACGGAATCCCCATCTCGCGAAATATCGCCAAATACGCCGAAGAATCCGCGCCGTAGGAATCAATCAGCGTGCCGTCCCAATCAAACAGCACGCCTTGCAAACTCTTATTTTTACGCGCGGATATCACGTTATTTTTAAGCGGAGCCATGATCAGTTAGAGCAGCAGGGCCCCAGCCCTAACATCTTGCCGAAAAACTCCATCTATTGTCATTCCCCGCGTAGCGAGGAACCCGGGCAGGTCATCGTCTGTAATCTACAGCAGGCGCGATCCCAAGTGCATTGCTCGTTTGCAGGAATAGATTGGCAACGTGGGTGTTAGAATCGCTCGATCACCATGCGCCTTGGCACAAAAGTCGTTACGGCCATCGCCCAATTTTGCTGGGTCATTCTTCTATTCACACGAGTATGCGCGCAGCAGACGAATCAAACTCCACCGCAACCCGGCACCCCCCGGATTTATCGGGGACCAGCAGCGGCCTGACGATCGCGCCAAGTTGCAGGAAGCAGTAATGAATCTGAAAGTGCAGAACACCTATCGCCAGATGGGTCGCAGCTGCCCGATCATCGAGTATTACGAAGCAGACCACATTGAGAACAAGCGCGACCTCATGGCGATCGATACGGCCATCGAAGCCGCCATGGCGTGCTGCGAGTGTGCGCGCGAGACGGCACGCACTTACGTGGAAGATGCTGCACGATGCGCGTTGCAGATTGGTGATCAGGATATTCGCACGACGCTGAGCTCCCTCGGCAACGTCGTACGCCAGATGGGGGCGATGAGTGGCCAGCGCACGCTTATCCTGGTTTCACCGGGCTTTCTGACCCTTTCCCCAGAAGCAATAGCGTTGAAATCGGTGATTCTGGACATGGCGGCAGAATTAAACGTGACCATCAGCGCCGTGGATGCCCGCGGGCTCTACACCACCATATTGGACGCGAGCACTGAGACGGCCGGGACTCTTCGATCGACACAAGCCAAAGCCCAATACCGCGGCGAATCCATGTCGCTCAATGAAGACATCATGGCGGAACTCGCAGACGGAACCGGCGGAAGGTACTTTCACAACAGCAATGATTTGCAAGGCGGACTCCAAACGCTGACGGAAGTGCCGGAGTATGTTTATCTCCTGGAGCTCTCGCTTCAGAACATCAAACAAGACGGCGCTTATCACCTTCTGAAAGTCAAAGTGGACCAGGACGGATTGAAGCTGCAGGCGCGCCGGGGTTACTTTGCTCCGAAAC
>DATDHE010000192.1:0-4499 GCA_036521695.1 Candidatus Acidiferrum sp. | reverse complement strand
GAAAAAGGGAGAACCGGCATTCACTAAACAACTGGCCATGGGGGTTGGTTTGGCTGAGGATCCGGGGCAAGGCGAGAGTTTTGGGGCGCACCGTTGCCGAATTCTGGCGGAAGGCCTGATCCGAGCACACGAGCAACAATGCAGGTCGGTCCAGGAAAAACTAAAAGTAATAAAAGATTGTTTCGAGGAGAACGGAATCGACTTAAGTAAGCCTTTTTTGGCCTCTGCGGTCGTTGACGATTACGAGTTTCATCCACGATTGGAAACCATGGCCCATCCTAGGCCGTCTTTGATCTCGGGATCCACCTCGGGCGCGTTTCTGAAAACCGCGGTGCAGATCGGGCAATCTCTAGTGCAGAGTGCGGTGTGGTACGAAGGTGCGTGCAATTGGATGGGAACCGCAAACGGTGAGCCAGAATCCGAGGTATTGCTCAGTCGAAAATATTGCCCGTTGGGTTCCCTTCTCTATTCTGGCACCAGCGGTGTAGCCGTATTTCTCGCTGAGCTCCATTCGGTGAACGCAGATAGAGGGGTACGTCGGTGCGCGATCGGCGCTATGGAGCACGCGCTTTCGTACCTGGACGTGAAGCCGGAAGCACCATGGGGTGTTTATACCGGGTGGATCGGAGTCGCGTTGGCAGCGGCGTGGGTAGGTAAGGCTCTGTGTCGAGAGGATTTGCTGGAGCGTGCCGCACGAATGCTACGAGGTTTCCGGTCTGTAGCCCGAACCCGCCCTGAGTTTGATTTCATTTCGGGAAACGCTGGGGCTATTACAGCGTTTATTTTGCTTCGCGATTTGCTACAAGATGATTCGTTCTTAGAGTTCGCTACAGAGCTTGGCGACGATTTGTTGCGTTCGGCGGAGAGGTCGAATGTTGGATTATCCTGGTGTTCACCTCTAGGCAGTGGCGGCAGAAATTTGACCGGCTTTGCACACGGATCGGCTGGAGCGGGATTCGCGTTACTGGAACTTTTTAGGTTGACAAACAGAGCGAAGTACCTCGAAGCAGCTGACCAGGCTTTCAACTATGAGCGCCATTGGTTCGATAGCAAAGTAGGTAATTGGCCGGATTTCCGCGAAGAGCAGAGTAAGAGCAACCGACGTCCGTCTCGCTTTTCGAACGCCTGGTGCCACGGCGCCCCTGGCGTGGCATTGTCCCGCCTCCGCGCCTACGAGGTCACCAAGAATCCTAAATATAAACTAGAGGCGATGATTGCTCTTCAGACTACGCTGCGAATTACAAATACATGGATAGAGTCCGGAACGTACAATTATTCTCTTTGCCATGGACTGTCAGGAAATGTCGAGATTCTCTTCTATGGCTGGCAGGTCCTCGGCAACGACTTTGCTGAAGGCCTGGCCACGGCGCATGCCGTTGCTCATGCGAGAATTGCAAACTCCACGAGACGTACCGGGCTAACCGATCGCGGAGGATATGAAAGCGAGCCTCCGGGCCTGATGCTGGGCTTGGCAGGTGTGGGCTATTTTTTTCTGCGGTTACACAACCCCACGAGCCGCTCTGTTTTGAGTCTGGTAACAGCTGAGGTGACCGGCTTGAATTAGTCCAGGGGGAGTGAGAGAAGATCACTCTAAAGGAGCTGGACATGCCGATGAAGAAACACAAGCCGGTCACCTCAAGGCTCTTCCACGACAATCCCGATGTCATGGTCCTTGTGGCAAACCCCGCCGCGGCCGCCGAGGGAATCAGTCTTCATTCCGTCTGCCACCGTGCCTCTACCTTGATCGCACCTTCAATGCCGCGCATTACCTGCAGTCGGAAGATCGCATACACCGTTTAGGCTTGCGACCGGAACAGACAACAACAATCGAAATCGTCGAGTGCAGGGCAACGATCGGCGGCCTTGGAGGGCGTTTTGAATCCAGAAAGGCCGCTCAATCTCAATTATGTCGAGGAGCGCCTGGCGCATGCGACCCTGAATCGGCTCACTCGACAGTAGGCGATGGCCACCGCGGGTTACTTCTGCCAGGCCGATATCGTTCGTCAACCGGAGAGCGGTCTCCCTTACAGAGATTCGTGCGAGTTTCACTTCGATTGGCGTTATCCCCATCGAGAACACTATCGAGTACAGATGCAGCCACCAAGGGTGGTCTCGTCTCGATGGCTCGTTCCATCGCCGCCGACCTTGCACCGCGCAACATTCGCGTGAACGTCGTCGCACCAGGCGCGATCAAAACTCCCATTTGGAAGCGCGGGCCCCGCGCGTCTGCTTCCGCAGAAGATTCCGCCAAGTTGGAGAAGTTTTTTTCTTCTGCGGTTCCGCAGGGCCGTTGGGGCGAGCCGGAAGAAATTGCCAAGGCCGTGCTGTTCCTGGCGTCGGACGATTCCTCGTATGTCAACGCGGTCGAGTTGATGGTGGATGGCGGAGCTACGGGCGCGCCGTTTGGAGCGCCCGTTATTCAGGACGCATCTAGACAGCTCGGTAGCGAGGCGAAGCTGGCAAAAGCTCATGCGGACTGAACCGCTAATTGAACTTCGGCCGGTGCCCCCCTGCGTTCGGGCGGGCGAACGTCGATCACACGGATACGAGCCCGGCTGATCTTCGCCCTGGATTTCTGAACTCGGCACTAACGTTCGACGTCCGCCAGTTTCCCATTAGGATTATTGAGTCGCAGCAAGTCGCTGATCATTCAGCAGAATTCCAAGTCCTGGTAAGTCGTGCCGGCTCGGCACCGGAGAGGTAGACATGAAACCCTGGAAAGTAACTTCGCTGATTCTGTTTGCTCTTGCGGTTGTCGCCGCAGGATACGGGTTGATTCTGGTGCGACGAGGCTTCAGCGCACTTGCGACACCATCTGCGATTGAGGAGGTCGCGGCCACAACGGCACGCAAACTGGCCGTGCCATCGTCGTATCGCCAACTGCGCAATCCCATCATGCCTTCGACGGAGAGCATTCGGGCAGGCATGGAGCATTTCTCCGATCATTGCGCCACGTGCCATGCGAATGACGGTGGGGGCCAGTCGTTTTTCGGCAAGGGCATGTATCCGAAACCGCCCGACTTGCGTGCAGCCGGGACGCAGAGCAAGAGCGATGGCGAGCTGTACTACACAATTCAAAATGGAGTTCGTTTGAGCGGCATGCCAGCCTTCAGCGAAGCCCACACTGCCGAGAAAACCTGGCGGCTGATTTTGTTCATCCGCCACTTGCCTCAGATCACTCCCGAGGAACTCGCTGAGATGAAGACGCTGAATCCGAAGAGGACGTCGAATCCAGCGAACTGGTGAAGGACGGGAACCTCCCCAAAATCCTGCGGGCGAAATACGCCACAACGAGAAAAAGAAACACCATGGAAAAACCCAGAACCACTCGAAAGGAGCACCCGATGCCGAAACCAGACGACAGTTCACGCCGCTGTTTTCTCAAGGCGACCTCGATGTTGGGCCTGGCTGCCGCGTTCGGACCAGCAACGCTCGGCGAGTCCCTTGCAGATTCGCAATCCAATACTGGTCAAGAGGAGAACACCATGGGTCAAGCCAGCGCTACACAGCCAGCCGACAAGACGACCATCCGTCCGTTTCAGGTGCATGTTCCAGAAGCGGAGCTCACCGAACTGCGCAGACGCATCAACTCGACAAGGTGGCCTGATCGGGAAACAGTCACGGATGAATCGCAAGGCCTACCGCTTGCGACAATTCAGGAACTAGCCCGCTATTGGGGGACAGACTACGATTGGCGCAAGATCGAAGCGAAACTGAACGCTCTGCCGCAGCTCATCACCGAGATCGATGGACTAGACATTCATTTCATTCACGTTCGTTCGAAACATGAAAATGCGTTGCCGCTGATCGTCACGCACGGATGGCCCGGCTCAGTCATCGAGCAACTGAAAATTATCGAGCCGCTGACGAATCCAACGGCACATGGCGCGAGCGCAGCAGACGCTTTCCATCTGGTAATCCCGTCCCTGCCGGGCTACGGATTCTCGGGCAAGCCCACCACGACCGGCTGGGGCCCGGCTCGCACCGCACGGGCCTGGATCGTTCTGATGAAGCGCCTTGGATACACGCAATATGTGGCGCAAGGCGGCGATTTGGGGGCGGGTGTTTGCACCGAGATGGCGAAACAAGCGCCCCCGGAATTGCTGGGCATTCATACCAACTTCCCCGGCACCATCCCACCAGACATTGCCAAGTCGCTCCAGTGCGGCGATCCAGTCCCATCCGCTCTGGCGCCCGACGAGAAAAACGCTTACGAGCAGCTCACCAACTTATTCAACAAGAAACGCGCCTACGCACAAATGATGGCAACGCGCCCGCAAACGCTATACGCACTCGCCGATTCTCCCGTCGGGCTGGCAGCTTGGCTATTCGACCATGGTGACGGTTGGGGCCAACCCGCGGCACCAATCACTTCGGCCGTACTTGGGCGCCCAATCAATGGGCACCCCGCCGGCGACCTAACACGAGAGGACGTCCTCGACGATTTCACGTTCTACTGGTTGACGAACACGGCCGTTTCTGCGGCGCGCTTCTATTGG
>DATDHE010000191.1:0-9832 GCA_036521695.1 Candidatus Acidiferrum sp. | reverse complement strand
GATACCGACGCAAAGGCCAATGTCCTTCAAGAAAAACCTGCATTTCTGGCGGAAGTATTAACGGCCTCAATACTGATAAGGGCGAGGTCGGTGGTTCAAGTCCACCCAGGCCCACCATTCAAATCACCAGTAAATACGCGGTGATTCACACTTTCTCCTCATCTGGGGAATTGTCATACAAATCCATTTTGCCAAAAATTTGCCAAATTTCCCTTTGACCTAGCAGGCCATTGTCCAGGCGTTCCGGCGGGGCTCCCGACCATCGCCCCTTTGGAACATGGAAGCAACAAGCCGCGGAATGGTTCGCGGGCGGTCCTCAACATCCGGCGGCGGTTTGCTAATTCACCCTGACCTGTTCGCACGGACCGATTTACATTTGTCTTGTCAGCGTTACAGCCTTCTCGGTTGCACTGGAAGCCCTCATTTGCAGTCTATTGTTCAGCAAGTGTTAGCAAAAAACTGCGGCTTTCCTCACTCTGACGGGGCGCCGCCAGCACTAATTCCGCGTGCCAACCATCTCGTAAATTCGCAGCACATTCAATCAACACAAGCGCGTTTTTATCCGTAGCAATCTGCCAACCCGGAGGCATTACTTCCGGGTTACCCGTCCAGGAGTTTCTGCGAATCGATTCACGCAAGCCGTCATCCGCCCGAAACCAATGCTATTCATAGCGCAAGGCGGCAATGGGATCTAGTTTGGTTGCGCGGCGTGCGGGGATGTAGGAGGCGAGTAGAGCGACGAAGGCGAGGAAAAGCGGAACGGAAATGAAGGTGATGGCGTCGTTCGGCTTTATGCCGTAGAGGATGGAGTTGAAAAGTTTGGCGATGACGAAAGCGGCGGGGAGACCGATGGCGAGCGCGATGGCGGTGAGTTGAAGACCACGTCGAAGAAAGTGGCGTAGGACGCTGGAGGATTGTGCACCGAGAGCCATGCGAATAGCAATTTCGCGGAAGCGGAGACTGACGGTGTGGTTCATGACGCCATACAGGCCAATGGTGGCGAGAAGAAGACCGACAGTGCCGAATACAGCGAAGAGTGTGCCCGCGAGGCGAGGGAGGAAGAAGGCTTCGCGAACATGGCGTTCCATGGTTTGTTCGTTAAAGACGGCGAGAGTGGGGTCCATGTCCCGAATGACGGAGCGAACGGAAGTGGCAACAGAGGTGGAATCGGCGGCGGTGCGGGCGAGGATGGTGTAACCCTCGAAGGAAGGATCATTGGCGACGGTCTGTGGGAGAGAGCGGAAAAGTACAGGGCGGAGATCTTCGCCAAGGAAGCGGGACTTGATGTTGTTGGTCACGCCGATGATTTCGTACGTGATGCCGCTGCTCGAAACGGATTGGCCCAGAGGATTTTCATGTGGGAAAAATGTGTCTGCAAAAACTTGATTGACGATGGCAACGTGCGGAGAGCTGGCGGATTCGTTCGAGAAATCGCGGCCGTTGAGGAGGTGGATGCCGAGAGTGTCCAGATAGCCGGGAGAAGCCATGTAGAGTTCGACGCTGGGTGTGGGATCAAGGGGCTTTTTGCCAACCGCCTGGAAGCCATCGCTGCGATGTCCGCCGGAAAGAGGGAGTGCATCGGTGACGGCAGCCGAAGAGACCCCGGGAAGAACAGAGACGCGCCGCTGGAGTTCGGCGAGGAATTGCACGGCGCGCTCGGGCGTGTAGCTGTGCAGGCGCGGATCGATGGACATGGCGAGAACGCCGTTGGAGCGAAACCCAATATTTATGCTGGAGGCGCTGTGAAGACTACGCAGGCAGAGACCGGTGACACATAAAAGAACCAGAGACATGGAGATTTGCGCGACCACCAGCAGGTTGCGTAGCGTCCAGAAACGGCCGGGGCTTGCCAGGACGTCTTCACCTTTGAGAGCGGCGGAAGGGGAAACCCACGCGGCGGTCCAAGCAGGAAGCAGGCCGAACAGAACGCCGGTGGCCAGGCTGAGAAGAAAGGTGAAGAGGAGGACTTTGTAGTCGATGCCCACGTTGAGATCCAGAGTCACAGGAACGGGAAAACGGAAGGTGGAGAGTCCTCCAGTAGCCCAGACGGAGATGAGCGCGCCGAACAAGCCGCCTAGAAGGGAGAAAAGAACGCTTTCGGTGAGTACCTGGCGAAGAAGTTGCCCGCGCGTGGCGCCGAGAGCGATGCGCACGGCCATTTCGTGCTGGCGTCCGGCAGCTCGCGCGAGGAAAAGATTGCCGACATTAGCGGCAGCAATGAGCAGAACGAGGAAGACGACAAGCATCAGCGTAGAAAAGAAAAGGAGGATAACGGATTTATCGCGCGGCGCGAGAGAGCCGGCCTGCTCGAAGCGGAAACCGAGATTTTTCTCGTTGTCGGGATGAGCCTGCGCGAAACGCTGGGAGAGGAGTTGGAGTTCCGCAGCGGCTGCGGCGCGTGAGACGCCGGGCTTGAGGCGAGCGGCGACGGCAATCCAATGATAGTAGCGCCAGTCGAAATGGCCGGTGTTGGGGAGGAGCTGATCAATGTTGCCGATGGGCACCCAGAATTGCGTGTCGAGGATTAGATCGATACCGCGGAAGTAAGGAGGGGCGACGCCGATAACGGTGTAGGGATGGCCCGAGAGGGTGATGGATTTGCCGAGGATGTTGGGATCGGAGGTGAAGTGGGACTTCCAAACGCGATCGCCGAGGACGATGACGGGAGAATTTTGTTCGTCGGAGCGGAAGCCGCGGCCGAGGGTCATACCGAGTTGGGTGACGTCGAAGAAATTGGTGGAAGCGGCTTGGCCCCAGAGGCGCTGCGGATCGCCGCTGCCGGAGATGGAGGCGGGAAGGAGTTCGTAAAAACCCGCGACGCCGGAGAAGGATTTTGCATTGTCGCGAACGTCGGTGAAGAGTGGCCAAGAGAAGTTGTTGCAACATTCGTTGTGATCGGTGGTGTGAAGGGTGAAAAGCGTTGGAGGATCGCCGACGGCAGCGGTGTGGAGAACGAAGCGCGAGACCATGGCAAAGACGGTGGTGTTGGCCCCAATGCCCAGAGCCAGGGTCAGGATGACGACTGCAGTGAAGGAAGGAGTCTTAGCTAGAGTACGCAATGCCAGGCGCAGGTCCCTGACGAAGTTCTCCAGGAAGCTACCAACCCGTATTGAGCGGACTTCTTCCTTTACTTGCTCGACGCCGCCGAGTTCAATCAGTGCCTGCCGAAGGGCCACCGATCGCGACAATCCCTCTTTCATCTTCTCCTGCGCCAGGATTTCCACAGAAGACTGGAGTTCGTCGTCCAATGCTTGGTCGATCGCGCGCTTGCGCAAGAGGTTCCGGAACAAACTCAGTATTCGCTTTACCATCACGCCTCCAATCGGCACTCAGGTGGATTGCACGGCAGCCGTCATTACCTTGACCACCTGGTTCCAATCCCGCTCTTCGACCTTTAGCTGTGCGCGCCCCAATGAAGTTAACTTGTAGTATTTGGCTCGACGATTATTCTCTGAAGTGCGCCACTCAGCCTCTACCCATCCCCGTTCCTCCATGCGGTGCAGCGAAGGGAATAGCGAACCGAAACTCACTTGAAAGGCGCCCATGGTCATTTGTTTGATACGCCGGGAGATGCCGACTCCATGCAAAGGTGCCAATGAGAGCGCTTTCAATATCAGCAGGTCGAGCGTTCCGCGCAGAAGATCGGTTCTTTTTTCGCCCATGGCTCCCTCTTATCGGAATACGATAACAGCCGCCCGAAGGTTCCATTAAATCTCGAGAACACGGAGCTGGACCCTAAAAAGGATCCACTTGCCTGTGTGCCGCCTGGGTGGATGCTCGGCTACACGGAAACTGACCCGTCCAGGAGAGAACTGCCTCTGCTAGAACAGTTTCCCCTGCGTGGGAGTGTTTAACGTCACAGGCGACGCGGACTCCGCAACGTCAATTCTTGAATTGGTTGAGTTTCATGCTGGCCGGATACCGGCGCATCAAGTTTGCGTCGCAGGGTTTGCTGGGCAATGTCGCCGATGCGGAAGAAATCTTGCAGGAGGCAATGCTCTCGGCTTTCCGGGCGTTACCCAGATTTGAAGGGCACTCGCGGTTCTCGAGGTGGTTGACGCGAATCGTGATTAACGCCGCACTCATGAGGAAGCGTGCGCTGAAGATGCGTGTCGCAGCTTCTTTCGAGGAAACGAAAGACAGCATGGACGCGCCGTTATCTGAATCGTTCCCGCACAGGATCTTGAACCCCGAGGAGGACTTCGCCAGAACGGAGTTGCGAGAAGAGCTCGTCTCGAAAATCGGTGAGCTCTCGCCGTCGCTTCGTGCAGCATTTGTACTGTGTCAAGTAGAGGGATATTCGGAGAAGGAAACTGCAGAAAGATTGGGCTCACGTCAACTGCTGCCAAGATTCGCGTCTGGCGTGCCCGACATCGATTAGCGGCCGCGTTGTCAGGCCGTCACTACAGCAGCCACAAAAGTCCGCATTTACTCAGGTCGGATTCCAGGAGATTGAGCATGGCCAACATTGCCCTTTCTCTCATCCATCACCGAACACTCCTTCCAAGGCATCGCTCCCTCCCCGTTAAACCTCCATCATGAGCCGCGCCGATTCCACGCGCAGCCGTTCAATTGCCTTCGCGGGCGACTGTCCCGTCTCCTTTCTGAACAATCGGCTGAATTGCCGCGGGCTCAGAAAGGCGGTGTGGTTCGCCAAACTGTTCCCATTTTCCCCAATATATGTCGCTTCCGGTGCATACCAGGAGTGCACTATCCATCTTCATCCTCGCAGCCTTTAACGGCTTGTAATCCGTGTACTCTCCAGCGTCTTTGTGAGAAACTTCCTGCGGATTCGCATGATTCGCTCGCTACTCTCAGCCGTCTCGCTCCTTTTTCTCGCGGGGCTCTGTCTCTCTCGATCCCGCGGCCAAGAACCGCCAATTTCCGTGCCGGTTCAGGGCCCTACCATCAAAGCCGAAAGTCGCATCGTGGTGGTGGACGTGGTGGTCACAGACAAACAGGGACAATCCGTTCCCGGCCTCCGCAAGGAGGACTTTCACGTCTCCGAGGACGGCGGCCCGCAAGTTGTCGCTTCTTTCGAGGAACACCAGGGTGCGGCTCCCAACGAGGTGAAATTGCCGCCGATGCCGCCCAATGTCTTCACCAATTTTCTGACCACTCGTGGCGCCGATTCCGTCAACGTTCTGTTGCTCGACCTTCTCAACACGCAACCGCAAAATCAGGCCTTCGTCCGGCAGCAGGTCGTCAAGTATCTCGGCGAAGTTCCGCCCCGCGCACGCCTCGCCGTTTTCGCGCTCGGTTCTCGCCTTCGCATTGTCCGTGGGTTTACCACCGATTTTTCCGGACTCTCTGCCGTCTTGGAAGACAAGAAACTCGGCGTCACTCCCGAAGTCTCCCGAAACCTGCCGACGGAGGGTAACCAGTACAGCGACGCGGAAATTCTCCGGCAAATGCGCAAGAGCCAGGCCGCGCCTTCGGCCATTGATGCGGTTGAATCTTTCCAGCGCGACGAGGCCGCCGAGCGCGCCAACTCCCGCATCGAGGTGACCTTACAAGCCTTCCAGCAAATCGCCCGTTATCTTTCCAGAATTCCTGCCCGCAAGAATCTGATCTGGTTCTCAGACAACTTCCCGGTCAGCTTCTTCCCAGACACTCGCGGCAAAGTTCCCAAGAATCAGGAGCACGTTCAGAAAACCTCGGACATGCTCACCGCGGCGCAGGTCGCGATCTATCCTGTGTCCGCGCTGGGAGTTCTCGGAGACCCCACCTTCGACGCCAGCAAACTAGCCGGTTCGAGACGGGAACTCGAAGCCCGCCTCAGCGCGAATCAAATCGCCATGGAAACTATCGCCGAGGAAACCGGCGGCCGCGCTTTTTACAGCACGAACGCGTTGAGCGGCGCCGTCACAGAGGCTGTGGGCAACGGCTCGCACTATTACACGCTGGCCTATTCGCCGGCCAACGATAAGAATGACGGCAAGTTTCACGCCATTCAGGTCAGCCTCGCAGACAGTAATTGCAAACTTTCCTATCGCCGCGGCTACTTCGCTGACCAACCCGGCCACGAAGCCACCCCTCAGGAGGCTGCCGACGATCCCCTCATGCCGCTCGTCGGTTTAGGTATGCCGGACTTCGACCAGATCGTATTCAAAGTGCAGTTCCTGCCGAAGAATCCCCAGCCTCCTGCGAATGCGCCCCGTGCGGGAAGCAACACAAAATTGAAGGCACCGATTATCCGCTACGATGTCAACTTCGCTGTGGCGCTGCTGGACATCGCGATGAGCTCAGAGGTCAATGGCACGCGTCGGGGCCATATAGAAATCATGCTCATCGCATTCAGTCCGGACGGCAACATCCTGAACATTCTCAAGAAACGCAGCAATCTAATGATGGATCCCAAGGTGTATGAAGCGACGCAGCAGGTAGGAATGCAAATTCACGAGGAAATCGATGTGCCCCCGGGTGAAGTCTATCTGCGGGCCGGCATTTATGACTTGAATTCCGGTGCCTGCGGGACTGTCGGGGCTGCGCTAAATAGTTCGTCCGCACAGCCATCCAAGAAATAGTCGGGCGGGTGCCGACTCTCCAGGTCACGGTCGGTCATCTTGGTCTTTTTCCTATACTGGCGGATTCAGCGGAGCAGCCGGAATGTTGGTGCTTGGCGACGAAAAACTTGACGTAAGACAGCGTTCCGTAGGGCCTTTGCTGACCCGCTTTCGTTTGCAAAATAAGTGCATCTGCCATGGATCGGCGTGAAGCCCGAGGAACTCGAGAGAATGCGCGCAGGGCTGCAAAGGCTGCACGCATCGCTCGACGAAGCCCATGCAAAACATGTCTTGTATAAACGACAAGCACAGCTCACAAATGGCAGACGTGGCGGCGTGACCTGAAGGACTTCGCTCAAGACTCTTCAACCGAAGCAATAGTATCGTTCGTTAAAGGACACCGTGCGTTGAGAGAGGTATATGAACGCGATGAACTGCAAGAGTTACCAAATTTCCGGAATTGAGTCTTGGCGCTCGGTGCACAGGATTCTTCTCCAATCCTTACCCGCTTCGCCGGTATTCATCGCGCTCACCTTTCATGCGCCCGCGGCTTTTGCACAAAAAGTCGCACTATCCGTCGACGTGTCCAAAGCTGGAGCAAAGATTCTGCAATAGCTATGAAGTACTCAGCGTTGTGTTGCACCTCTTCAACTTCTGGGAAGATCTCGCGAACTATAAGCACGTGACATTGAAGTCGAGCGCCACTTTCAATTCTGCAAAAAACTCCTTCCTTTCTTCGGGCAGATCTACGGCCATCTCTTGTCGCGGAAATTGGAGCCGTTTCCGATAAGCATCTCCATAACGAGAATCCCTATGACGTGCTTATGGAAGAATTCCATCGAAGACTCGCAGAGGCATTCCCGGAGGGCATTCCAGGTCACTTTCAGATCGATGTTCGCTCGATCCCGCTGCCCTTCACGCGTGCCGGGTGTCTTTGTCATATCACCTTGCCTCCCATTTTTGTTTGAGCCCTTGCAAACAGCAGGGTCCGCTCTCTCCACGGGCATTACCCCGCTTCATCGATACGATGAACCCCTCCTACTCCCTCTCGTCTTCCACCGCCGCCTTCCCGGTTTTCGCGGTTATACGGTTTTCTGCTCCGCCGATTTCTCGTCGGGACGAGGAGGGTCTCTCCAGTTGCTTAGCGTGCCCTTGTCATCGTGCTGTCGCTTCTACCCCGCCAGAGTAGAAATCGCCGCATCAGTCAGTCTGCGTCGATCCATGCTGCTTTCGCCCTCCGGTTGAAGGCTCAGCCCCTGGGGCTTCTCACTTTCGAGGCCACATCTGCGCTCACTTTCGTTACGGCCCGATGACTTGCTCACCATCCTGAAGATGGCTTTGTTGATAGGCTTCAGAGATTCGATTCCCCTCCTCCCCGCTATCCCAGCTACGAGGCTTCTGACTTTTGCCTCGGTGGGTCTACCCCCCACGGAACACGCCAGCCCTTCCTGGTCGCACATCAACCGGACTTGAAGGTTTCCCCTCATCCGGCTCGAGCACCCCAAAACGCCCCCCCTGAAAAACGAGGACGCGGCCTGATACAAAACGAATAAGGCCTACTCGATACTGGCAAGATATTCCTACTGCTCTCAATGTTTTGAGAGGTCTCAATTTCTCCCAACTCGCGTTTGGACTCGTCGTCTGGTTCGTCCTGAAGGTGATCTGTTACCCACTGACGCGCCTAGCTTGCCCCTCGCTGTGGGCCAGGCGCCTTTTTCCAGATATTTCCTTGTCACCTGTCAGTCTCTTGTGGTATGTAGATCGTCTACGTAAAGGTAAGAAGGGGCTCTACATACCAGCTCTATGACGTTAGCCAAGGAAAAGTATCAAAGTCGCACCGAAATCCTTCAGGGCACTTTGGACATGCTCATCCTGCAGGTCCTCCACTGGGGGCCGCGCCATGGATATGCGCTCAGCAAGGTCATCCGCACAGACTCGGGTGAAATTCTGAAGGTGGATACGGGTTCCTTGTATCCTGCCCTTCATCGGCTTGAACGCAAAGGCTGGATCGCCGCCGAATGGAAAGCTTCGGAACTTGGCCCAAGGTTGAGAGTCTATCGCCTGACGAAATCCGGGCGCAGACAATTGGCTGCTGAACGCTCGCGTTGGGCCCAACTGACAGAAGCCATTGAAGGCATTTTGAATCCTGCAAAGCAGGAGAGTGAATCATGAGATTCCTTTTCCGGTGGCGTAAGCGGCGCAATGAAGAACTCAACGAAGAAATTCAGGGTCACTTGGAACTCGCCGCGCGCGAGAACATGGAATCTGGCCTGGCGCTCAAGGATGCGCAAACTGCTGCGCGTCACGAATTCGGAAGTATCGCGCTCGCTGAGGAGGTGACGCGGGACATGTGGGGTGGGCGCTGGTTCGAAGACCTCGTGCAAGACCTGCGCTATGCACTGCGCATGCTGCGCAAATCTCCCGGCTTCACGGCGGTCGCCGTTCTCACCCTCGCCCTCGGCATCGGTGCCACGACGGCCACATATAGCGTGACGTACGCAACGCTGATTGAGCCTCTGCCCTATCCCAAGCCCGATCGCCTGGTCATGGTTTGGCCACAACTCCAGCACCGGCGCATCTGGGGAGTCTCCACTGGCGAGTTCATGGATTGGAAACAGCAAAGTGTAGTTTTTTCTGACCTGAATGCCGCGATGCTTCCCGGCCCACGGTTTAACATGGCGACTGCTGCGCAACCGGAGTTCGTCGAGGCCCAAGCTGTGACGCCGGGATACTACGACATGATGGGAGTTCGGGCCATGCTCGGCCGCCGTTTCTTGCCGGAAGAAGGCATGCCGGGCAAGGACCACGTTGTCTTTATGACCTATCGGTTCTGGAAAAAACTCGGCGCTGACCGCAACATCATCGGCAAATCCCAGCGTATGAATGGCGAGCTTTACACCGTTGTCGGCGTGGCAGAGCCTGGCCCGTTGGATCGCATTCAGTTTGATCTAGTCGTTCCGCTGGCCTTCCAGCCGGAGCAAATCAATCATCAACGCCGTTGGCTAATGGTTATGGGCCGCTTGAAACCCGGTGTTTCCCTCGATGCGGCTAATGCCGACATGAGTGTCATAGCGCGCCGTATCGCCCAGGAATATCCGGACTCCAACAAGGATTTCGAGGCAAGCGTCGAGCCATTGCAGAATGACTTTCTGCCCAAAGAAACGAAAACTACTCTCTGGGTACTGCTCGGCGCTGTGGCCTTCGTGTTGTGTATCGCCTGCGTGAATGTTGCGAACCTCCTCCTTGCTCGCAGCACTGTCCGCCTGAGAGAAGTCGCCGTGCGAATCTCGTTGGGCGCCAGTCGCAAGCGGATTTTCGCTCAACTT
>DATDHE010000190.1:0-17120 GCA_036521695.1 Candidatus Acidiferrum sp. | reverse complement strand
GAGCCAAAGTAACTGTCACTTCGACGAGCAAGAGCTTTACCTACGATACGATCACTAATGAAAGCGGGAACTACTCTGTTACGCACTTGATTCCGGACACTTACAAAGTACACATTGAGGCGACGGGGTTCCAGGTAACGGAAATACCGAGCGTGCTTCTTAATGCGGACACCGCCGCCACTGTCAATGCGCAACTCTTGGTCGGGGCGGTGACGCAAACTGTCGAAGTCACAGGTACCGTTCCGCAGCTTCAGACGGACCGCGCGGACGTCGACATCCAGTTCAATCAGCAGTACATCCAAGACCTGCCAGTCCTTAATCGCAATTTTACGAACTTCGAACTGCTTTCCCCAGGCACCCAGAAACTGGTGGGCTGGAGCCACGCCGCGACCGAAAACCCTCAGGGCGGGGGCCAGATATTCGTCAACGGGCAGCACTTTTCTGGCACTAATTTTGAACTCGATGGCACAGATAATCAGGACGCCATCTTGGGCATTATCGTTGTCAATCCCAACCTCGACGCCGTCGCGGAAGCGAAGATCGCTCTTCAGGACTACGACGCGGAATCAGGCAAAGCGGTCGCCGGCACAGTTGGCGTGCAGATCAAGTCCGGCTCAAACGATTTCCATGGGACCGGCTTTTACTATTATCGTAGCAGCGATCAGCAGGCACGCGATCCCTTTACGAACAAGCCTGGCGTTCCTCTCGCAGCCGCCAACTGGAAGCAGTTTGGTGGTTCTATCGGCGGCCCGATCTTTAAGGACAAACTTTTCTTTTTCGGGGATTATCAGGGCACAAATCAGATACAGGGCATAACTAACTTGTACACGACTCCGACTGCCCAAGTAGTAAGCACTTGTAATCCCGCGACGAACGCAGCGAGCGCTTCGCCGGGCTTCTGCAATTTGAGCCAGTATCCCTTTCAGATTTACAATCCTACTACAGGAAACCCGGCGGATGGTTCCGGTCGTACGCCCTTCACGAATAATATGATTCCGATAGGCGATATTCCTACAGGAATCGGCAAGATGCTTGCCGAGTTTCCCACGCCCACGGCTAGCGGAATCAACAACAACTTCGTTTCGACAGGCAACGGTCCTTACAAGCAGTATTCGTTTGACACGCGAATTGATTACAACGCTCCGCGAAACTTCCAGGTTTTCGGGCGCTTTAGCCTTGACTATTTCGACTTGTCGGGCCTTGGCGGCTTGGGTACCCTCGGTGGTGCCGGCTTTGGGCCTGGCGGTTTGAATGGCACTTCCATCAACCATGACTACAGCCTCGCAAGCGGCTTCACGAAAGCGATCGGCACGAATTGGCTGACCGACTTCCGCGTCGGATGGTTTCAGTACAATCCGATGACACATTACTCCGACGCATCTGCATCCCCCATGGACGGATTCGGCTTCCCCGGCCTGAACTCCGGCCCCGGCATTCAAGGACCGCCTACTACCGGCGGTCTTTCGGGTTTCCAGTTTTCGGGCAATCAGGGCCTTTCATCTTTCGGAGATGGTCTTAACATCGGCCGTTGCAACTGCCCATTGACGGAAAGAGAACGTCAGATCCAGTTCGTCAATAACTGGACACGAATTCGGGGCAATCACACCTTCAAGTTTGGCGCGGACATCCGCTACGCCACCAACCTCCGCATTCCAAGCGATTCCAGCCGCACTGGTATCTTGAACTTCGATTCCGGTGGCACTTCGAACGCGGGAACCGGTGGCATGGCTCTGGCAACTATGTTGCTCGGCGATGTGACTTCCTTCCAGCGGTTTGTGAGTCCGCCCAACATTCAAGCCATCGGCCACCAGTGGCGCGAATTCACCTATGCCCAAGACACCTGGCGCGTCAGTTCGAAGTTCACCATGACCTATGGCGTGCGCTGGGAAATTTACAATCCAGAGGCCGTCACCGCCAAGGGCAATGCCGGCTTTGCGGACGTGAATACTGGCCAGCTGCTGGTGGCCGGCTACGGCGGCGTTTCATTCAACGGCGGCGTGTCGAACACGTATAAAGCCTTCGCTCCACGCGTCAGCTTTGCTTATCAATTCGATCCCAAGACCGTTCTACGCTTCGGGTACGGCCGAGGGTTCGACATTGGCGTGTTCGGTTCCAATTTCGGCCACGCCGTCACGCAAAACCTTCCAGTACTCGCATCACAATCCATCTCAGACTCAAACATTAACTCCGCGTTCACCGATAATCGCAGTGCGGTTTTCAACCTTGTTAACGGCCCGCCAGCATACCCATTTGCGAACCTTATAACCGACTTGAATACGAATGGTTATTTGCCGCTGCTCGGGCCTGACGGGACAGCTTCCACGTATATCCGTCCGAGGGTTCAGAGGCTTCCAACGATTGATCAATGGAATGCCACGCTTCAGCGCCAAGTGACCTCTACCATTAACATCACTGTGAGTTATATCGGCAACAAAGGAACTCACGTGTTTGCCGGAACAGGTCCTTCCTATACTACAAATGAAGTGGCTGTCGGCGGTGGCACCGCACCTGTGACTTGTAGCGGTACACCTGTGACTTGTTCGGTGGCATTCGCCCCCAGCATACCGGCAAACGAGCGCCGCGTGTTTTTCTTGAACGGTGTTTACTCCTTCCCGTACACGGGTACAGGCTACTCGCCTTGTTGCGCAGGGGGCGTCGGCAATTATTTTGGCAACGACGCCAACAATAATTACAACGCACTTCAAATAAAGGCGGAAAAACGGACCAGCTACGGATTGCAGTTCCTTGCGCATTACACGTACTCCAGGGCGTACGCGTACGATAGCAATTACTACAGTGTGGACAAATCGTTTGCTTATGGACCCAACCCGAACAATCGCAATAACGAATTTGTGGCCAACACTATTTATCAACTCCCCTTTGGCAAAGGCAAACATTTCCTGGGCGATGCCAGCCGGGCGATGGACCTTGCTGTTGGCGGCTGGCAAGTCAGCAACACTTTGACTTGGGGAAGTGGCCTGCCGTGGACGCCTAGCATCCAAGAATGCAGCGAGGTCACGGATGTTGACATATGTCGTCCGAACATGGTTCCCGGCGAGAAGCTTAAGACCGGCGTCACGCAGAATGCCAACGGCACATTCTGGTTCACGCCTGTTGCCCCACTTGCCTACCCAGCGGCGGACCTTACACCGGGTAATGCAGGTCTGAACACCTGCAGCTTAGCACGGCCGACGTCGGGTCCGTTCACCTTGCCCGCTTGCGGCCAGGTCGGCAATGCGGGCTTCGATTCTTATCGCGGGCCGCACGTCTTCTACGACGACATGTCGATCTCGAAAACCTTTAACATCACGGAGCGCTACAAGGCGCAGTTCCGCTTCGACGCTTACAATGTCTTCAACCATCCCGTCCTGGGCTTCAACGGTAATCAAGGTAATACGTGCATCGACACGAGTTGCGGCCCCACCGCCGGTCAAATCACCGACATTGAGATCGACAACTCGCCGGGTTCACCGACCGGGATGCGTCAACTGCAGTTTGGTGTTAAATTCATTTTCTAACAAAGAAGAGACAACACACCCCAAACCGACGGGGAGCCCTCACCGGCTCCCCGTTTTTTATGCTCTAATCGTTTTCGGATTTGCACAGGGGTAGACACATGCCGAAGAACCGCTGGTTGGCCGCCGCTCTTTTGGGCATCGCGACCCTAAGCGCGGGGCACGTTCGGGCGGAAATCGCTCAAGCGCCGCAGAACCCTTCTCCGCCCAATGCTCCCCGCCTTTCTCACGAGCCGTCGCAACCCCCCGACGCCGATTTAGATCAAGCACGTCGCCTTCTGCAGCAGGGGAAATATGACGAGGCGCTCTCAATTCTCCACGAGTTAGAAGAGAAGCATCCGGGGATGAAAGGGCTCGCGCACGAACTGGGTGCCGCGTATTACAAGAAGAGCGACTTCGTAAACGCCATTGTCTATTTGAAAAGAGCACGGGAACAGGATCCGGACGACGCGGAGGCTGAACAACTCCTAGGCTTGTCGTATTACCTGGCTGGGCGGCCCTTAGAAGCGATTCCAGCGCTTGAAAAGGTGCAGACGTGGTATCCCAGCGCGAATGTCGATGCGGCGTACATCCTTGGGATTTGCTATATCCAGACGAAGGATTATCCAAGCGCGCGGAAGGCTTTTGCGAAAATGTTCGACGTGCCCGCAGAGTCCGCAGCCAGCTATTTATTCACCGCGCGCATGCTGCTACGCCAGGATTTTGGGCCGGTGGCCGAAGAGTATGCGCACAAGGCCGTGGCGATTGATCCGAAGCTTCCGCTGGCGCACCAGCTTCTGGGAGAACTTTATCTCTATCATTCGCAGATAGAGGATGCCCTCGCGGAGTTGCGGAAAGAGTTGGAGATCAATCCCGGAAACGCGACGGCATATTACAAACTTGCAGATGGATATTCGCGCGTGCAGAAATTCGATGAGGCTGAGCGGCTTCTGCAACGCTCGATTTGGCTGGATCCCACTTCGACGGGTCCGTACATCCTGCTCGGCAAAGTCCTAGAGAAAAAGGGCGAAACGGAGCTGGCCGTGCGTGCCCTACAGCGTGCGCTTCTGATGGATCCCAATAATCCCATTCCGCACCACCTTTTGGGGCAGGCATACCGCGATTTGGGAAAGAACCAAGATGCCGAGCGAGAGCTGAAGGTAGCCGGCCAATTGGAACAAAGCCAGAATTCGAAACCTTGAAAGCGAGTTTACGAGGGTACTAGTATTGCGCTGAATACGGGGTTTTGGCTCGCGCTATCCGCCGACGCAGCCCGTGAGGTCGCTTACGGCTTGGGCCGAATCAAGCACTATAGATTTATTGATGCAAGAATATCAGAAACCAGAGCACTGAATGCTCAAAGGAAATCTATTCCTGGCACTTTTTTTGCTTCTCCTGGCGGCCGTGGTTCCCATCACCGCGCCCTCCCAAAACAATTCCGTTATTGCCGACTCCAAGGGTTATGTGGGAATGGAAGCGTGTTCTGGCTGCCACGCCAGTATTTATGCGAGCTATCAGAAAACCGCTATGGCACGCGCGAGCGGCCCCGCGACCCAGGAGTTGATTCCGGGCGAGCTTACGCATGCCCCATCCGGTGTCCGCTATCGCGTCTACGCCGACAAGGGAACGGCGTGGCTGGAATATGAACGCCCAGGCGATCCTCCGGTGCGCGGCACGCGGGAGTTGCTGTACTTCGTCGGCTCTGGTGGCAGGGGACGAACGTATCTCTTCTCTGACGACGGATTCGTATTTGAATCGCCGATCAATTGGTACGCGCAGAAGGGCGTGTGGGATATGGCTCCAGCCTACCAGTCCGTCCGGCATATCCCTATGAACCTGCCCACCGCGGCATCCTGCCTGAGCTGCCACACCAGCAACATGCAAACGCCGGTCAAGGGGACGGAGAACAAATACAAGCTGCCACTCTTTGCACATCCGGGGATTACATGTGAGCGTTGTCACGGGCCCGGCGAAGCGCACGTCCGGACAAAAGCTACGATGCTTAATCCGTCGAAACTCCCCGCCAGTCGCCGAGATGCCATTTGCATGCAGTGCCATCTGGAGGGAAACATCGCCATCGAGCGGCCTGGCAAGCATTTATACGATTTTCAGCCTGGCGATGACCTGTCAAACTACGTGAGCTACTTTGAGCTAACTGACGATGGCCCGCAAGGCTCAGGCGCCTTCAGCCAGTCTGAGGCGCTTGCCCAGAGTGTTTGCAAGCGAAAATCAGGCGATGCCATGTCTTGCACGAGTTGCCACGACCCTCACTCGTCGCCCAGCCCTGAAGGAAAGGCTTCCTTTTACCGGGCTAAGTGTCTGGCATGCCATGGACCGTCATTCGGCGCCAAGCATCACGCGGGCAATCCGAATTGTGTGCAGTGTCACATGCCTGCCATTAACAGCGCACGGATCGCCCATACCCAGGCAACCGATCATCGCATCCTGCGTGATCCACTAATGCCTGTGCAGAACCTTGCTCCGCCTTCAAGACCGCTCTTGGTGCGCTTCCCGCCAGATTCCCGGAAGGAAGATCTCCGTGACTTGAGCTTGGCATGGACCTCCTTGGCGGAGTCTGGAATGGAATCGGCTATTCCTCAAGCGGAGGAGTCGCTTCGCAAGGCAGTCCAGGAATACTCGGACGACTCGGCGCTTTTATCCGCTGCTGGATACTTTGAACACAAGCGCCAAAAATTCCGCGAAGCTCGGGGACATTACGAGCGGGCTCTTCTGCTGGATCCTTACAACAACGACGCGGCGACGAATCTCGGTGTGATTGAAGCGCAGGAAGGGCACATGGATCGTGCGGTCCCACTATGGGAGCAGGCCTTCGAGCGAGCCCCGGCAAAAAGCGCCATTGGAATGAATCTGGTGCGCGTCTTCTGTTCTGAGGGACAGTATGAAAAAGCACATTCGAGCCTCGTGCGCGTGCTCGAGTTCAATCCCGACTTGCCAGAAGCCAACTCATTGGCGCGTTACTTAAATGCGGACCCGCCAAGATGTGGACCACCGTAGTTCGGCGGCTCTCAAACATGGGAAGGGATCGGATGTGGAGGGAGCCTATGTACGCCCGGCTGAAATGTATTGGATAGTGGGCTGGGCGCCAAAGCAGGACCGAGACTTGAACTCGAAATAAGTGAACAGTTATAGAATCGTGCTAAGAACAAGCCGCAAGAATGAGATCTCAAAGTGGCCGGCCCAATGGAGCTACGCCAGACTTTGCAGCCGTAAAAGGGACGCCCTACGCGATGAAAAGTTTCAAGCAATCGCTCTCGAAGAGGATCGCAGCCAGCATTCTTATGGGATGCTCATACGCAGCGCTTGCGCAAGAAACCTACAACGAACCGTGGAGGCCGCAGTTTCATTTTACTCCGCCGAAAAACTTCATGAATGATCCGAACGGCCTGGTCTACTACAAGGGCGAATACCACCTATTCTACCAATACAATCCGCAGGGAACGGAATGGGGCCACATGAGCTGGGGCCACGCGGTCAGCGCGGATATCTTTCATTGGAAGAATTTGCCCGTAGCGATTCCCGAAGAAGCTGGGCAGTACATGATTTATTCCGGCAGCGTGGTTGTGGATTGGCACAACGCGAGCGGATTGTGCGCCAGCTCGGACTCCGAGGATTCTTCTTGTTTGATTGCGATATATACTGCCGCCGGAAAGAATGTCCAGAATCAACACCTCGCCTTCAGCAACGACCGGGGACGCACGTGGACAAATTATCCGGGCAATCCCGTCGCAAATTTGAAACAGCCCGACTTTCGAGACCCAAAAGTATTCTGGTATGAGGCTGAGAAGAAGTGGGTGATGGTTGCGGTTCTCGCTGATGAGCGAAAAGCCGTGTTTTTTGACTCGCGAGATTTGAAGAATTGGACTTTCCGCAGCTCGTTTGAAATTGAGGGCCATGGCAAAGGGCAATGGGAATGCCCTGATCTCTTCGAATTGACGGTGGACGGGAATACTAAGAACAAAAAATGGGTGCTCATCGTCAATCGCAACCCGGGCGCCCCTGCCGGCGGCACTGGAACGCGCTATTTTATAGGCAGCTTCGACGGCACGCACTTTGTGAACGAAACTCCGGCCGCGCAGGAACTTTGGGCCGACTACGGCAAGGATTTCTACGCGACGAACTCGTATTCTGATCTTCCGCCGAAGGACGACCGCCGAATATGGATCGGCTGGATCAGCAATTGGCAATACGCGAACCGCGAACCAACGGCGGTTTGGCGCGGGGCACAGTCGCTGCCGCGCGAGCTTACCCTGTCGAAATTCCTGGACGGAATCCGGCTGTTGCAAAAACCGATCGCCGAAACACGAACGCTGCGCGAACGAGAATTCTTGCAGCTCTCAAACGTTTCCGTTCCGACGGCGATGCAAGCGATGCACTTGGCAAATGTACGCGGGGACACAATCGAAATCGAAGCGGAACTAGCTCCTGGCGATGCCAAGGAGATGGGATTCTGTCTGCGCAAAGGCGGATCCGAGGAAACGATTGTGGGTGTCACACCTGAAACCAAGGAAGTGTTCGTGGACCGGACCCGCTCGGGACAAGTTTCTTTCGCGCCCGAATTTTCGGGGCGCCATAAATCGGCTTTGCGTCAGAGTTCTCAGGTGAAGCTCCATATCTTTCTGGACCGCTCCAGCGTGGAAGTTTTCGTTGACGACGGCGAAGTGGTCTTGACAGACCGCATCTACCCCTCACCCGGCAGTGACGGAATTGAGTTGTATTCGAAGCAAGGGCAGGGCAAAGTGCTTTCGCTCTCGATTTGGAAATTGGGCTCGATCTGGCATTAGCACTTGGGATCGGAAGGCGTTAGCTGAAACGAAATAGGACGCCATGGAGCGCTGCGCGAAAGCGCCGTACTGCCAGGGGAACGCGGGTCGTCCATGAAAAAGTTCACGACGGTCGGACTGGGCGAATTGCTCTGGGATATTTTTCCGGAGGGTCGCCAGCTTGGCGGCGCACCCGCGAATTTCGCATACATGACGAATCTCCTGGGCGATGAGGGCATCGTCGCCAGCCGAGTCGGCTACGATGATCTTGGGGAAGAGGCCAAACACCGCCTCGAGCATCTCGGTCTGGGCACTTCCTCGATACAGCTCGATCCAACTTATCGCACGGGAGTTGTACAGGTCGAAGTGGATGCCAAGGGCCAGCCGACATTTCAGATCGCCGAGCCAGTCGCGTGGGATGCGTTCGAATGGACCGCCGCGTGGCAAGCGCTGGCGCAAAAAACAGACGCGGTATGCTTCGGTTCTCTGGCGCAACGGTCTCCGCAGTCCCGCCATACCATCTTCTCCTTTTTGAAAACAATCCGGCCAGAGACCACGCGTATTTTCGACGTCAATCTACGCCAATCTTTTTACTCTGCGCAGATTCTCGCTGATTCCGCGAAACACGCCGACATCATCAAGCTGAATCACGATGAGTTGCCGACAGTCGTGCAGTTACTCGGTTTTCCGTTTCATGATGAAGATTCCGCGGCGCAGTGGCTCCGGCATACATTTCATATAAAACTCGTATGCATTACGCGCGGCGCGGCGGGAAGTTCGTTGGTAAGCGAATATGCCAAACACGAGCATCCCGGCATTCGAGTGCACGTGGCGGACACGGTAGGCTCAGGCGATGCGTTTACGGCAGCGCTCGTCTTTCACTATTTGCGGCGTAATTCTCTTGCCACGATGAATGAAGCGGCCAATCGCATGGGCTCGTGGGTCGCGAGCCAGACGGGAGCTACCCCCGCACGCGATGAAACCCGGCTGAAATTGATGCGCTCAGCAGACGCGTGAGCGATACAGGAACGAAGTACAGAGTGAGAAGCTCTAATGGACTGCGACGGGCACTCGATCCTGTTCCATTGTTAGCCGCGCGACTTCGCTTGGCGGCAGTTCGTGCAAGAGCGCCAAAAACACGCCGTTCGTCCAGCCAAACCCGACGATGTTCATATGATACCCGGCGGTCACTTGCGTTTCTGAAGAACGCTTCACGGCGTCGTATTTCTCGCGAATGGTTCCGTCGTGCCGGAAATTTTCCATTACCATCGAAAGAAATTTGTAGGAAAGCCTGTTTGCGGCTTCATGGAATCCGGCCCGGCGCATGCCTTCGATGGCCATCAATTGGTTAGGCGCCCACGCATACGGAAAATCCCACTGCCCGCCGGTTTCGTAGGGACTCATCACCAAGCCGCCAGGCTGTTCGAACTTGCCGACGTGTTGCATCACGGTGCGTGCTTGCTCGGCAGTCGCAATCCCCGCCCAGAGAGGGTAAAACGTAGTGACGTATTCGTACGTCGAACGCGTTTGCTTCTCGAAATCGTAGTCGAAGAAAAGTCCGCGCTCGCTGTCCCAGAGATATTTTTGAATGTCGGCCTTTCGCTGTTCGGCACGCTGCCGCCACTTCTCCGATTCTTCTTTGCGGCCCAGCGCCGCGCTCATTTGTTCGAGGTCTTTTTCGGTCTTGTAGAGCAAGCTATTGAGGCACACCGGAGCGAAATGGTGCGTTGCGGCACCGTAGGGACCAAAGCGGAAGGAAATATCGAAGCCGGACTCGCGCATCGCGCGGTCACCTTTATAGTAGTCCGCGCTTAAGGCGACGGTGCCCGCCGGATCGCACGCTGGCGGCGCCATGGTTTTCGCGACATCGCAAATCTGGAGCGCAAACAGCGGCCCGGCTGCCAGAGGCGAAGGCTTCGCCGCGCTTGATTCCAAAACGTAATCCCGGCCGAGGTCGGGCTGCTGCAGGAAATAGGCCGCCACTCGACGGTAGTGGCCCGTTTCGTCCTTTACACTCTCCGCCGCGGGACCGTTGCCGAAATCGTAGTAGCGCGAGAGGCCGGTCGATCCCGCGCGGTGCGGCTCGCTTGTCCAGAGTTCGTGATCTTTCACGGCATAGTCGTATGCTTTCGCGAGCCATTCGTTGTTCACGTGTCCGCTGGCTTTCTGCGCGTCATATACGGCAAGAATCATGGAAGTTAGAAATGGCGGTTGGGAGCGCGTTAAGTAATACGTGCGGTTGGCATTCAGCACTGCGCCGTAGTGTGCAATTTCAAAGAAGAAATTCTCTACCATGCCCTTCGCGAGGTCGATCCTCCCGTCGCGCACCAACCCACGAATGATGAAATAACTGTCCCAACCGTACATCTCGTTGAATCTTCCTCCAGGCACAACGTAACGATTTTCGAGGAAGAGCAACCCGGCGGGATCAATTTTTCCGGGATCCATTTCCCCAATGTGATGAATCACTGTCGGTAAATGCTGGGCCTGCACATTACACTGTCTCTCAAGCTGCTGTACCGAGGCCGGTACCGCAAAATCGGCGGGAAGATAAAGGACGGAGGCCGAGGAAAGTTTGGTGTCTACAACCGTTGCGCAGTCTGTAAGCGAGCGAGTGAGCGAGTCCCAACCAGTCGATATATATGCGCGAATCTGATCGATAGAATTATCCGCTGGTTTCGAATCGGTTCCAGCGAACGAGGGAACGGCGTTTAACAAAAAAAAGCAAAGCAGACAAACGCAAAGCTTCTTCAGTTTTTGCATGAGATCAGCGCCCCGCAGCGCACCCTCGGCGGTGCCCGTGCGGCACTAGCAGCATAGTCGGTTGTCCATGTTGGAGCAACCTCCATGGCGGGCGTGAGGAGGCTGAGGGGCACCATATTAAGGATACGGCCCGCACCGAATAAGTCCTGTGCATAGAAGCAGTTGCGATGGATCGGGTCGAATTTTGCTTCACTTCGCTTGCGTTCCCTCGCGACGCCCAGTGGAACTCTTTGGGCCTCGTATTCAACCGGTCGGCTCAATACGAGGCCAGCTCAAAGTGCTGGTCAGGGCTATCTGCGAATCCGGCGCGAAGTACCTGCATTTAGGTGGATGCTATTTGTGCCCGTCCGGCAGATGTGCCATCGAGATGAAGAGATGCTCGCAGCGTTGGCGCGGAAAGCCGTTTTGCCTCATTTTGGCGGAAAACTCCGCAAACTGAGAACCGCATTGCTGTTCGGTCGAGAATCAAAAATTCGGCAACTATCAGAAGGGCGTAGAATCGAAACACCAATATGAATTCGAACGCAAAACGGCCGTTAATTAGTATCCCGTTCTGTTTGTGCTTCTTGCTTTTCGTCTCGTGGTTTCATCTTTCGGCGCAACAGACGAATGAACCGCCGGCCCCGAGTGCCGACGTCAAAATTCAAGTGAACGTTAATGCCGTCCTGGTGCCGGTGGTCGTTCGCGATTCACAAGGGCGCGCGGTAGGGAATTTGAAGAAAGAAGACTTTCAGGTCTTCGAAAAGAAAAAGCCCCAGGTGATCTCAGGATTCACGATTGAGAAGCGCTCAGGACTGGTGAGCAGCGCGAAACCACCCGAATCCTCAACCGCTACGCCGTCTCCGACGGTTGCTCCGCGGTCGCCGACCTCCCCGCAACGCTTCTTTGTCTTTTTATTCGACGATCTGCACCTAGCCGTTGGCGATTTAGTGCGAGCCCAAGAGGCCACCACGAAGATGCTCGACGAGTCGCTGGACGATTCTGTCATGGCTGCCGTGGTTTCCATGTCCGGGACCAACAGCGGCCTGACGCACGATCGCGCGGCTCTGCAAGAAGCAGTCATGAAGCTACATGTGCACGAAATCTACCGCCAAGACGACCATGCCTGCCCGAACATCGACTATTACCAGGCGGACTTGATCCACAATAAGGACAACATAGAGGCGCTGCAGCTTGCCGAGGTTGATTTCGTGACTTGCGCGCATCTTCAAGGCCAACTGCCCAATATGATTGAGACCGTTGTGCGGTCTGTTGCGGCGCAATCCTTCTCGAATGGCGAACACGATGTTTCGGCAACGCTCGAGACGATTAAGGATTTCGTGCGGGAAATGGGGAAGCTGCCGGGAGAACGCACGCTGATCCTGGTCTCGCCCGGCTTCCTGACCATTACGCCGGCAGCGATGGTTGAGAAATCGCAGCTTTTGGACCTTGCGGCGCAGGCCAATGTGATCGTTAGCGCGTTGGATGCTCGCGGGCTCTACACGACGGAAATGGACGCTAGCGAGCGAGGCGGATCTTCGGCCGTGGACCTAGTGACGGGCCAACATTCCCGGTATCACTCCGAAACGATGCAGCTAGATGAAGACGTCATGGCAGAACTTGCCGACGGTACCGGCGGAACTTACTTCCACAATAGCAACGATTTGGAAGGGGGACTCAAAAGTCTTGCGCAGGCGCCGGAATACGTTTACCTACTTGAAGTTTCGCCGGAGAAGGTGAAGCCAGACGGCGCGTATCACCCACTCAAGGTGAAAGTGGAGAAGGATGGCTTGAAAGTGCAAGCGCGGCAAGGGTATTTTGCGCCGAAGCCGGACAAGGCAAGCGCGCTGCCGACTGCGTCGACCTTGCAGGTAAATCCACAATCCACTCCGCTGCCGCCCACCGCGGCAACTCCACCAGTTTCAGTAGCCCCAACATCTTCGGCAGCTGCACCAGCCCCGATAGATCGAAATGCCAAAGAGGCAGAGAAAGCACCGAAAAGTAAATCTCTGTTTTGGTATCCGCCCGATGTTGATGCGCCACTCCGCTCACGCAGTTCGTCCCTGCCCTGCCCGCTTTCCAACGTGCTCGAACAAGCGGGCGCCCGCGCGGATGATTTGGTCAGCAATCTGCAAAACTTTACAGCCCAGGAAAAGATCGAATACAAGATGCTTGGCAACATGGGCCTTGTCTTGGAGGACGGCACGGGAACGTTTGACTACACCGTCGTTTTCGAGCAACGAGCGGAAGGGCTCGCGGTGCAAGAAGGCCGCACGCCTGAGCGTGGCGGCCGCGCGTTCCCCGCTGGCGGTCAGGACATCGGTCTCCCGGAGCTGGCCTTGATCTTTCTTTCAAATTTTCAAGACGACTATGAAATGAAGTGCGAAGGCACAGCTGAATGGAACGGTCAAGCGACTTGGGTGGTACATTTCCAGCAACGCAAGGATAGGCCAGCTCATACGGCTTCCTTCCGCGCCAAAGGTGTCGTCTATCCCGCCAAACTCAAAGGACGCGCTTGGATTGGTCAAGATTCCAGCCACGATCCCGGCCAGGTCATGCACCTGGAGACGAAGCTGATGGAAGCGGTCCCGGCCGCTAACGTGCGATATATGTACCTCTCGATCGACTATGCTCCGGTCCAGTTTCGCACGCAAAACGTAAGAATATGGCTGCCGCAAGCTGCCGATGCCTATGGGGATTTCGGGGATCACCGCACGATCGTCGATCACACCTTTACAGATTTTCTGCTCTTCTCGGTGCGGACCGACCAGGTCACGGAAAAACCTAAGGAACCCTGACTGCCAAGCTCTTCCCGGCATGATTCGGAGCCTCTTTTCCATTCTTTTTCGTGATTTTTTGAGTCGTAGAAATCTTGCTGGCCCCTTTTGAGCTGCTCCTTGCAATCGACAAAGCGTATCTGTGCTACTTGCTCCAAGTGGAGCTAAGGGGTGCCCCGCTTCCCGTTCAGGGCAATCTCGCGTACTCCAGCCTGACGGATGCTATGGTAACCAGAGACGTTATCTAAATCTGGGAAAGAGGGGAGAGAAGAATCGTCAAAGATTTGCGTTGAAACTGGTAAGATGCGCGGCGCAAACTTCGTGCGGCGCTCTTTTGCGAACGCGAATCGAAAAGGAAGACAGAACACTATGGACCGACGAGACTTTTTGAAAACCACGAGCACTGTGATTGCGGGCGGCACACTTGCGCCAGCATTGCTTGCTGGCAAATCGGCGCCGGCGGCTTCCAACGCCGATGGCCGACTGGTTTTTCCCATCAATCGGAATTGGCGTTACAACCATGCATTTGTTGAAGGAGCGCACGCGCGGGAGTTCGACGACTCCGCGTTTGAGCGCATCGTTGTCCCTCACGCCAATGTCCGGCTGCCGTGGCACAGCTTCGACGACAAGCAGTATGAGTTTGTCTCCATCTATCGCAGGCGCTTTAAGTTGCCCGCCGGGGCGCGTGGCAAGCGCGTGTTCGTCGACTTCGAAGGGGTCATGACCGCCTCGACCGTTTGGATCAATGGTGTGCAGCTCGGCGAGTACAAGGGCGGCTATACGCCTTTTTCTTTCGAACTGACACCGCACCTCGACTTCGGTGGAGAAAACGTGCTCGCGGTGGATGTGGACTCGACGGAGCGGCCTGATATCCCGCCCTTTGGGAATCAAATTGACTACCTTACATTTGGCGGAATCTACCGCGAAGTCTGGCTGCGCATCGTTCCAGCGACTTTTATAGAAAATGTCTTTGCGAAGACCAAAGCTGTGCTCAGCGAACATCCTGGTTTGGATGTGGACTGCTTTCTTCAGCACATGGAAGCATCGCGCGAGACGCTGACACTGGAAGTTGAACTTCGCGAAGGCGATCGCGTGCTGACTAAAGCGACGCAACATGTTCCGCCGTCGGAGGCCGGGCCGGAACCAGTGGCGCACACGCTGCACTTCGAGAATCTCGCTGGAATCAAACTTTGGGACCTTGAGCATCCGAATCTATATTCCGTCCAGGTCCGTCTACTGATGGGGACCGAGCTAGTCGATCGACACAGCCGCACGATTGGTTTTCGCGAGGCACAGTTCACCGATCACGGCTTCGAGCTGAACGGCAAGGTCATTAAGTTGCGCGGCCTCGACCGTCATCAGACATTTCCGTTCGTCGGCCAGGCGATGCCCGGCCGCGCCCAGCGCAGCGATGCGCGAATCCTGCGCAAAAATCTAAAGTGCAACATCGTTCGCACATCGCACTATCCGCAATCCCGGCATTTCCTTGATGCCTGCGACGAAATGGGACTGCTCGTCCTCGAAGAAATACCCGGCTGGCAGCACATAGGCAATGAAGCATGGAAGCTGATCTCGATCGATAACGTCAGCCGCATGATTCGGCGCGACTGGAATCATGCAAGTATTATTTTGTGGGGCGTGCGCATCAACGAATCGAAAGATGACCATGATTTCTATACGCGCACCAACGCCGTAGCGCATAGTCTCGACTCTACACGCCAGACTTGTGGCATTCGGTATTTCCAATCCTCCGAATTCCTGGAAGACGTTTTTACGATGAACGATTTCGGGTTTCCCCTGCAGAAGCCGAATCATCCCCGGTATCTCAACACGGAATTCGTGGGTCACACCTATCCGACGAAGACCATCGATCAAGTCGAGCGCCTGACCGAGCACACGCTGCGTCATGCGCGCATTCACAACCAGCTTGCTTCCGATCCGCAGTACGCCGGTGGCCTCGGCTGGTGCGCCTTTGACTACAACACGCACGGAGATTTTGGCAGCGGCGACCGCATCTGCTATCACGGAGTAACGGACATTTTTCGCGAACCGAAGCCCGCTGCCGGCTTTTACAAGTCGCAGTGCGACCCCTCGGACGAGGTGGTGCTCGAGCCCGCTTTCCATTGGGCCCGCGGCGACGAATCGATTGGCTTCACGAAGGCCGTTGTCTGCTCGAACTGCGACCATCTGAAATTTTATATTGCGGGCAAGTTGGTGGCGGAGGCCGATCCAAACAAAACTGAATTTGCCCACCTGCGCTATGCGCCGTTTGTCGCTGATTTGAGCCAGGCGGTCTTTAATTGGGGGGACTTGCGTATTGAAGGCTTTATCGACGGTAAGCAGGCAATTGTTAAGACGCTTTCCGGCAAAGGTGTCGATCAAAAATTCGCGCTGCTGCCGGACGACACGCGTCTCAACGCCGATGGAGCTGATTCCACCCGCGTCGTCTTGCGCGTGACCGACGAATTCGGCGCGATCCGCCCCTTTGCGAACGACGCCATCAAGCTGGAACTGGAAGGGCCCGCGGAAATTATTGGCGACAATCCATTTGCGCTGATTGGTGGAACGGGCGCCATCTGGATTCGCGCAAAAGAACAACCGGGAACGGTGCGGCTCACAGCCAAACATCCCGTGTTGGGCACACAACAGTTGACTCTCGAAATCGTCCCCAGCGCTCGAGAAGTTGTGTAGAGATTTCGAGCACGCAATGGATCAACCTACGCCGGAGAACCAACTGAAGCTGTTCCGACGGCGTCAAAGATCGGAAATGGGAAACGGTCCCGCGCCCTCGGCCGGTTTGCAAATATAGATCTGGGGCACGAGTCCAGTTTCTTTCTGATAGGCCTTGGCCATTTTTTCCTTAAATTCACCGGCGTAGCGCGCATCCACAAGATTTATGGTCGCGCCGCCGAAGCCGCCGCCCGTCATGCGCGCGCCATAAACGCCTTTTTGCTGGTACGCCAGGTCCACCATCAAATCCAGTTCGCGGCAGCTGACTTCGTACAAATCGCGAAGGCTGCGATGCGATTCGGCCATGCGCATTCCGAATCGCGCGATATCGCCGGAGCGGAGCGCCTCCGCGCTATCGAGAACGCGCGCGTTTTCCGTGACGATGTGCAGAGCGTGCTTGTAAATGATTTCGGAAAGTACGTTGCTATGCTGTTCAAGCTGCTCGAGGCTCACATCTCGAAGCGCACGGATTCCTGGCAAAACTCCGGCAAGCCGGCGGACGGCTTCTTCGCAATCTGCGCGGCGCCGATTGTATTCACTGGAGGCGAGTTCGTGCTTGACCATGGTGTTGCTGATCACCAGTTTGACGGCATCGG
>DATDHE010000189.1:0-37705 GCA_036521695.1 Candidatus Acidiferrum sp. | reverse complement strand
ACAAAATTCTGCAGATTCTCAGCGTCACAGTCTTCGAAAAAACCCCAATTCTAGAGGGGTTTTCCAACTTCAGCGACGAGATCACAGATGCCGAACCCTGCATCCAGTTGAATCTATTCGACTTTTAATGGGACAGCACTGAAGAGAGAAGTTCCGTACACTCGGACACAGTGGCTTGCCGACTCCGTAGGCCACACTTTCTTTTGGAACAATTTGGCAAAAAGCAGCGTAATACCAGCGCTAGGAGTGTTCCTAGCCTGCATGTGCGTGAACTTGTTTGGTCGCTCGGTAGGTAAACCGTAGTGCTGCCCACTTCAAACAGTGTCAGAAGGCGGACAGTCAGCTGACTCTCACCCTCGAAAAGGTGACAGAATTACCTGTTTCGACCTTGGCGAAGGGGCGACTAAGTGCCCCTGTTTCCCTCACTCGTTTCAGGAAAAGATGACAAAATTGGTAAGACTGTCAACCAGCAAGGAGGGTTAGGAGTGGGTCTTCTTGGCGCCTCTCTTTTTCGGTTTTCGCCGAAGGCCACTTAACACAGTCGGTATTCCATCGCAGCACGGCACCACGTGCTTGAGAACGCTACCGGAGTGACACGGACATTTGCAGTCCCGCCGACTCTTCATAATTGAATTGTACCTCAGTGGGTTTACAACCAAGAGTACTTGGAGAAGGTCTCTTTGCGAGCGCGGTCGGCTGCCTCATCGGTGACGGAGCCATAGAACTGGAGCGCCATTCGAGCCGTTTGATGACCAAGAGCTTGGGCAATGGTTTGAGGATTCATATCAACTGGATCAATCGCTGCTCGAACTTCTGGAAGAAACTATTGAACGTCTCCTAAAGTGGGAGCAAACAACCCAACCGGGTAAGTTGGAATACAAGGAAGAATTAATCAAAACTTTGCAGGACGTTCAGATAACTTCTAGCTGCGCTGGAGAAGGCCCATATCTCTCGCGATCAATACAAGAAGCTTGACGCGGAAATGCCCGGTTCCGTAAAGCCGCAGTTTCCAAGCCTAGACGAGCTAAATTTTCATCCCGTCGCCGCCGAACCAAAGTACTTATCGTATTCGAAAAACGAAATCGACAGATTTAACGATGAGGCCGCTGTAGACGAAAAGAACGTTGCAACTTATCAGAAGCTAGATAAGGAAAAAACCTCAGACTTGGAAGAAATAGACACGGTAATTGGGCCTCTACTGCTTGCGATTGCAGCGGCAGTTGCGGTGACCAAAACATCTGGCGACATTAGGAACGCTAAACGAAAGCGCTCACCTCCGGCCTCGGCTTGACTTCACCTCGCAGCAGTCGGTGCATCCGATGCACTCTGCATCTGCCATCTTGTGACAAATCGTAGAGCACTGGACTTGGCCAGGCGTGAAGGCAACGCTAGGAATTAAGTGACTCCGCCGCTCCAATTGGAATCCATTTGAGGAAGCTGGAAAACGTCAAAATGCCGCCAATTCGAACGTTTTCTCGCTTTGGTATTAAACTTCCCAAGCTTCAGACGTGGGTTCGATTCCCATCGCCCGTTCCATAACTCCTGTTGACGCAGTTGGCTTTACTGGCTTTCCTTCCCGAAATTTGTCTATAACAAGCCCGATTTTGGACGCAGTCGGACGCCAAATGCCTCGCCAGAAATGTATTGGACGCGGAGTTTTTTTGCGCGCATGGCCCTGGCTTCTCGCGTGTTCTTTAGAGGCGCGACATTAGTTTTGAGATCGTCAGGCTAAAGGCAGTGGCAAGCAGTTCCAGATTGCGAATGCAAATTTCTTTTCTTCCGTTCTCCAAGTCTGAGATGAAGCTGAGCCATTCGCCGCTCTCAAATTCAGGCGGAACCAGCGCCTTGATCTTCGCAGAAGAATCGAGCGTGTGAATCGGAAGCGACGGAGATTTCAGGTCCACTGAAGAGAAGATCCGGAACTCGGGTGGGGTCCTGACCGATCAACGGGAGGGCGCGCGCGCGGCGAGCATCCGCTTCCGGTCCGGTAATCATAAAGAACTCGCGGAACCAACCGGCAACGGTGCGCAGTTTTCCGTAATACCGATCTTGTTCGCGGGCATATTCGTGGCCCGCTGCATCCCAGTCCTCGCTTCCGAGGAGAGCGTCGCGCAGAGTGCGGGCGCCACGCAATGCGAGGGAGAGTCCTTGTCCCCAGGTTGGATCATTGCTCGCAGCGGCATCGCCGAGCAATGCGACACAATCCTGATACGGATGCTCAACCCAATGATCGGCACCCTCGAATGTGGCAAGCGGGCCCGCTTGCGTTGCATTCGAAAAATAATCGCCCGCGATTCCGGTCCATTCGAAAGCATCAAGGAAGCGAGCCATGTCCGCCGCGCCCTGAAAGCGCGGCCTTGCCTCTCCCCAATAGCAAACATACGTACGAACCCGAGCGTTCCCTTGCGGGGCCCAAATGATAATCTCGCCCAACGCGGGATTCGTAAACATGTGAAACGTATCTTCTGGAAGTGCTACGGATTCGAGAAGAACGCCCGCCGTGCTGAGGGAATGCGTCTCGCACTGCACTTGGAAACCAGCGCTGCGGCGAAATTGAGAATTGCGGCCGTCGGCCACGACCACCAGCCGAGCAGCGATCTCCTCCGTTCGCCCATTTGTTTTGTGCGTGACGTGCGCAGGACGTCCCGGCACGACGGAGCTCACCATCACTCCGCGGCGCACTTCAGCGCCACTTGCTTCCGCGGCGTTCAGCAGCGAACTTTGCATCCGCGGATGGTAAAAGGTTACGACTGGCGTCTTCGTCAGAGTCGTGGACGGAAGATCGCGCCGCTCGATCTGCTGGGGGCCCATGTATTGGTTCAGCCAGGGCAATTTGCGGGCATCTGCCTGTTGCAATGCAGTTTCGAGGCCCAATGCTTGCGCTTCGGCCACACCCCACGGGACCACAACTTCGCCACGAATGCGGTCCTTAAATTCGGTCTCAGCTTCGATCACCAGCACCTGCGCACCCACCTTGGACATGGCATAAGCGAGCGCGGCTCCAGCGATGCCTCCGCCGACCACAGCAATGTCATAGTTCTTCGTCATGGACGCTACCTCGTTGAGCGGTATTCTCAACCTAAAAGGAGAATCTTCAACGTGATTTTATTTAGGATCTAGGTATTGACGAAAACCAGCGCCTGTCCGAAACCGCAAGTTCTCTTCAGGTCCGCAATGGAGTGTTGACTTACATCGCGTCAACCGAGTAGACGAGCCATCTGATTAACGCCGTAACCGTCACTATGGATTTCAAGTTTTCAAGTTTACGATTATCTAACTTACCAGATGGTACTGGGAACTGATCGCTGTTGAACATCCGACCTGTACTGAGTCGCAGCATGCGTTTCCCCGGTTCTTTCAGACACCGGACTGAATTAAAATCTGGCCATGCCATTTGACCGCGAACTAGTGGAAGCACGAATGTCGCTTAATCTCATCACGGCGGATGACATGCCGAAGCTCGCGTGGGACGCATTAGAATCGGGATTAGACGGCCCAGCCACTCGGCGATTAGCTGCACTCGTGCAACCGACATGGTCCCAAGTGGAAGAGGTGCGAGCGAATGCGATGAAAGAAATGAACATAGCCTGGTTGACCGCTGGCGATGCCGGGTGTCGTTTGGCCAAGCGACGCGCTCAAGAAATTCTTCAATCGGAGGAGGACCCACTGCGTTATACACGCGAATTTGAGCAACTCTAGGTTTGCGCCGGATATCCTGGCGAGATCAGGATGCTCGGCACGTTGGACGATGAAGTAACCATTGCCCGTTAGATGGGCCGTACAGAGATAGAGATTCGTCAATGGTTGGTGCAGAGAACGAAGGACTCGGTTGCTACCTCGTCCACGGGCTCAAGGATTATGTTTGAGACGGGGAGTTGTGCATTCTCAACGGCTAGGAAAATAATTCGGAAAATTCTAGAGGGCGTGGCAGTGATAGCCGGTGGAATTTGGCTCCTCGCACCTGTAACTCGGCATCTTGGTCTCGTCGCATTCGTCGCTTCGACTCTCGTACTGCTCGTCTGTTTTTTCGGGTTGCGCTCGTTGAACGATGCCGATAGCGGTGGTTGGCCTCCAAAAAAAGGCCCTAAGTCTGGTAAACGCTAATCGGAAGGGTGAAGTAAAGTCTCGAAACTTAGATGGCAATAATCCCCAGTTTTCAGGTGTTACCCGAGGTATCGCAAAGATCAGGATAATCTCGAACGAATCCGGCTAGGGCAAGAGAGAGAATGTGGGAACTTTCGGTGCTCCTCGTTCGTAAACCTCTAGTAGTTGGCGATCACCCGACCAGGAGAGAGCTCATGAGGAATATCCTCCGCGATATGCGTTTCGGCGCCCGGATGTTCTGCAAAAATCCGTGGTTTACCTGCGCGGCAGTGATGGTGCTCGCGTTGGGCATCGGGGCCAATACCGCGATATTCAGTCTACTGAATGCGTTCCTGCTCAAACCGCTGGTGATCTACAACCCCGCGGAACTGGTTGGGTGCTATAGCCGTGATACGGACAAAGGGAGTTATCGCGGATTTTCCTATCCGGACTACGCTGAACTTCGCGAAAACGGCGGCGCCTTCTCCAACTTGCTGGCCCACAACATGGCCATGGTGGGTCTTTCTGAGGGCGACACCACTCGGCGCGTGTTCGCCGACATCGTTTCGGCCAATTACTTTACCACTTTCGGAGTGCTCCTTTTTCAAGGACGGCCCTTCACGGCCGCGGAAGAACGGCCTGGCTCCGCAATTCCCGTCGTCATCGTGAGCTATTCGTATTGGAAAAAACTCGGCACTGATTCGCAGTTGCTGGGCAAGGGCGTGCGCATCAACAGCCGGGTCTATACGGTAGTCGGCATCGCTCCGGAAGGCTTCACGGGGACCACGGCAATGATCAGCCCCGAGCTGTATCTGCCGCTGGGCGTTTACGAAATGGCGGTCAACGATTTTGAAGGCGTCGACCGCGCGCTTGCGGCGCGCAGCAATCACGACCTCATCCTGGTGGGCCGTCTGCGGCCCGGTGTGTCCCAAAAGTCGGCGGACGCCCTGCTGGCAACGATGGCTTCGCAATTGGCAAAAGCCTACCCGGAAGACGACAAGGACCAAACGTTCCTGGTGCAACGGCTGCCCCGGATTGGGATTTCCACGGCGCCGCTGAGCGAGTCCGAGCTGATGATTCCTGCGAGCTTGTTGCTGGCCGTGGCGGGCGTGGTGCTGCTGATTGCTTCGCTCAACGTGGCAAACATGATGCTGGCGCGCGGCACCACGCGCGGGAAAGAGGTCGCCATTCGGCTGGCATTGGGCGGCAGCCGCGCGGACATCGTGCGGCAACTTCTGGTAGAGGGCTTTCTGCTCGCGCTTGCCGGGGGCGCGGCTGGACTTGTAATTGCCTACTGGAGTACGGGCGCTCTGGTGCGTTCCATGGCGCTGTTGGCGCCGATCGACTTGGTGTACTCCGCCGGGCCCGACACGCGCGTGCTTTTCGCCACGATCGGGTTTTGCCTTGTGAGTACGATTCTGTTCGGACTTGGCCCAGCGTGGAACCTCTCCGGATGGAACCTGTTCGCAGGACTTAAGATCGGCGACCGCGCCGACTTTCAGGCGAACCGACGCCGCGGCATTTTTGCGCGGCGGAATTTATTGGCGATGGGCCAGCTCGCTCTCTCGTTGATGTTGCTCAGCGCGGCCGGACTGTTCATTCGGAGTTCCGTGCAGGCGGCGCGCGTCGAGCCGGGCTTTCGCGTGTCGGGGGAAATGCTGGCCGAAGTCGACGCCAGCCTCGCGGGCTATGATGAAACGCGCAGCCGCGAAACCTACCGGGCGGTGGTTGACCGCCTGCAAGCCATTCCCGGCGTCGAGTCCGTAAGCTTGGCTGCCACCGTGCCCTTCGGGATGATATCGCTTAACAAGACCGTTCAACGCTCCGGCCATGCGCGGTCCTCCGCGCCAGTCTCGGCAAACGCCGCCCCGGAAGTTGCTTGCCGGTACAACATCGTGAGCGGCGACTACTTCCAGACGATGGGGATTCCCTTGCAGCGCGGACGAGCGTTTACAGCGGCGGACGCGGCGGGCACCAAGCACTCCGTGGCCATCCTGGATCAGGCTGCGGCCGAGAAGCTGTGGCCGGGCGGCGACGTAGTGGGCAAGAGCGTTCGGTTGGTCTCCGACGGCGGCAACGCACCTGCCGTCGACGCGGAGGTTGTGGGCGTAGTGGCGAACATACAAGAGAGCGTTATTGGAACGCAAAGGCCGCCGCACATCTACGTGCCGTTCGGACAAGCCTACCAATCAGACACGAACATCCACATTGTGACGAGCGCGCAAGGCCCGCAAGCGGAAGCCCGCCTGCTCGAAACGGTGCGCAGCGAAATCCGCGCAGTGGACCCCCACCTGCCGGTGCTCGCGCTTAAGACCCTGCGCATGCACGTGGACAGCAGCTTCGATCTTTGGATTGTGCGCACCGGGGCGCGCATGTTCGTGATATTCGGAGGCGTGGCCCTGCTGCTCGCGGCTATCGGTTTGTACGGCGTGAGAGCCTACACCACGGCGATGCGGACCCGTGAAATCGGCATCCGAATGGCACTGGGCGCCCGCGCATCAGACGCTCTCCGCATGATGCTGCGCGAAGGGATGGTTTTATTCGGAATTGGCGCCGGAGTTGGGCTCGTGCTGGCACTGCCGGTCGGAAAAGTCCTGTCGAGTCTTCTGTATCGCGTGGATAGCTTCGATCCGGTAGTGCTGACCGTGGCGCCGGCCCTGCTGGCGGCCGTTTCCTTTGTCGCGTGCTACATTCCGGCGCGGCGCGCGGCGCGGCTGGATCCCATGGTTGCTCTCCGCGACGAGTGAGACTCCCATCTGCCGGATCACCGAGGATTAACGCCGAAACCGGACATCAAGTCAAAATGGTCCCAAAACCACTTCTCCGCTAACGCGACTCGTCCAATGATAACCCGAGAGCCTCCCCGAGCCTGCTCCTCTAGGCTGCCTCGGAACTAATGAACCTTCGCGTACTCCGCTTTCGCAGCGATGAGGATAGGGATATCGGGGTCGGCGTCTTTCCAGAGCGTGAGGAAATCCTGATAGGCGGTCTTGGCTTTGACGGCATCACCCTGCAGGGCGTAGGCGCGAGCGAGTCCGAGCTGGGCAAGCGAGCCAATCGGTTCAGTCTGAACAATCCCGCGATGGGTAAGAATCTTCTGAAATTCAGCGACGGCCTGTGCACCTTGTTTTGCTGGCAGATACGCCAGCCCACGAACATAAACGGGATACATGCTGAGACTCATGGAAATATTGCTGGGTGAACCGAGTTCATAAGGACGCGCCGCTTCCAGGATCTCGATCGCTTTGGCGGGATTTCCGGTGTTAGTCTGAAGAATGGCGTTGACAGTCGGCAGATAGTTGAATTGGACCACGGTATCCTCAGGAAAACGGCGCGCCAGGTCATCCAGGTGCTTGGTTATCTGCGCCTGGGAGTTCTTGCTAGTATCCGCGAGCGCAGATGCGAGCGCGATTCCATATTCGACGTCGCGAGGGGTGGCAAGAGTCATCGCCGCGGCGGCTCGTTGTCGTGCTTCGATGGGGTTACCAAACAGCGCTTCGCGAAGAGCGGCGCCGGCTTCATATCCCGACGCGGTTTCTTTTTCATCCGCCTTAAGCGCGGAAGCCACTGCCTTGCGCGAAAAATCGCGGGCTTTGCTCAGTTGCCCGTAGAAAGCAACCGAACGCGCCCGATCCTCATGCCGTAGCTCGCGGCCGTACAGGGGATTGATCTTCAACCCACCGTCTGCATCGCGGAAACCAACTCTGGAATGTCGATTTTGATGAGCGTGCCTTGGCCGGGGCGGCTTTCGATTTGCAGATGGAAATCGGCGCCGTAGAGGACGCGGAGGCGTTCGCGGACGTTGCTGAGGCCGATGCCTTCGACGTAGACGTGAGGCATCTTTTCTTCGGAGATGCCTACGCCGTTGTCTTCGATTTCGATGTGGAGGCGGCCGTCGCTATTTGTGGTGCGCAGCTGGATTTTGCCGCCATCGAGCTTTGGGGCGAGGCCGTGTTTCAAGCAGTTTTCGACGATCGGTTGGAGCAGCATGCTGGGAACGAAAGCTTCGAGGGTTTCTTCGTCGATTTGCTTGATGATGTCGAGATTGTCGCGGCCGAAACGGGCGACTTCGATGTCGAGATAGTCGTCGATGAATTCGAGCTCTTCGCGAAGGGGCACGAAGGTTTCGTGCTTGCGGAGGAGGCGCCGCAGAATGTTGCTGAGCTTGAGGACCACCTCGCGGGCGTTGTCGGGGTCGAAGCGGATGAGGGCGGAGACAGTGTTCAGTGTATTGAAAAGAAAATGCGGGTTGATTTGGCGGGAAAGTGCGTCCATGCGGGCTTTGAGGAGGAGTTGTTGGTGGCGCTCGAGGTTCATCTCGATGCGCGTGTTGTTCCAGATTTTCAGTGGCGCGGCGACGGACATCAGCGTTGCGATCACCGTCAGGACGAGCCACCAATCCCACTGCGGATGAATCGCAAAAAGCCACTTGGGTTTGGTGGCCTGGACCAGGGCTACACGGCCCAGTTCAAGTACGACGCACACACCGAGTGGCGCCATTTCCCAGGACAGTTGGCCCTTTTTCAGCAGCCGCACTACGGCTTTCGGAATGTTTAGAAATGTAAATGGCCCGAAGTTCCACAGATCTTCTTTGTTGGGAATGGCTTGGCGGATCAGGCCGCCCAGCAAACCAGCGGTCGAGGCGGCCGGCATGGCCAGCCATTCGTGAGAGATGAGCGCGGGAATCGTGATGATCGCGCCGCCAATTGGCCCGACGACGCGACCGCCCAGCAACCCCATCAAAAATGCGCCTTCAAGCGAAAGATCCGCGAACTGGTAGGGATAGCCGACAAGACGCAAGGTTACGCCGAGGATCAGGGGCGGGGTCATGAACACCATCAGCTTGAGTTTTTGGTCGGGGTCGCGCTCTTCGGTGAACAGGACGCGGCGGAAGGTGTTCCATCGGGCGAGCAACGCGGCGATGGAGGAGGCCACGCCCACCTTTAGCAGCAGGGTGAAGAGGAGGTCGCGAACTGCGGTTGCCGAGTCCATGTTGGTTCGTGAGGGCGTCTTCGGTAACGCTAGCCAATTGCCGCGGCGATGTAAAGTCTTGCGTGGCGTACCTGTTATACTTCTCGTTCGACATGAACCAGAATTCGCACGCACGCAAACATCCCAAAAAGGAAGGGCAAAGAGTAAAGCTGGTTGCGCACGCGGCGCTTCCCACGCGGTACGGCCGCTTTGCGATTTACGGCTTCAAAGGCTTGGGCCCGTTGGATGAAGCCATTGCCTTGGTGCGTGGCAAAGTTAACGGAAAGGTCTTGCCGCTCGTACGCGTGCATTCGCAATGCCTGACTGGCGATGTGCTTGCGTCGCTGCGGTGCGATTGCCGCGCGCAACTCGAACTCTCCCTCAAGAAAATCGCGCAGGCTGGTTCTGGCATCCTGCTCTATCTGCCGCAGGAGGGCCGCGGCATTGGGCTGATGAACAAGCTTCGCGCTTACCAGCTGCAGGATGGAGGGATGGATACGGTCGAAGCGAACGAAAAGCTGGGATTCGCGGCCGACGCGAGAGACTATGGTTTTTCGGCGCATATCCTAAAAAAGCTCGGCGCCACGAAGATCCGGCTGCTCTCCAACAACCCGGAAAAAGTCCGACAGCTTGAGCAGTCGGGCATTCGCGTCATTGAACGTGTTTCATGCCAGCCGCGCATCTTGAAAATTTCTCGCGCGTATCTCCAGACGAAAAAAAGTAAAATGGGTCATCTTCTCGAAGGACTCAAGTGATTTTGAGAAACACTCAGAAATCAATCCGATGACACCGACAGTCTCGCAGCGCGTGAAATTCTCCGCTTCGCCGGAAAAGCTCTTCGAGATGTACGCGGACTCCAAAAAGCACGCTGCTTCGACTGGAGCGCCGGCGAAGTTTAGCCGCAAGGTGGGCGGAGCCTGGAGTGCGCACGGCAGGGCCATCGGCGGCAAGAACTTGCTTATCGTGCCTGGCAAGAAGATTGTGCAGGCTTAGCGCGCGGGATTTTGGAAAAAGGATGAACTGTCCATGCTGATCATAACCTTTGAAAAGGCGCCCGACGGGGCGGTAGTTGAGGTCCTTCGCGTTGGCGTGCCGCAACACGACCAGCAAGGTGTTCGCAACGGCTGGCCAAAATATTATTGGAAGCCCCCCGGAAGAAATACCTCGCCGGGCAAAAGAAGAAATAGTGGTTCGGATCTCAGCCGCCGCCGACGAATTGGACGATTTCGTAGCGGTCGCCTGGTTCCACGGGAGTCTGCGGCCAGGCGGGACGCGGAAGGATTTCCAGGTTTCGCTCGATGGCCACGCGGCCTGAGTCCAGCCCAAGCGCGACGAGAAGATCGGTAACCTTCGCGCCAGGATGCGCTTCGCGCTTTTCTCCATTCACAATAATCGAGATTGCCGTTTCCATCGCTCTGTTCTGCTCGAAACTCGAATGCCAACAGTGCTGCTCTTATGCCGTGGGTACGCGCGGGCGCGCTTTCAACTGAAACTTCAGCTGGCCCTTTGAATCCGCTTGCGAAGCCTCAATGACGAGCGCGGGCTCGGCTCCGGCAAGGCGGGGCATGTCAAATTCCAGTCGCGCCTGGCCATCGGCTGCCGTCTCTGTCGAGAATTCCGTGACGTCCGCCGCGCCATCAATGCGCGCGGTCACCAGCGCGCCAGCGATAGCCTCTCCATTTTGCTTTTTCCTGACCGCAACATGCAAATTCGCGCGCTTTCCTGCCAGCCAGTTTTTCGCGTTAATCAACTCCAGCGCCAGCGGTGACACAGACGACTGGCCCGAAGGCGCTGCGGAATTTGCGTTCTTCGAGGTGGGCTTTTCCTGGACAGGCATAGGAGGGGGCACGAGGTGCAGTGCGCCGCTGCGAATGTCTTCGGTCACGGCGCGATGCTGGTCGTCGATTCGTTTTCTGACCAGCTCTTCGCGTCCCGGATCGAGCGGCAGTAAATCAATGTAATTATTCGTGCGGCGATGCAGAACGCGGCCGCGGCAATAGACCGTTGTATCGATCAAGGCATTTGCAGTGCCGCGGTCCTCGGTCTGCACGTGATAGACCGACTCTCCGACTTTCACATCCGTGTTATGCCCAAAGAGCATGGATTTCGTCCGCTCCCTCGGCGGATACTCGCCAATAGTTTTAACGCTGGCGTGCGCCGCAGGATTTTTCTCACGCCATTTGACCGACTGGCGGCTGAATGGATATTATAGCCCTTCGCTTATGACAGATTCAGGCTTACAAGCGTACACTCCGCTTCTCTTACACCTGCTGATTGCGACGGCGCTCGCCGGGGCGCTGACGGCTGCCTCGGTGCTGGTGGGCTGGCGCCGCCCGAGCCGCGCCAAACAGCAGCCCTATGAATGCGGCATGGAGCCCACGGGTGACGCGCGCGCGCCGATCTCCGTAAGATTCTATTTGGTGGCGATGGTTTTCATTCTTTTCGATGTGGAAGCCATCTTCTTATACCCATGGGCCTACATTTACCGGGACTTTATAAAGATGTCCCCGAGCATCGGGATGTACGGCTTCATGGAAATGATGGTATACATCGCCGTACTTTTGGTCGGCTACTTCTATCTTTGGAAAAAAGGCGCGCTCGACTGGCATAAGAGTTAGTCTGCGCCTGAGGGCTTGGAAACGGTGACAGAGAATACCAGCCAACGCACTAGTGTTGTGGCCGAGCAGCTGCGTGCGTGGAATCCGAACGCCATCGAGGAAGTGATTGAATTCCGTGGCGAAACCACGATTGTTTTGCCTCGCAAAATTTTGCGGGCGGCTGCCGAGCACTGTCGGGATCATGTGGGGCTGAAATTCGACTTGCTTACGGATGCCACTTGCGTTGACCGCTACCCGCACGAGCCGCGCTTCGAATTGAACTACCATTTGGTTTCCATTCCCCGGCGTGACAAAGTTCGCCTTAAGGTTCGGTTGTCCGGTTCGGACGCCGTTGTGGACACGTTGGTGCCTGTCTGGCCAGGGGCCAATTGGCTGGAGCGGGAGATTTTTGACCTTTTCGGCATACATTTTGAGGGCCATCCGGACTTGCGGCGCATCCTGCTTCCGGATGACTGGGAAGGTTATCCGCTGCGCAAGGATTATCCCGTCGAGGGTTATCGCGACGTGCCGATGGTTACGGGATTCAGAAAGAGCTCCGTATGACGACTGTCGAGACCGCTACCGGCGTCACAAAAACGATGGTTCTCAACATGGGTCCGCAGCATCCTTCGACTCACGGCGTGCTTCGCGTTCTGCTTGAACTGGATGGCGAAACGGTCCTCAGGGCTGTCCCCGATCTGGGTTATCTGCACACGGGAATTGAAAAAAGCTGCGAGGACAAGACGTATTCACAGGCTATCACGCTTACCGACCGTATGGACTATCTCAATCCGCTCGGCAACAACCTGGTTTATTGCCTTGCCGTGGAAAAATTGCTGGGGCTCGAAATTCCCAAGCGTGCGCAGTACGTCCGCGTCATGCTTGTGGAACTGCAGCGGATTTCTTCTCATTTGGTGTGGCTTGGAACGCATGCCATCGACATGGGTGCGATGTCGGTTTTTCTTTATTGCTTCCGCGAGCGCGAAGAAATTCTAAAGATTTTCGAATTGTTTGCCGGGCAGCGCATGATGACGAGTTACATTCGCATCGGCGGCATTGCGCTGGAGCCTCCGGCGGGCTGGCGCGGGGACGTCGAGCGTTTTCTGAAGATGATGCCCAGCCGCATCGATGAATACGAATCACTGCTTACTGGAAACCGTATCTGGATGGGACGCCTCCAAGGCGTCGGCTATATTTCCGCGGAAGACGCCGTGGCCCTGAGCATGACCGGTCCGACGCTGCGCGCCGCGGGCATCGCTCACGACAACCGCAAAATGTTCCCCTATTCGAGCTACGACGAGTTCGAGTTTGACGTGCCGACGCGGACGGAATCCGACTGTTTTGCGCGCTACATGATCCGTGTGCTGGAAATGCGGCAGAGTTTGAATATCGTGCGCCAGGCCATGGTCAAAATTACCGATAGCGGCGCTATCCGGACCGAAGCTCCGGGTATCGTGCCGCCGGCGCGCGAAAAAATGAAGACGGAGATGGAAGCGCTCATCTACCACTTCAAGATTTTCACGGAAGGGTTTTCGCCGCCGCCGGGCGAGGCGTTTGTGACAGTGGAATCGCCGCGCGGCGAGTTGGGGTGCTTTATCGCCAGCGACGGGTCGCCGAAGCCGCTGCGCGCGCATTTCCGTTCGCCGTCGTACATCAATTTGCAGGCGTTGCCGAAGTTGGTCACTGGGCAGCTGATTTCCGACGTGGTTGCGTGTATCGGGACGATTGATATTGTTTTGGGAGAGGTCGATAGGTAGGAAAAAGACGAAGTACCGAGGTAAGGATGTAATGAAGTAAGGAAAAAAACAGGAGCAAGAGGGAAGCCGGTAACGGAATGGAACTTAGTCCACAACTTGCGACGAGATTCGAGAAGTTGCAGAACGCCTATCCGTTTAAACGCAGCGCGCTGATTCCCATGTTGATATACGCGCAGGACGAGTATGGCTGTGTGAGCGACGAGATGATTGCGGAGATTGCGCGCCGGCTGGATCTGAACAACGTTCAGGTCGAGGAAACGCTCGCCTACTACTCGATGCTGCACCGCAAGCCGATGGGCAAGTTTCATGTGCAGGTTTGCACGAACGTGGCGTGCATGTTGCGCGGGGGCAATGAGATTTTGGACCGCGCCAAAAAGCGCCTGGAAATCGGCCACAAAGAAGTGACGCAGGACGGGGTCTTCTCCCTCGAAGAGGTGGAATGCATCGGGGCATGCACGGGCGCCCCTGCCATGCAAGTGAATTACGACTTTTACGAAAATCTCACGGCGCTGAAGTTCGATCGCATCATTAAGGAATTGGACGGGGGCAGAGTTCCGCCGCCAGAGCCGGTCACAGCCGGGGCGCTTCACGAACGTGAGCCGGGAGAAACGCCACTCATTAGCAAGCGCTGGGGAGTCAAAGATTCGCGCAAGATCGATGTTTATCTGCAGCACGACGGCTACAAGGCGCTCGAAAAAGCGTTGAAAGAGATGACGCCGGAAACAATCATCGATGAAGTGAAAAAATCTAGTTTGCGCGGGCGCGGCGGGGCTGGGTTTCCCACGGGTATGAAGTGGTCGTTTGTTCCCAAGGATTCGCCGAAACCGAAATACCTAATTTGCAATGCGGACGAATCGGAACCGGGAACCTGCAAAGACCGCCCGCTGATGGAAATGGACCCGCACCAGTTGATCGAAGGAATGATCATCGCGGGGCGATCTTTTGGGGCTCACCGAGGCTTCATTTACGTGCGTGGAGAATACCGCTATGTTTTGGACATTGTCGAAGAGGCGGTCGTGGAAGCCTACGCGCACGGCTATTTGGGCAGAGATATTCTCGGCTCTGGCTTCGATTTTGATTTGCTGACGCATACCGGCGCGGGCGCTTATGAGTGCGGCGAGGAATCGGCGTTGATGGAATCGCTCGAAGGCAAACGCGGTTATCCGCGAATTAAGCCGCCCTTCCCTGCCGTCGTCGGTCTCTACGGTTGCCCGACTATCATTAATAATGTCGAAACTCTCAGCTCCGTTCCGGCCATCATTCTAGAAGGTGGCGAGGCCTACGCGAAACGAGGTACGCCGAAAAATGGCGGCACGCGACTCCTTTGCGTTGCGGGCCACATTGCAAAACCTGGGATTTACGAGATTCCGCTTGGAATGAACATGAAAAAGTTCATCTACGAAATGGCGGGCGGGATTCCCGGCGGGAAGAAACTCAAGGCCGTTATTCCAGGCGGAAGCTCCTGCCCAATTTTGAGCGAGAGCGAAATCGACATCGCGATGGATTACGACTCCGTCGCCAAAGCTGGTTCGATGCTTGGGTCTGGCGGCATGGTGGTGATGGACGAAACCACCTGCATGGTGGACATGGCGCGGCGCATCATGCACTTTTATGCGCACGAATCGTGCGGCTGGTGCATTCCTTGCCGCGAAGGCACGTCCTGGCTGAAGAAGATGCTGGATCGCTTCCAGGCGGGCTACGGGCGTCCTGAAGATATCGACATCGTGGGGGAGTTGGCGAAAAACATGCTCGGCCGCACGTTCTGTCCGCTTGGCGACGCGGCGGCGCTGCCGACCATCAGCATCGTGCAGAAGTGGCGCAACGAATTCGAAGATCATTTGAACGGACGCTGTCCATACAAATCTGCGGAAGCGCTTGTCGGCTCGCGTTAGGAATCCATGGCTGAAACGAAGCTAGTTACGCTGAAGATTAACGACCGCGATGTGCAGGTTCCTCCGGGCACTCTCGTGATCGAAGCTACGCGGCGCATCGGAACGGAAGTGCCGTCGTTCTGCTATTACCCCGGGCTTTCGTTGCAGGCTGCTTGCCGCATGTGCCTCGTGGAAGTGGAAAAGATGCCGAAGCTGCAGACGGCGTGCACGCTGATTGCGACCGAGGGCATGGTCGTTCGAACGAACACCGAGCAGGTTCGCGGCGCGCGCAAGGCCATGCTGGAATTCCTGCTTACAAACCATCCACTGGATTGCCCGGTTTGCGACAAGGGTGGCGAGTGCGAGTTGCAGGACATGGTGTTCCGCTACGGCGCGGATACCAGCCGGTTCGTCGAGGAAAAAATTCACCGGCCGGAAGAGAAATGGTCGGAGCTTGTCTATTACGATGCTCCGCGCTGCATTCTTTGCTTCCGGTGCGTGCGCGTGTGCGATGAAGGCATGGACGTGAAGGCGCTTGGCGTCGGGATGCGCGGCGCGAACAGCATCATTATTCCGAACCGCGAAGATCATCTCGAATGCGAAGAGTGCGGGATGTGCATCGATATTTGTCCCGTGGGCGCGCTTACCAGCGGGACCTACCGCTACAAGACGCGGCCGTGGGAGATGACGTATGTCTCGACCGTTTGCACGCATTGTTCGAACGGCTGCAAAACGACGTTGAGCGTGCGCAATCACGAAATCATGCGGGCGAATAACCGCGATCTCTCCGGAATCAACGAGGATTTTCTGTGCATCAAGGGGCGCTTCGGCTTTGATTTCACCAAGCACCCTGAGCGGATTCGCCAGCCGCTGGTACGCAAAGGCGACAGACTTTATCCCGTTTCGTGGGAAGAGGCTGCGCAGACCGCCGCGACGCGACTCAAACAGATTTACGATGCGGGCGGCAAAGATTCGATTGGCTTTATTGGTTCGAACCGCACTTCGAATGAAGAGAACTATTTGTTCCAGCGGCTGGCGCGGGCCACGTTTGGAACGAACAATGTCGATCATCACCGTACCGCGGATTACACCGGACTCGTTACGGCACTCGGCGACCGCACCAGCGATTCGCTGCTGACCATGCAGCAGCTGGCGGAGGCAAAAGCTGTTCTCTTGATAGGCAACGATCCGACGGAGCAGAATCCGTTGGCCGCTTGGCAGATTCGCAAAGGCATTCGCCATATTGGCGCGAAGCTATTTATTTTGAACGCGCGCGAGATCAAGTTGAAGCGCAAGGCCACGCAATTCGTTAAGCTCGTCGCGGGTCAGGAAGCGGCCGCCATTCGCTGGATGGCTCACGAAGAGGGGCAGCTTCCGACCGGTCTGGTCGAGCAACTTGTGCAACTGAAGGCGGCGCTCGATGCCGAGCCCGAGGTGGCTATCGCCTTCGGAGCGGAACTGACGGGCGCAGCGATCGCGCAGCTTGTGGCATTTGGCTCAAAGCTCCAAGGCAAAGTTCGCTACATGGCGCTGGGCGATTACGTGAATTCGCGTGGAGCGGCCGACATGGGGCTGCTGCCTGACCGGCTCCCGGGCTACGCGCATACCGACGATTCCTCGGCGCGTGATGCGTTCGAACGCTTGTGGGGCGCGGTTCTCCCTGCGAAGGCGGGACAGACGGCGCCGGCCATGGTGGATGCGGCGCAAAACGGAAAGCTCAAGGCCCTCTATGTGATGGGTGCGAACCCGCTCTTGCATTTTGGAACGCTGGGATTTGGACGCGGCAAGCTCGAACTGCTGATCGTTCACGAGATGTTCTTAACGGAGACGGCGAAACTTGCGGATATTGTTTTCCCTGCTGCGTCGGCTTACGAGAAAGAGGGTACCGTCACCAATACTTCGGGTGAGATTCAGCTCTTGCACAAGGCCGCAGAAGTGATGGGGCCCCGGACGGACTTCGATCTGCTTCGCATTCTGTCGCATCAGCTCGAACGGCTTGGACTCGGCAAGGCGTTCCACTACAAATCGCCCGCAACTGTGTTCGAAGAGATTCGCAAAGCAATTGCTGGTTATGACGTGAAGTCCGCAGGATTGCTCACGGGCGGTGCGGAGCCCACGCACGTTCATGTTGCGAAGAATGGCCACACGCCCTATGAAGTTCCCGTGGGTCTGATTCGTTCCGCGCAAGACACGCTTTTCACCAGCGGCACGCTTGGCCGCTTCTGCACCATGATGGAATCTCTTCCGGAGGCGGAAGGCAAGCCGTGATCTCTTTCCTAAACGCAAACGCCACGATCATCATTTATCTTGTAAAGATTGCGCTGCTGCTTTTCATTGTTCTGACCGTCAATGCGTATTTGACGTGGTTCGAACGCAAAGTCGTGGCGCACATGCAATCGCGCTGGGGACCGCATCGCGTCGGACCGCACGGTCTGCTGCAGCCCCTGGCCGATGGCGCAAAATTCCTGTTGAAAGAAGATCCGACGCCCGCGGGCGTGGACAGGTTTACGTATTTTCTCGCCCCGCTGATGGCGCTGGCGCTCGCGCTCACGTCGATCGCGATTATCCCCTTTGGGCCAGAGCCGTTGCACATCTTTGGGCGTGACATTGACTTGGGTATCGCTAACCTCAACATCGGCATACTGGCGCTGTTTGCCATCACGGCGCTTAGCGTCTACGGAGTCGCACTCGCGGGCTGGTCTTCGAACAGCAAGTATCCCCTGCTCGGCGGCTTGCGTAGCTCGGCGCAGATGGTGAGCTATGAGCTCGCGCTGACGATGTCGGTTGTCGGCGTGTTGCTCCTCGCGGGTAGCTTTAACTTGCGCGATATCATCAACGCTCAGGCGCACCATCCGGAACGTGGCATTCTTGGATGGAATATTTGGCCGCAAATCCTGGGATTCTTCTGCTTTTTTGTCGCCGCGGTTGCGGAAACCAATCGCGTTCCATTCGATCTTCCCGAAGCGGAATCCGAACTCGTGGCTGGCTTTCATACGGAATACGCCAGCTTTAAGTTCGCGATGTTTTTCATCGCCGAATACACCAGCATGATCACCGTTTCGTGCCTTTGTACGATCATGTTCTTCGGCGGATGGCTGTCTCCCTTCCCCGCTAGCTGGACGTTCACGCACTATCTGCCTTCTGTGATCCTGATTCCGTTCGGGCTTTGGGTGATTTGGGATGGCATTCGCTACGAAACGATTTTTGGCCGAATCATTCTTCCCGGCGTGGGGGCAGCCATCACGGCTATTGGCGCCGCGCTTATTTTGTTCCCGGCTGTGAACGAATTCGTTCAGGGACCGTTTTGGCTGTTGGCGAAGATTTTTGTGTTCCTGTTCGTGTACGTGTGGATGCGCGGCACACTTCCGCGATTCCGCTATGACCAGCTGATGTCGTTTGGCTGGAAACTTTTGCTGCCGGTTTCGATCGCGAACGTGGTCATCACGGCCTTTGCCATGCTGGCGAAGTCGATGTGGGGTGCACAGTGACGCCCCAGCTCGCCGTCTTCTTTGTGCTTGCGACGCTCGCGGTGCTCGGCGCCCTGAGCCTCATCTTTCAGCGCCATCCGATTCACAGCGCGCTTTCGCTGATCGTGGTGATGATTGCGCTGGCCGGCCTTTACCTGCTGATGGGTGCTGAATTCGTCGCCGCTGTGCAAATTATCGTCTACGGCGGCGCGATCATGGTGCTCTTCGTTTTCGTCATCATGCTTCTCAATGCCGGCGAAGAAGAGCGTACAAATGTATCGAAGCTCGCGGGGACAGTGGGTATTCCCCTGGCGGTCGCGCTTCTGGGATTTCTCGCCGCGGCCATTGCGCGTTCGAATGAGAGCGCGCAAGCCGGTTTGCAGTCCGGCGAGCTGGCGAATACAAAAGACATCTCGATGATGCTCTTTAAGGATTTTGTTTATCCCTTCGAGCTGACCTCCTTCCTTATTCTCGTGGCGATTTTGGGTGCGATTGTTCTCGCGCAGCGGGAGAAAAGCTGAAGATGGTCCCGACGAACTACTACCTGATTCTCAGCGCCGTTCTTTTCGGCCTCGGCGTCGTGGCGTTTGTATTCAAGCGCAACGTCATCACAATTTTCATGTCCATCGAATTGATGCTCAACGCCGTCAATCTGGCGTTTGTGGCCTTTAGCCAGTCCATGCACAAGCCGGATGGACATGTGTTCGTCTTGTTCGTGATCGTCGTGGCGGCGGCGGAAGCGGCCGTCGGCCTGGGAATTATCATTCTCACGGCGCGCAGCCGGCAATCGCTGAACGTCGAGCGCGTGGATTTGCTCAAACTCTAATGCTCACACGGCTCATACTCGACCATCTGTGGATCATTCCGCTGCTGCCGATGCTCGGCTCGGCCATCAACGGACTGCTCGGCGGCAAGTGGCCGAACAAGATCGTCAATAGCGTCGCCCTCGGCGCCACGGGCCTCTCCTTCGCCTGCGCGCTCGAAGCCGTGCGTGAATTCACGCAACTTGCGCCTGATCAGATTCCCTGGGTGCGACAATATTTCACATGGATTACCGCTGGCAATTTCCGCGCGGGATTCGACCTGCAGGTCGATCAGCTTACGGTCGTAATGCTGCTCGTCGTTACTGGCGTCGGCTTCCTCATCCACATCTACTCCACCGGCTACATGGCGCATGAAGGCGGCTACTACCGCTTCTTCTCCTACCTCAATTTGTTCATGTTTTTCATGCTCATCCTGGTGCTGGCAGCGAATTACGTCCTGCTTTTCGTCGGTTGGGAGGGCGTCGGCTTGTGCAGCTACCTGCTTGTGGGCTTCTATTTCCTGAGAAAGTCCGCTGCGGACGCAGGCAATAAAGCTTTTATCGTCAATCGCATCGGGGATTTCGGTTTCATGCTCGGGATGTTTTTGCTCTTCCGGATCTTCGGGAGTCTGGATTTCGTAACCGTCTTCTCCAAGGCCGCACCGATGCAGGCCGAGGCGATGGGACAGTTCGGCGTCTTAACCATCGCCTGCCTGCTCCTATTCGTCGGCGCTACTGGAAAATCCGCGCAGATTCCGCTCTATGTCTGGCTGCCGGATGCGATGGAAGGTCCCACACCCGTCAGTGCGTTGATTCATGCGGCTACCATGGTCACCGCCGGCGTTTACATGGTTGCTCGCTCGCACGTCCTCTTCACACGCGCCCCAACCGCCATGCTAGTCGTGGCCATCATTGGCTGCGCCACCGCGATCTTCGCCGCGACCATCGGCCTCGTCCAAACCGACATCAAGAAAGTTCTCGCGTATTCGACCGTCAGCCAGCTTGGGTACATGTTCCTAGCTTGCGGCGTCGGCGCTTTTTCGGCGGGCATTTTCCATCTGATGACGCACGCGTTCTTCAAAGCGCTCCTTTTCCTTGCCGCGGGAAGTGTGATCCACGCCATGGGCGGCGAGCAGGACATGCGCAAGATGGGCGGCCTCCGGAGGAAAATCAAGTGGACCTATATCACTATGCTGACGGCCACGCTGGCCATCTGCGGCGCTCCGCTGTTTGCGGGCTTCTTCAGCAAGGACGCCATCCTCCTGGCAGCCTTCCAGAGCGAAAACGGCGGCTCCAACACCGGCCACATTCTCTATGCCATCGGCTTGTTTACAGCTCTGCTGACCTCCTTCTACATGTTCCGACTGATATTCCTTACCTTCTTCGGTAAACAGCGCTACGACCAGCATCACGTTCATGTGCACGAATCACCGTGGAACATGCTTAGCCCGCTCATTATCCTTGCCGTGCTCTCGATCTTCGGTGGATGGTTTGCGCTGCCGGCTTTCTGGGGCGGTACGGACTCCTTTGCGAATTTCCTGGCGCCGGTGTTTGCGGGTGGCGAGTCAGCCGCTACGGAAGCAGCGGCCCATGCGCTCGAGCTGCCGCTCGCTGGAGTCGCGGTTCTTACCGCCATCATCGGTTTCGGCGTAGCCTTCTGGCTCTACATTCGGCAGCCCGGTGAACCCGCGGCCATCGCCAAATCCATGGGCGGCGTGTACAGCACCTTGTTGAACAAATATTACGTTGACGAGCTTTACGCCGCGGTCGTCGTGAGGCCGCTCGTGTGGATTTCGACCAACGTCCTCTGGAAGTTCGTGGATGTGGAGGTCGTCGACGGCACGGTGAACGGGCTCGCCACTGGAGCTTCCGCGATTGGCGACAAGGTGCGCCACGTGCAGTCCGGAAACACACGCAGCTACGCGGTGTGGGTCGTCATTGGCGCACTCTTTGTCATTGCGGTGATCTTCTTCTGGCCGAGCGGCAAGCCGGTCATCGGGATGGTGCGCTGATGAACGGCGGACACTTGCTCTCGGTTCTTATCTTTCTCCCGGCGGTGGGGGCATTCGCCTTGCTGTTTCTGAAGAACGAAGATCATCTTTGGATCCGCCGCCTTAGCCTGGTGGTCGGAATTGTCGAATTCCTTCTCTCCTTTCTTCCGGTCTTTTCCGTATCCCCCGGCACAAGTGGCTTGCAACTTCAGGAGTTCCATCACTGGATCTCCATACCGCCCATCAATTATCACGTTGGCGTCGACGGCATCAGCGTCTTCCTCGTCCACCTGATTACGTTCCTCACGCCCATCGGCATTCTGGCCTCGTGGAACGACATCAAGCATCGCGTGAAAGAGTTCCACATCATGCTCTTTTTGCTGGAAGTCGGGGTCGTAGGCATCTTTCTTTCTCTTGACCTCGTCCTCTTTTTTGTCTTCTGGGAGATTGGGCTCATCCCGTTGGCCTTGCTGATCGGCATATGGGGCCACGAACACCGAATCTACGCCGCCGTAAAGTTTCTTCTCTACACGATGGCGGGCTCAATTCTCATGCTGGTCGGAATCGTCTGGCTCTATCACCTGAGCGCAGCAGTCATTCCCGGCGGCAGCTTTGATCTACCGGTTCTCCAGCAGCTGCTTCAGAGCGGAAGCCTTGTATTAAGTCCGCGAACGGAGATGCTGCTCTTCCTCTCCTTCTTCCTGGCCTTTGCCATCAAGGTGCCGCTTTTCCCGTTGCATACCTGGCTGCCCGATGCGCACACCGAAGCGCCCACGGCGGGATCCGTGGACCTCGCTGGCGTCCTGCTAAAGACAGGCGCTTATGGCGTCATCCGCATCTGTCTGCCGTTATTCCCTCTTGCATCGCGTCGTGCTGCGCCCTTCGTCGCAGTCCTGGCCATCATCAGCATCATCTATGGCGCACTTGTGGCCCTGGTGCAGCCAAACTTGAAGAAGCTCGTCGCCTATTCATCGGTCAGCCACATGGGCTTTGTGATTCTGGGCGTCTTTTGTTTTTCGGATATCTCCATGCAAGGCGCGGTCTACGTCATGCTTGCGCATGGCATCTCCACCGGCGCACTGTTCCTGCTGGTGGGGATGCTCTACGAGCGCCGTCACACGTTTGAAATCTCCGAATTCGGCGGCCTGGCAACTCCGATGCCTCGCTTTGCGGCGTTTTTTCTATTCGCGGCGCTCTCTTCGCTCGGCTTACCCTTGATGAACGGCTTTGTGGGAGAGTTCCTCACGCTGCTCGGCACCTATCAAGTGCGTTGGGATTGGGCTGCTTGGGGCGCAACCGGCGTCATTCTTTCCGCTTGCTACCTCTTATGGTCATATCAGCGGGTTTTCCTTGGTGAGGTCACCAACAAGAAGAACCTAGAAATCCCGGACACAAACTCCCGCGAAAAGTGGGTCCTCGTGAGCATGTGTATCCTCATGCTCTGGCTGGGCAATCATTCGCCATTCTTTACGCGGCGCATCGCTGGTCCCTGTAACGAAGTCATTCAACAGATGAGGCGTGATTTTGCCCGCGAAGCCATTGCTCCGCCAAAGGTAACTCAGCCTCCAGCGAGCCGTCCGGTTGCCAAGACAGGTTCTGCCGAACAAATCCCGCTCGAAAGGCTCGGAACCCGCTAAATGTCTGCGTTCCCCAGTATCTCGGATGTGCTTCGCGTTCTACCGGAACTGATTTGGTGCGGCTTTGGCGCGCTCATGATGCTGCTCCAACCTTTCGTACGCAGCCGCAAAGTCTTGACGTTTGTCGCAGTTACCGGAGCGCTGCTAGGTATCTGTGGCAACTTTTATGCCGTCCACAATCCGGGCGCCGCGTTCTCTGGCCTTCTTGCCGCCGATCCTTTCAGCATCTTCTTCAATCATCTTGTCGGGCTGATAGCTATGCTTGTCATTCTCGCCGCTGCCCCTTACCTCGAGCGCGAACGTCTGGGCGATGCCGAGTTCTACGCCCTCGTCCTTTTCGCCACCGCGGGTATGGCCGTTCTTGCCTCCGCGCAAGAGCTGCTCACAGCATTTGTCGGCCTTGAGTTGAGCTCCATCTCCAGTTACATCCTTGCGGGCTATCGTCGCGACACACTGAAGTCTGGCGAATCCTCGATGAAGTATTTTCTTCTCGGCTCGTTCGCCACGGCCTTTTTTCTTTACGGCATTGCGCTCGTTTTCGGCGTCACGGGCACCACGAATATCCTGAAAATGGATGCCGCCGATCCATCTAGCAGCCTTTTGAAGCTCGGGCTTGCCCTAATGCTTATCGGGCTGAGTTTTAAGGTGGCCGCTGCGCCGTTCCAGATTTGGACTCCGGATGTTTACGAAGGCGCGCCGACTCCCGTTACTGCGCTCTTTTCCGCGGGGCCAAAGGCTGCGACTTTCGCTTTGCTACTCAGGATCTTCACCAGCGTGCCCGCAGCCACCCATTTCTGGTTCTGGGCTTTCTGGATCCTCGCCGTGGCCACGATGTTTGTGGGCAATCTCGGTGCCTTGCTGCAGACCAACGTCAAGCGCATGCTGGCCTATAGCTCAATCGCACACGCTGGCTATATCCTTGTCGCGTTTGCTGCAGTCACCGATCTGGCCGGCAATTCGGACCTGGGTGCAAGCGCCGCGTACGCCGCCGTGCTCTTTTATCTCCTCAGCTATGCTCTAGTGAAGGTCGGCGCTTTCACCATCGTTTCGCAGTTTGGCGGAGCAGGCGAGAAACACCTTTCGTTCGATGACTACGCAGGTCTTGGCCAGCGCCAGCCCGTGGTTGCGGCTGTCCTTGCGCTTTTCATGCTCTCGCTGCTCGGCTTGCCGATCACTGCAGGATTCCTGGGCAAGTTTTACATCTTTAAAGCCGCATTGGATTCGCACCTGATTTGGCTTGCGGTGCTGATGGCCGTGAACAGCGTGATCGGCGCCTACTACTACATTCGCCTCATCGTAGTGATGTACATGCGCGAGCCAAGTGCTGAGGCCACCGCTGTCGCTCCCCCACCCTTCCCCTTGACGGTCAACGTCGTTCTCGCCATAACCACTCTTGGCACCCTCTATTTGGGACTGATGCCCAGCCGCGCCATCAATTTCTTGATGCAGGCGAATCTCATCAACCGTTAGCCACAACAAATCCTTTGTAATATCGGGCTTGTTTATCCTGGAAGGGCCCCACCATCTGCTCCCGCGCCGAGCCTGCGCACAACATCAACGCCACAAAAACGAAAAGGCCCAAAGGCTTTCGCCTTTGGGCCTTCAAATTCCGCGTCATCGTGATTGAATCTTGATTAGAGTTTCGAGTAAAGGAGAAATCCCAGCGCAAAAGTGAACAAGGTTAGCGTCTCGACGAACACAAGTCCCAGGATCATGGCTGCGCGAACGCCGCCAGCCGCTCCCGGATTTCGCGCGATGCCTTCGCAGGCTGCTGCGGCGATCCGGCCCTGACCCAAACCTCCGCCGAACGCCGCGACGGCTACGCCAAATCCCACCGCGATCACCAGCGTGGTCGGGTTGATTGGCGGCTTCGCCGCTTCTGGTGCTGTTTGCGCGAACGCCGCCGGTGCAATGACGAGCACCGCGATGAGCGCTATCAATATGACTGCTGCTTTCTTCATAACTTCCTCCTCATGAATTGCCGCCAGGAGGTGGTTCCCGGACACCGTGCAGCCGGGCTCACGCTGGAGCGGCTAACAAAATGGGTATCGAAAAACTGATTAATGCTCATCTCCCGTGGCCAGGCCGATATAGACCGCGGGCAAAATGGCAAACACGTACGTCTGCACGACGGATACGAAAACGTGCAGAAGAATAAACGCGATGGGAACCAGCGCAGGGAACACTCCCAACACAATGCCCGCGATCGCGGACTTCGTCCCCGCCCAGACGGCGAGACCCGTAAACAAGCCCAGGAACAATCCATAAATCAAATCGCTGGCAAAAATGTTGGCCCAGAGACGTACCGTCAGTGAAAGCAAACGCGCGGTCGTGCTGATGATTTCCACGGGAAACATCAGCGGAGAGAGCCATGCCACGGGCCCAGAAAAATGCTTCGCGTATCCCAGCGGGCCGTGATGCTTCAGGCCTTGCCAGTTGAAATAGGCAAACGTGATGATCGCGCAAGCCAGCGGAACGGTCACGTTCGCCGTCGGCGCGCTCAAAAACGGAAAGGCGCCAAAAAGGTTCGCCAGCAAAATGAACAGCGCTACCGTTCCCACCATCGGCACGTACTTCTGCCAGTGATGGCCCGCGTTCTCTTCCAGAACGTCGTTGATCCCGAACCCCATTGGGTTCGTGAGCAACAACTCTGCGATTTGTTGCGATGCCCCCGGCCGCTCGACAGACAGCCTTGCCCTCAGCAAAAGCGCCATCACTGTCCCGACAACCAGAACCGTGAGCGCCATCACCACGTGCTCGGGAATGGGCGTGTCGGGGTAACTCGGCGTGATGTGCAGCGCCTTCAACAATGCCAGAGCTGGCACTCCCAGGATTTGATTTACAAGATATGTCAGCCAGCTTACGTAATGTTCCATTCCCTATTCCGGAGGACGCAAGATTTCGTACACACTTGCGGCGATTGTTGAGGCTCCTAAAGCACACAAACCAACTACCATGCTCGCAAGGGGAACTTTCAGATACTCAAAAATAACATACCCGCAGAAGGCTATCAAGCCGTAGCGGAACATCAGGCGAAACCATGTTCCAACCGGGATTCGCGGCTTCGCAAACCCTTCTTGCGCGGTTGCGGTCACGACTAGTGCATCCAGACCCCGCTTCAGCCATCGGAAATTCAGCCATGCCAGCACCGTTCCGATGGCTAGGCCCTCCGCCCACGCCGGGTGGCGCAGGATTGCCACGATGATCGCCGTTGCTCCGCCAAGAACCAGCGTCAACCACGCGATCCGCTGCTCCGTGCGGGTGAAAACCGCCGCGGCGGCCGGTTCGATCTCGCTCGGCACGGATTGGTCAGCCCTTTCCATCGTCATCAGCCGGGCAGACGCCGCAGGATCTCGTGCAATCCCGCGAAAAATCCCAGCCCGCCCAAGACAAACATGAAGATGAACTTGGTGTGCAGCCAGTGGTCGATAAAATATCCCAGGCCGCCCCCGATGACGACTGCGGCGACGAATACGAATGGCAGCTCCATCGCCAGGCCAAACTGCGTGCCCAAGCCCTTCCCTTTTTTCGCGGAGGTGGGTGCCGAGTCCGTCTTATTTGGATTATCGTCCAAAATCATTGTCCAAAGGCGTAGCGCGCTATGCGCAGGAATGGTTCAGGATACAACCCTGCCGCGAGCGACACAAACACGGCGGCCGTCAGCGCGATAGTCTGGCCGCTGCTTATGGTCAGGCGCGGCGCTTCGAGGGCTGGTGCGTGGGCGCGCGGCTTTTTCAAGGCATGCGACACGACGCGGCCATAGTAACAGACGCTGAGCAGCGCGTTGACAACGGCAAATGCAGCGAGTTCGGGGTGCGGCGCCGCAAGCAGCGCTTTCACGATGTAATACTTCGCCAGAAAACCCGCCGTTGCCGGCACTCCCGCGAGCGACATCATGAAAACAAGCAACAGCAGCGCCGCCGCAGGGCTCCGCCAAAACAAGCCGTCCAGGTCGCGCACTTCTGTCGCAGAACTCCCACGCTGTTGCAGCACAATCAGTATTCCAAACGCGCCCGCCGTCATAAAAAGATTCACGCCCAGGTAGTACATCATGCCGCTAAAGCCGGCTTCATTCCCCGCCACCAGTCCAAGCAATATAAATCCCGTCTGGGCGATGGACCCGTACGCCAGGAGACGTTTCACATTGGTCTGCCGCATCGCAGCAATATTTCCCCAGAGAAGGGATACGATTGCCACCCCGCCCCAGACGTGAATCCACTTTTCGTGAGCAAATAAAAACAAAAAAGAAAAAAAACGCAGAAGCAACGCAAAGCCTGCTGTCTTCACGGCCATGCCCAAGTACCCGGCAATCGGCGTTGGAGCCGATTCGCAAACGGCGGGCGCGAACCAATGGAGTGGTGCCGCATCGATCAGGAAAAAAGCTCCAGCGGCAAGCAAACCAAGCGCGAGTACGGAAGACCATGCCGTAAGTCCGCCAAACGGCACACCATTATTCAAACGTACTTCGAGGATCGCGCCCATGCGGCCGAGATTCGTCGTTTGATACAGCCTGTGAAGCAACAAAAAACCACCGGTCAGCACAAACGAGCTGCAGGCCCACTGAAACGCATAACTTCGCGCGGCGTTTTTCATCTGTTGCTCGCCCTGCGCAAATCGGGTCAAGAGAAAACAGCTCAGCCCCAAAGTCTCCAACCCCAGCAACACAACAATCACATCGACCCCCGAAACCATTAGCATCATGCCCACGCAAGCAAACAAAACCAGCGCGTAATAAGCTCCGCGCCCTTCCTCTTCGATCTCCAGATAGCGCACCGAAAGCAAAATAATCAGCGCGGTAGCGGCCAGAAAAAGCGCGGCGAAAAATAGAAAAAACGGATCGACCAGCACGCTTTGGTGAAGACCAAGAAGTCCCGGCGACTCCGGATTTACGTCACGCAACGCTTGAATCTTTCCATGCTGCACATACAGCGTAAATCCGCTGAACGCCGTCCCTGCCAGCGCGAGCATCGCGTTCCAATGTTTTTCGTTGGCGGAAAGCCAGCGATCGATCAGCAAAATCCCACACGCAAACAACACCAACTCCATCTCCGGGAGAATAAGCGCTCCATCTCCGCTGAGAAAGCCACGCACTGCGTTAATGAGGGTGTGAATCATGCAGAAGGGAGATTCCGCCGCAAACGCCAAAGCGGAATCCAGCGCGGTTTTTCCGCTATTTTTCGAACAGCAATTCTCCCGCGCGATGCGTGGCCTTGACCACGGCCTTGATTAGTGTGACGCGCAGCTTGCCTTCTTCCAGCTCCAGAATTCCGTCGATCGTGCAGCCCGCCGGCGTCGTCACTGCATCCTTCAACAGCGCCGGGTGATCGCCCGTCTCCAGTACAACGCTCGCCGCGCCCTTCATCATCTGCGCCGCAAGCAGCGTCGAAACATCGCGCGGCAATCCCACTTTCACACCGGCTTCCGCAAACGACTCCAAAATGATGTACGCGAACGCCGGCCCGCTCGCCGAAAGCCCCGTCACGGCATCCATATTCTTCTCGTCGACAACTACCGTCCGACCTACCGCGTCAAACATCGCCCGCGCCGTCTCCAAATGTTCAGCCCCTGCGTGTGCGCCCTTACAAATCCCAGTCATCCCACAGCCAACCGCCGAACAAGTGTTGGGCATCGCCCGCACCACCGGCGCATTTCCCCCCACGTGCTGTTCTATGTAGCTCGTCGGCACGGAAGCCGCCACCGATATCACAAGCGTTTTCTCGCTCAACTCCGGCGCAATCTCTTTCAGTACGTCGCCCACCACCTGTGGCTTCACACCCAGCAGCACAATGTCCGCGCCGTGCACGGCTTTGCGATTCTCGGTACTCACGTCAACGCCAAGCTCTTTCACCAGCGCCGTAGCCTTCTCGGCATGCTTCACGGTAGCCGTCACGCGCTTCGCCGAAAACAACCCTTGCTTCAGGTACGCCCGCAGCAAAATCCCGCCGAGCTTCCCCATCCCCAGTACAGCCAGCTTCTTGTCCGTAAGTTTTTGCGCCATGGTGGAAACATTGTTGACGACGCACGCACCTGCGTCAACCACCGTTTCACCGCATCTTCGGGTACAATGCCGCCCGCATGGCTTTACGATTCTCCCGCGGAGGCTTCTCAAACTTGCGCCGTTTCTCGTATTTGCTGCCAATCGGCCTTCTACTCGCGGCCGCCGTACCTTTCTTCGCTGGCAGTTCTCAGCGAGCAAAACCCTCGCCCACTCTCAATGTCACCAAGGACGTCGCCGTCCCGATGCGCGATGGTGTCGTCCTGCGCGCGGACGTCGTGCTCCCCAGCGCCACCGGCCGCTTCCCCACGCTCGTCTATCGCACTCCGTACGGCAAACAGTTCGTCCTCAAGGAGGGCTCTACACCTGAAAAAGCGGTTGCCCGCGGTTACGCCGTCGTAATTCAAGACGTCCGCGGCCGCTACGCCTCCGACGGCGATTTTTCCCCGTATCAAAACGAGGGCCGCGACGGCTACGACACCATCGAATGGGCTGCGCACCAACCATGGTCAGACGGAAACGTTGGCAGCTTTGGCCTATCATACCCGGGCGCCGTCCAATGGCTCGCCGCCGTCGAGAATCCACCGCATCTCAAAGCCATGGTCCCCGCCATGACTTTTTCCACGCCGCGCAATTTCTTCTATTCCGGCGGCGTTTTCGATGGCTCGTGGCTCGACTGGATCTGGTTCAACATTGCCCCGAACGCCCGATGCCGCAAAAATCTTCCCGGGCCGCAAACGCGCAAAGAGGCTGCCGCAGCTTGGAAGCAAGATCATGAACGCATCCAGAATTTCCTGCCGTTGCGCGATCTGCCGGACCTGAAGCAAGTCGCGCCTTTCTACTACCAATGGCTTTCGCATCCGCCTGCCGATTCCTGGTGGGACTGGGCCGAACTTCGTAATAAATACGATCGCGTTCACGCCGCGGTCTTGAATTTTTCCGGCTGGTACGACGAAGCCTACGGCCCCGATGGCGCGACAACAAATTTCAACGGCCTGCTCGCCGCCCGCCGCAACGAAAAAGATCCCCGCGCGCATACGATGATCGGTCCCTGGACCCACGGCGGCCAGGGCGAATCCAAATCCGGCGAGCGCGACTTCGGTCCCGCCGCTCCCGTCGACTACGACGAGCTAATTCTCCGCTGGATGGATCACTATCTTCGCAGCATCGATAACGGCGTCGATCGCGAAAAACCCGTTCGCGTTTTCGTTATGGGTAAAAACGCCTGGCGGGATGAAGATTCCTGGCCACTGACACGGGCGAAAGAAACTTCCTTCTATCTGAACGCATCGGGGTCTGCTTCCCGAACAGGCACGCTGTATTCATCAGTGATCGTCCCGTCCGCTCGGACTTCCGAGTTCGTCTCCGATCCCGCACAGCCGCTAACCGATCCCTACACCGAGTACGGCGCGTATGACTATCGCGCGTTCGCAGGCCGCGACGATGTTCTTGTCTTCGACACGAGGCCTTTCCAGACCGACACGGAAGTTACCGGCCCGATCCGCGCGGAAATCTTCGTCTCCGCCGACGTCCCCGACTTCGATCTTTGGGTGCGCATCCTCGACGTGTCGCCCGACGGCACCGCCTTCAATCTGATGAGCCCGGGCCTGGACGTCCTCCGCGCCAGTTACCGCAACGCCTCGCTCAAGCCCGAGCTTCTCACTCCTGGCAAAGTCTATCTCCTCAATCTGGATCGTATGCTTACCAGCAACGTCTTTCGCGCAGATCATCGCATCCGCGTGCAAATCTCAGCTGCTTTCTCACCGCATTTCTCGCGAAATCTCCAGACCGGCGAATCCGAAATCACTTCGTCGCAAACGCAGCTCGGTCATATCCGGATCTATCACGACGCCGAACACTCCTCCCGAATTGTTTTGCCAATTATTCCGCGCGCGAAGCAGTAAAAAGATTAATCGTGCCGCGCTCCGTGCAGCACGTGCACCGCATGTGGCAAAAGATGCGCCACCGCATCCAGCGACTCCGCCGCGCCCTTAGGACTGCCAGGCAAATTCACAATTAGGGCCTTTGCCCGAACCGCCGCCATTCCTCGCGAAAGCACCGCCGTTGGCGTCAGTTCCGATCCCTTGCGCCGCATCTCCTCCGCAATTCCAGGTACAATCAGGTCCGCGACGGCCTCCGTCGATTCAGGGGTATTGTCTCGCGGCCCAATCCCCGTTCCGCCAGTCGTCAGAATTACATCCACCCGCCCGGAGTCCGCCAATTCGCGCAATTGTTCGCGAATATTCGCCGGATCATCCGATACGCGCAGTACCGAGGTAACTTCCCAGTTCAATCCTCGGCACACCGCAACCACCGCGGGCCCGGACAAATCCTCGCGTTCCCCTCGCGCAACTGTATCGCTAATGGTGAGTACCGCGACGCGCATCAGGCGGGTTACTTCGTTTCCACAGGGTCGCGGTTCGCTTCATCCATCAACCGCATCGCTTCCATCAAAAGCCCAGTCGTATTACGCGTCGTGGTCGTGCGCGTCGACGCATTCGCAGCGTTAAAATCAATCTCAAATTCGCCCGCCGTCCACAGCACTACACGGTACACCGCGTCATCGCCCTCGACTTTTCCACTCTTCGCGTCGCGGCACTGTCCGTTTGCAAAATAGAGCTCGCCCTGCTCGCCGTTGTGCTGCACCACCAGCCGGCAAGACTTCTGCCCCATCTCCAGCGACTGCATCAGGTCGATCATGCTCATCTCTTCGAGCCTCCCCTGAATCACGCCCGGCCGGGATGCGCGCTTTTGCAGTTTCTCCAAATGCAAGCGGTCCACAACTTTCTTCGCGATCCGCACTAGATCCTTTACAAGAAACGGCTTGGTGACAAAATCTTCGACGCCATCCACCAGCGGCCGCAGCCGCTCCTCAATATCCGCCCGGCTGGCCATGAACAGAAACGGAATGTGCCGCGTCGCCTCTCGCCCATGTAACTTTTCAAAAAGCTGGCGGCCGTCCAGACCTGGCATTTTGTAATCGCAGAGAATCACGTCAGGTGGCGTATCAATGACTTTCAGCAGCGCATCCGCGCCGTCGGAAGCTGTTTCGACCTCGCAGTACGGCTCCATGCCCTTAACAACCAAATCCCTGACCAGCGGATTGTCATCCGCCACCAATAATTTGACGGTTTTTCCGCCCGCAGCGCTCATCGGCCCCGGCTCCGGGTCTTTTTTTTATGATTATTCTGATTGCCTGCAACTGCAGCCTTCGCGCTGCGAATAAAGTCCCCGCTCTTCCCGCCGGTCTTCTTGACGAGAACTATCCCGCTGATTTCCATTCCTTTATCGAGAGCTTTGCACATGTCGTAGACCGTGAGGGCCGCGGCAGTAACGGCGACCAGCGCTTCCATCTCGACCCCCGTTTGGGCCGTCGCCGTAACTTCGGAGCGAACTTCCACGCCATTTTGGCACAGCCGAGCAGTCACATCAATGTGCGTCAGCGGCAGCGGATGACAAAGAGGTATCCACTCCGCCGTCCGCTTCGCGGCCGCAATCCCCGCAATCCGCGCTATTTCCAAGGGGTTCCCTTTCGGGTTCTTCAAACGCTTCACAGCCCGCACCACCGCTGGGCTCATCTTCACAAACCCTTGCGCCACCGCCGTCCGTGTCGTCACCACCTTCTCCGACACGTCCACCATCCTTACCTCTCCCCGGCTCCCGTAATGCGACAGCTTCGCCATTCCCCTCTTCTCTGTGTCTTCTGTGCTCTCTGTGTAATTTTTTTTCTTCGCTCTTTTTAGCTCTATTTCAAATCAAGTCCCGTCGCACCATCACTTCCACACGCTCGCCAACGCCTATCTTTTCCAGCGTCGCCGGAACGATAACAAAACAATTTGCTTTCGAGAGGCCCGAAACGTCGCCGGAACCTTGCCACTTCAAAACTTTCACTTCCCGACCCGCGCCTTGTCCCTCCATATGCGCCGGCAAAAAGTGCGTTACGCCCGGCTTTTCATAGAAAACCTCGCCGAGCCGCGCGACCACCACGGGCATTTCCCGCGCCTCCGCTCCACTCAACAAATCCACCGCCGGCGCCACAAACAACTCAAACGTCACCATCGTCGACACCGGATTCCCAGGCAATCCAAACACAAATTTCTCGCCGCACTTTCCAAACACAGCCGGCTTCCCAGGCCGGATCGCCACCGCATCAAAATAAAATTCCGTCCCCAACTCCTTCAGAACTTTTTCCACCAAATCGTACTTCCCCATCGAAACTCCACCCGACAAAATCAGCAAATCCTCCTGCAACCCCCGCCGAATCTTCGACGACAAATCGTCCTCGCGGTCCATCGCGTTCCCCAGCAAAATCGGCTTGCCTCCCGACAGCCGTACCTGCGCTGCCAACGAAACGCTGTTGCTGTTGCGAATCTGAAATCGCCCAGGAATGCTATCCACCGGCACGATCTCATCCCCGGTCGAAAGAATCGCCACGCGCGGTTTCGAGGCGCACTTCAACTCCGCCGCACCCACCTGCGCCGCCAGCGCAAGCTCCGCGTAACCGAGTCGCATCCCTGGCGTCAAAAGCGTCTGACCCGCCCGCGCCTCGCTCCCGCGCGGCACAAAATTTTGCCCCGTCACCGCGTCGCGTTCGAACCGCACTTGATCTCCGTCGGGCTTCGTGTGCTCGATCATCACCACGGCGTCCGCGCCAGACGGCACTGCCGCGCCTGTCATAATCTGCACGCAAGTCTCCGCCCACAATTCCTTCGTGACGCGGTCCCCCGCCTTAATTTCACCCGTGCACTTCAGCGCGGCCCCCGCCTTCGCATCCGCGGCAAACACCGCGTATCCGTCGCGTGTAGCCCGGTTAAACGGCGGGTACTCCCGGTCTGTCTTCACCTCTTGCGCCAACACATACCCGAGCGCATCACCCACGCGCACCTGTTCCGTAGCGCGCGGACCTTTCTTCTCTGTTAATTCTTCGATGACTTTCTGGCGTGCTTGCTCGTAGGTGAGCATCGGTGAGCTATTTCTCGAGGCTTTCTCTTCGTCTTCTCTGTGCCCTCTGTGTCTCTGCGCTTCGGTGCGTTAAATCCTTTTCTTTCTTTTTCTTCCCTCTACAACCACCGCGCCAACAACGTCCCCGCGGGCACAATCGTTGCATCCCGCTCCGGCCCTGTCGAAATCATCCCGATCTCCACCTGCAAAAAATCCCCGATAAACTGCAAATAATCCAAAGCGGCCTTCGGCAATTTCGCCCCATCTTTCACGCCATATGTCGTCTCGCACCATCCAGGCAGCGTTTTGTATTCGGGCACAACCTGCTCGTACTCCTCCGCCAAAGCCGGCATCTCTTTCAGCTTTTTCCCTTTATACGTATAACCGACGCAAACCTGAATCTCGCGCTGCGTATCAAACACATCCAACTTCGTCACCACCAACGAATCAATGCCATTGATCATCTTCGCGTAACGCAACACCATGAGATCCAGCCACCCGCATCGTCGCGCCCGGCCCGTCACCGCTCCAAACTCTTTCCCTCGCTCACGAACTTCCTGAGCTTCCAACTCCGGCATCTCGGTAGGAAATGGCCCGCTGCCCACCCGCGTCGTGTAAGCCTTCGAAATCCCCAACACGTTCTTGATTTTTGTCGGTGGCACACCCACGCCGGTAGTCGCTCCACCAGAGATCGCGCTCGAAGACGTCACATACGGATAGGTCCCATGATCAATATCCAGCATCGTCCCCTGGGCGCCTTCAAACAGCACCGACTTCCCTTCATCCAAAGCCCGATTCACCAATTCCGCTGTATCGCAAATATATCCGCGAATTTTCTCGCCCAACTTCAAAGTCGCTTCCACTTCATGCGAAAAATCAATGTCCGCCCCGTAAGCGCCCTTCGCCAGCCGGTTTTTCTCAGCGACAACTCGGGCCGCCTTCTTGCGAAACAATTCCGGCTCAAGTAAATCGCAGATCCGCAAACCGCGCCGCGCCATTTTGTCTTCGTATGCCGGCCCGATTCCCCGCGATGTCGTCCCAATCTTGTCCGCCCCCCGCGCTCCCTCCGCCGCCTTATCCAATTCCCGGTGATACGGAAAAATCAAATGCGCGCGATTGCTGATGTGCAGCCGTCCCTTCACGTCGATCCCGGCTTTCGCCAAAGTCTCGATCTCCGCCACAAGTGCTGCCGGATCCACCACCACGCCTGTTCCAATCACCGCCTGCTGCTTCGGCCGCAAAATCCCGCAGGGAATCAACTGCAGCACATACCGGTCCTTCCCAATAATGACGGTATGCCCCGCGTTATGCCCCCCCGCAACGCGCGCAATAAAATCAAACGACCCCGCAAGGTAGTCCACCACCTTGCCCTTCCCCTCATCCCCCCACTGCGCGCCCACCACCACCACCGATTTCATTCAGGCCCTCTCCTGAGTAGAACAGGCACTCTCGGCTGTTCTCGCCGCTTCTCTTCAACACCAACCACACCTCATCGCCTCAACGATCACTTCATCTAAACTGCGTTGGAATTCCCCGAAAACGGCAGGTTGCTATCGTAAGCTCGCCTAGCCTTCAACGCAAGCACGAGGCGGACGTCTCCGCGCCACGCAGTTTCATTGCATCGCGCCGAAAGCCCGTTTATCCTGTGCGCTCACAAAGGAGCTTCGTCTCAATGCGAACACTTTCTTTTGTCTTTTTGCTGGTGTCCCTCGGCGCGGCGCCCGCGGCCCTCTGCCAGGATCCGGTATCCGTCGATCCCGGCGACGTGAAAGTCGCATTCGAAAACGAACAGATTCGTGTCTTGCATGCGCGGTACGCACCGCACCAGAAGATAGCCATGCACTCGCATCCATCCCGTGTGGTCGTGTACATCACGGACATGCACGCCCTCGTTACCTCCGCAAGCGGTGCGGTCGAGGAATTGCGCTATAAAGCTGGTGATTCGCGATGGTCAGAGCCCATCACTCATTCCGTCGAAAATCTCGAAGACGCCCCGTTTGAGATCGTTGAAATCGAGTTGAAGAACGCCTCTGCTGCCGCCGTCCCCGTTCCCCTGCCCGCCGCTGCCGCCACCGCTCTAACTGAACCCGTCCCCGTCGATAAGGAACCGCACCACCACTTTGTTTTCCAGAACCAGTACGTCCGCGTCCTCAACGTGCAATTCCCTGTCGGCGAAGTCTCTCTCTTCCACACGCACAGCAACGATAACGTCGGCATTCCCATCAGCGGTGACAAAACTCAATCACAGCCCGCCGGCGGCGAGTGGAGCGAAGCGCAGGACGTCAAGCTTGGCAATCCCGGTTTTCGCAAGGCTCGCGGACAGGCCTATACACATCGCGTACGCAGCGCCGGAAAACTTCCGTTCCACGTTATCGACGTCGAAATCTTTCCGTGATGCCCGCGCTGGTTTTCTTGCCCGATACGGTAATCGCGGTTGCCGTTTCCCTTCAGGAGCGGCGGTTCCGTTCAACCTTCGCTTGCTTCCAACTCCTCATGCCGAAAGCACGACACCAAATGATCGTTCACCATTCCCGTCGCCTGCATAAACGCATAACAAATCGTCGACCCCACAAACCGAAATCCTCGCTTCTGCAAATCCTTGCTCATGGCATCTGATTCCGCGGTCTTCGCGGGTAATCGATTGTGCGTCTTCCAAGCATTCTGCTTGGGCTTGCCACCCACAAATCGCCAGATATATGCGGCAAACGACCCAAACTCCTCCTGCACCTCCAAAAACGCTTGCGCGTTCGAAATGGTCGCCGCAATCTTCAACCGGTTCCGAATAATCCCCGCGTCCCTCAAAAGTTCGCGCACTTTCCTCTTGTCGTACCGTGCCACCTTCTCCATATCAAACCCATCAAACACCTCGCGATATCGCGCCCGCTTCTTCAAAACCGTGTCCCAGCTCAGCCCCGCCTGCGCCCCCTCCAAAATCAAAAGCTCAAACAAGGCGCGCTCGTCATGCAACGGCACACCCCACTCCTCATCGTGATAAGGAATGTTTACCTCGTTCGTCGCCCAATGACACCTTTTCACGATCATCGATCCGGCCTCCATCTCGCGATTCTAGCGTAGAGCTCACTTACGTGCCGAATGCGAGGCGTCTCGTTACTCCGCTTCAAGCAGCGCAGAATTCATTCTGCGCTCTTTCTCCGGCTCTCTGATTTTGCCTTCGCCCCACAGCTGTCGATGCGCTGTGCGTATCCGTCCCATTTGTCCATGGGACGGAATCCCTATCTATGTTTAGAATCAACAATTACGAAAAACTAGAGGGGCTCGACAGGGTACCAGCAACAACCAGTCGCTTCGATCCAATTCATTCTGTTATTCTATGACGGAATGACAGAATGAATGATGATCGTGTTCCCGCCAAGCAGCACGGGATCGGAAGCAAGCTCGTCCGTCCAACGATCCTTGCGCCGCTTCTCTGGCGTTAGCTTCGCAAGCAACCGGATGAACGCCACGAGCGGCCAGTACAGCCACTGATTCCCCTTCTTCCGGTCGCGGTAAACTCCCTGAATCGCAAACCCATTTTTTTCAAGGTAATACCGCAGTTCATTGTAACCAATCGGGTTAGCGTGGACGGCAATCTC